>NZ_CP151080.1:3705000-4005000 GCF_050821495.1 Ottowia caeni | reverse complement strand
GTGGAGCTGTCATTCATGGAGAAGACGATGGTCTCCAAAGCGGTAACGGCCTTGACGCGTGCAGGTCTCATTCAACGACAGATCGGCCAGCAAGACGCACGTCAGGTGGCGCTCGAGCTGACGCGCAAAGGCAAAGGAGTTGCAGATCGCGCGCACCAGTACGTGCTGGACGCCACAGACGCCGTGATGTCTGTCCTTCGGCCTGATCTGCGCAAGGCGTTCGACGAGGCGCTCGGGCAATTGACAGCGCACGTGATAGCGCAACACGCCGATGGTCTCGACTTGTTGGGTGCGCCTTCTCCTCAGCCACGTGTCACCAAGGAGCCGCCGGCCAAGCGAGCTGGATCCAAGGCGGCAGCGGAGGTTGCACCAGTCCGGAAGCGAGTGGCACGCAAGCGCTCCCCCTGATTGAACGTGACCTGAACACGAATTAGCGCCTTGGCAACCATGGCGGCGTGATGGCTGCCGGCTGCGCCATTGCCGCACGTTTTATCAAACAACCCATTTCCAACCCAGCAAGAGAAAGTTAGTCCACATGACTCAGACATTGGCATCCCTCCCGACGGAGCAGCAGATTCTGGATGCGGTCAACGCACAACGCGACGACGCCGTACAGATGCTGTCGGACCTGGTACGCCACCCGTCCCTGCTCGGCGAAGAGCAGTCTGCCCAGGATTACATGGCAGGTGTGTTTCGCGGCATGGGCCTGAAGATCGATCAGTTCCAGATCGACGAGGAGAAAATTCGCAAGCACCCGGCGTACTCCCCGTCCATCGTGTCCTATGACGGTCGCACCAATGTGGTGGGCGTGCATATGCCGGCAGGTGAGACCAAGGGCAAGTCGCTGATTCTCAATGGGCACATCGACGTGGTGCCGGTGGGTTTCGAACGCATGTGGACGACTCCCCCGTTCCAGCCGCGCGTAGATGGCGACCGCCTCTACGGCCGTGGCTCCAACGACATGAAGGCCGGCATCGTGGCCTACACGATGGCGATGAAGGCCCTCAATCGTATGGGCTTCGAGCCCGCAGCGCCGGTCTATCTGCAGTCGGTGATCGAAGAAGAATGCACAGGCAATGGCGCGCTGGCTTGCCTGGTGGAAGGCTACACGGCCGATGCAGCGTTGATTCCCGAGCCTTCGCAAGAGGGGGTGATGTGCGCACAACTGGGTGTGCTGTGGCTGCACATCGAAACTTTCGGCGTACCGGTGCATGCATCGGAGGCGCATAACGGCGTCGCGGCCCTGGAGTTTGCGCAGTACCTGGTGGATGAGCTTCGTGCGCTGGAGCGGCATTGGAACGCGGCCTCCAACCGCCACCCCCTGTACTGCAACCATCAGCACCCGATCAACTTCAATCTGGGCAAGCTCCAAGGGGGCGAGTGGACTTCCTCGGTGCCCACTTTCGCGCGCGCAGATTTGCGCATTGGCTACTACCCGGGTCGCAAGGTCGCTGAAATCAAGGAAGAGGTCGAGGCCTTCCTGAAGGAAGCGCATGCCCGTCACCCCAAGTCGGGAAGCGTCAACTATGAGGTCAAGTACGAGGGCTTTCAGGGCGACGGCCTGGTCGTGAACATGGAGGAGCCCGTCATCAAAACCTTGATGGCCTGCCATGAAACGATGCACAAGGTGCAGCCCGAATCCTGGGCCATTGCCGCCACGACCGATGTGAAGTTTTTTCACCTCTACGGAAACATTCCTTCCACCTGCTATGGCCCCAAAGGGAGCTCCGCGCATGGCATTGACGAGTGGGTCTCGCTTGAAAGTCTGCAACGCGTGACGGCGGTGTACGCCTTGTTCATTGCGCAATGGTGTGGCCTGAACCCGCTGCCTGGCCGCATCGCCTGATCCAACCTGTTTTTCATCTCAACCTGGAGTTTTATTTGATGAGTGAATTTGTTCTGCCCCGCCGCGTCGTGCTGAGCATGGCCTGTGCCGCTTCCATGATGGGCATCGCCTTGCCGGTGCTGGCTCAATCTCAGCCAGTTCATGGCGGTGTATTGACTGCGATTCTGTTTCCAGAGCCTCCCAGCCTGAACCTGGCACTGCAGCAAGTGCAAGGCACACAGATGGTTGCCGGCAAGATCTACGAGAGCCTGCTGCAATACTCCAAGAAGCTGGAGCCGATGCCTAGCTTGGCAGCATCCTGGACGGTGTCCCCCGACCGCCTGACCTACACCTTCAATCTTCAAAAGGGTGTGAAATGGCATGACGGCAAGCCATTCAGTTCGGCTGACGTGGTGTTCACCTACAAAGAAATCCTGGCGAACACGGCACGCACACGTACTTTGATGGAGAACGTGGCAGATCTGTCCGCGCCCAATGCAGACACCGTGGTTTTCAAGCTCAAGAAGCCTTACTCGGCATTCTTGTTTGCGCATGACATTGGTGGCGGCGCGATTTTGCCCAAGCACTTGTATCAGGGCACCGAGCTCAGCAAGAATGAATACAACAATGCGCCCGTCGGTACGGGGCCATTCAAGTTCGTCAAGTGGGTGCGGGGTTCGCACGTTGAACTTGCCAAGAACACTGACTACTGGCGCAAGGGCCTGCCGTACCTCGACGGTATTACCTACCGCGTGATTCCAGACGCAGCCTCGCGTCGCCTGGCGATTGAGCAAGGCACCGTGCTGCAAGCCATTCCTGGCGACGTGGACCCTGTGGACATCGCCCGCGTGAGTAAGCTTCCGCACCTGAAGACTTCGATGGACGGCGGCGAGTACTGGTCGACCATGAACTGGGTGGAGTTCAACACGGCAGTGGCTCCGATGAACGACAAGCGCTTCCGCCAGGCCGTGATGCACGCTGTGGATCGCCAGTTTCTGCTCGACAAAATCGTGTTCGGCCAGGGGAAGGTTTCGACTGGACCGATTCACCACAACACACGCTTTTACGACTCCAACGTCAAGAAGTACAACTTCGACCCCAAGAAGGCTGTCGCCTTGCTCGACGAAATGGGCCTGAAGCCTGACGCCAAGGGTGTGCGCGCCAACGTCAACTTCATCGCCCTGCCTTATGGTGAAAACTATCGCCGTCAGGCCGAGTACTTCAAGATGTCACTGGCCAAGGTGGGCATCGTGGTGAACCTGGAGTCCGCGGACGTGGGTGCCTGGGTGCGCCGCGTTGGCAATCATGATTACCACATGGCAGGTAACGGTGTGTTCCAGTATGGCGACCCAGCTATCGGAGTAGCGCGTACCTACATCAGTTCGAACATCAAGAAGGGTCTGATGTTCAGCAACACTTCGCAGTACAGCAACCCCAAGGTTGACGAACTGTTCGCCAAGGCGGCCGAGGCACCTGACGCAGAACGTCAAGCCTTGTACACCCAGATTCAGCAGCAAATTGTTGAAGACGTGCCTGTGATGTGGATGTATGACACCCTGGGCACCACGTTCTTCCACAAGCGCGTGAACAACGCGTACACCACAGGCCTGGGTTACGCCGGCTCGTACGCCGAAGCCTGGCTGTCGAAGTAACACGAGTGAGTCAGTGAGATGAAAGACACCGCTCGATTCCTAGGCCGGCGATTGATCAAGTCCCTCGTGGTACTTGCCGTGATCGCCATCTTCAACTTCTTTCTGGTGCGCGCGGCGCCGGGTGACCCTGCCGAACTTCTGGCCGGCATGAGCGGCGCTGCAGACGCTGAAACAGTAGCGAAGATCCGTGCTGATATCGGGCTGGACAAGCCGATCCTGACGCAACTGGGCAACTACCTTGGGGATGTGGCCACGCTGGACCTGGGCTTTTCCATGGTTCGCCAGGAACCGGTGCTCAATCTCATTCTGGCTCATTTGCCACAGACCCTGCTGCTGACTCTGGCTGCCTTCGTGATGGCTTTGGCGGCAGGGATTTTTCTGGGCGTACAGGCGGCATTGAGGGTGGGTAAGTGGGGTGACTCCGTCATCAGTACCGTTGCCATGCTGTTTTATGCCACCCCTAGCTTCTGGATCGGCCTGATGATGGTGCTGCTGTTTTCGGTGAACCTCGGATGGCTCCCTCCCTTTGGTTATGAAACCGTGGGTGCCGGATACACGGGGTGGGCGCGTATGTTGGACATCGGCCATCACCTGATTCTTCCGGCGCTGACACTCGGCCTTTTCTACATGGCGATCTACGCTCGTTTGACCCGTGCCTCAATGCTCGAGGTCAGTCACATGGATTTCGTGAAGACCGCACGCGCCAAGGGCATGCCTGAAGGCATGGTCATACGCCGGCACGTACTTCGCAATGCCCTCCTGCCCGTGATCACCTTTGCGGGCCTGCAGGCGGGTAGCCTGATTGGTGGCGCGGTCCTGATTGAAACCGTGTTCGCTTGGCCGGGCATTGGCCGCCTCGCATTTGACGCTCTGATGCAGCGCGACTATGCCGTGTTGCTGGGCGTGTTCTTCATTGCGTCCGTCATTGTCGTGGTGATGAACATCCTCACTGACATTGTCTATTCCATCGTCGATCCACGCATTGAACTGAAATGAACGCATTCATCAAAGCCTATGCCCGCCACAAGGGAGGCGTGATTGGCCTCTTTGTGCTGGCGCTGATGTTCCTGCTGGCATTGCTGGCACCTGTCTTTTATCCGGGCAACCCCTGGGACATGGTCAACGGCCCGTTTATGCCGCCGCTGACCGAAGGCTCGCTTCTGGGCACGGACACGCTGGGGCGCGACATTGCAGCGGGCATTGCCCACGGCGCTCGTGTCTCGCTCATGCTGGGTTTTATCTCCACCATGGTGGCGGCTGTGATCGGCGTGACCCTGGGTGCGCTGGCCGGGTACAGCGGCGGCAAGGTGGATCAGTTCATCATGGGGATTACCGAGCTGTTTCAGACCATTCCCACATTCTTGCTGGCAGTGGTACTGGTGGCGGTGCTGACGCCCTCAATCACCACCATTGTGGTGGCGGTCGCCATTGTCTCCTGGCCCGCGTTGACGCGCCTGGTGCGTGCGGAGTTCATGAGCTTGCGCTCACGTGAGTTCGTGCAGGCTGCACGCCTGTCGGGGCAGTCGTCCGGGCGCATTATCTTCACTCAGATTCTTCCCAACAGCCTGGCTCCTGTGATCGTGATGGGTTCGCTCATGACTGCCTCGGCCATTCTTCTGGAGTCTGGCTTGAGCTTCATGGGCCTGGGCGACCCCAACCTGATGAGCTGGGGCTACATCATCGGCGCTGGCCGCAGCGTCATCCGTGACGCCTGGTGGATGAGCGTATTTCCTGGCGTGGCGATCATGCTGACCGTGCTGGCCCTGAGCCTGATCGGCGAAGCACTCAACGACGCCTTTAACCCGAAACTCAATGGCCGGAGCAACACAAAATGACGTCAGTTCCTCAAGAAAGTACGCCGCTGCTGAGTGTGCGCGACCTTACGGTCGCCATCGGCGACGCGTTATCCACCAAGACTGCCGTACGCAACATATCTTTTGATGTTCATGCCAACGAGATCGTCTGCATTGTGGGCGAATCTGGCTCGGGCAAGTCAGTCACCTCGCATGCCGTGATGGGCCTCATGCCCAAGGGCCAGTTAACCATCACCTCAGGCCAGTTGCTGTATCGCGGGCAGGATCTCGTCAAGCTGGATGAGGATTCGCACCGCAAGCTGCGTGGCCGTAAGCTTGGAATGATTTTCCAGGAGCCCATGACGGCTTTGAACCCCATCATGCGTGTCGGTGCCCAGGTTGAAGAAGTGCTGGAGCTCCACACCAAAATGGGAGCGGCCGAGCGCCGCAATCGCGTGGTGGATCTGTTCGAGTCGGTGCTGCTGCCGAACCCTCAGGACATTGTGAGGGCCTACCCGTTCGAGCTTTCGGGTGGGCAGCGCCAGCGCGTCATGATTGCCATGGCTCTGGCGCTGGAGCCTGATTTGCTCATTGCGGATGAACCAACCACCGCGCTCGACGTCACCACACAGGCGCAGATTCTGCACCTCATCAAGGAGCTGCAGCAGCGCCTGAATATTGGGGTCATGTTCATTACCCACGATTTTGGAGTCGTGGCCGACATCGCTGACCGCATTGTCGTCATGCGACAAGGTGATCTGATTGAGCAAGGCGATGCCAGCACCATTTTGAACTCGCCCAGTCACGACTACACACGCGCGCTTTTGAATGCAGTGCCCCACTTGCCGCAGGATAAGCCGGCGCGCGATTTCGATGTGGCGCTGCTCACCGTGAACGAATTGCAGATGACCTTCGGCAAGAAGGGTGGCCGTGCCGTGAAGGCGCTTGACGATGTCACGCTCACCCTGCACGCCGGTGAATGTCTTGGCGTAGTTGGTGAATCCGGCTCCGGAAAGTCCACGCTGGGCCGCACTATCGTCGGCTTGAACACCCCCGATGGAGGAAGCATCAAGCTGGGAATGAGTGAGCTGCTGGGCGTGTCATCGCTGGAGCATCGTCCTCATCGACGAGACATTCAGATGGTGTTTCAGGACCCTTATGCGTCGCTCAACCCTCGCCACCGCGTGGGTGAGGCGATAGCTCAGGGCCCCATCGCTTTTGGTGAAGATCCGGCCAAGGCCAGGGCCGAAGCCCGCGAATTGCTCGAGCTCGTGGGGCTGGGGGCGACGCTGCAGATCGGTACCCGCACCAGTTTTCGGGTGGCCAGCGCCAGCGAATTGGCATTGCGCGCGCACTGGCACTCAAGCCCAAGGTGCTGGTCGCCGACGAAGCCGTGTCGGCGCTCGATGTGTCCATTCAGGCGCAGGTGCTGGAACTGTTGGGCGGCATCAGTCGTAAGCTCAACCTGGCGGTTATTTTCATTACCCACGATTTGCGCGTCGCCGCACAGATTTGCGACCGCATTGCGGTGATGCAAAAGGGCAAGTTGGTTGAGCTAGGGTATGCATCGGATATCTTCTACCGACCCAGCAATGACTACACACGTCAGCTCATCGAAGCCATTCCTGGCAGGAGCTGGGAGAAGCAGAGCTTTGAAATGGTCGGCGCCTGATCATCAGTGCCTATGTGAGTGATGGGCATCCGGTACGTGCGCGTGGCTGTGCCGTATCGGATGGTGCACGTGAGCGTGGCTGTGCGGACCAACGGGCATGGGGTCATGAACGTGGTCATGGTGTCCGTCATCGTGCGTGTGAGCGTGCACATGTTCCAGGGCCTCGTGCTGGTGTTCGTGGCGGTGATTTTCCATCAGGTGAACGATCACGCCCAGCAGCATGAGTATGCCGCCCAGCCATAGTCCCCATCCGCCTGAGCGGTCCCCCAAGATGATCGCCAGTGCCGCTCCGATGAAGGGTGCGAAGGCGAAGACCGAGCCTGTGCGTGCCGCGCCAAACGCCCTCTGCGCAAGTAGATAAAACCGTAGGCTTAAGCCATAGCCGCTTGCACCCACGGCCATCAGGCCCAGGGCAGCCAGAACTCCTGGAGTCGGCTCACCCGTCAGCCAAGCCGTCATCGTCGTCGCTGCAACACCCAGCAACGCCTTGAACAGCACCACTTGCCCGGGGTCGCGTTCGGCCAATGCTCTCGAAAGCGTGTTGTCCATACCCCAGGCGGCGGTCGCTACCATGACCGCTATCAGGCCCCAGGCTTGATTGCTGCCGCTCTGGCTTTGGTCCAGTACCAGTGCAAGCCCGCCAGCGAGCAGAAGCAGCACAGCTGCCCAGACCCTGCGGTCCATGGTCTCGTGGTAGAGGCGCCACGCCAGCACTGCCGTGAACAGCGCCTCTAGCGTTAGCATGAGCGAAGCACCTGTGCCGCTCGTGCGTTGCAAGCCCCAGGCCAGGGCCACAGGGCCCACGACAGCTCCGAAGAGCGCCATCGCGAGCAAGCGCGGCACGTCCGAGCGCAGCACGCGCGCTTCCCGGCCCACAGGCTGACGCGTGAGAGCGCCGATGAAAGCGGCTCCGACGTAGAGCAGTGCGGCCGTCGTGAATGGTCCGATGCCTAGGCCTAGCCTTTGTACCAGCGGTGTGCTGACCCCGAACAACACAGCGGCCAGCAATGCCAGTGCTCCGCCTTTCAGCGCTGGAAGCTGGTGAGAGGTCATGGGCGTGGCACTGCTGAGCACAACACTCGGAGACCTCGCTTCCGGATTCGACAACAGGCGCTCAAGGCAGTCCCGTTTCGATGGAATCGACCTGTGGCGTTATCCCTCAGACGGGCAATCATGTGTCGACGTTGCAGGTCGAACCAGCTTGAACAACGACGTTGGGTTTGCACGTAGTGCCTCCAATCTCCAAAATCAATGAAGGGGAAACTATTTGCTTGGGTTCAGGTGTGCGCAGGTCCGTACGGCCTGGCCATGTAGTCGGCGTCGTTCCCGTAGCCCCGTAAATTCTCTCTATTTGCGGAAGATAAGTCGGTGTGTGGTTCATAGCCCTTACAACGCCAATAATTCTGAGAGCCCTGCACTGACACCAGAGCGGAAAAGCGGGGCGACCAGGCCCGCGCCTCCTTCCACATCGCCGCGAACAATGCAGTTGCCAGGCCCAGTCCGGCCACAGTGGGGTCGACAGCCATGTCGTGCAGATAAAGGGTGTCCGGTTGAGGGTGGATCGCAAACTCGCCGTGCAAGGGCGTGACGCTGCCCAGGGTCGAGCGGTATGCGGCGAGATAGCCTAGAACCACATCGTCTTGCACGGCGACCAGCGAACATTGCGCTGGGCACGCCAGACGAGAGCGATAAACCTCCAGGCTCTCCATGTAGTTGGCCCCGTAGCAGGCATCTTGGACCTGCATCAGGCCGTCAAGGTCTGCATGCAGAAGTGGTCGGATTTTCCATCGGCTTGGGTCTGCAGTGATCTGATCTGGAAAAAAATCGCGCATGGCTCCATCGTAGGGCAGGTTAGGGGTGGAGCGTCAAGAATAAGGCGCCTGCTGTCTGAATAGGACGAAGGTACCGATCCAGGGAAATGCATCCTCGGGCAGTGCGCTGCACTCATAATGAGCGCATCCCGTCATTGCGAGGTTGCTGAATGAAAATCCTGTTCTCACCGTTTTCGCCCTACGTCCGAAAGTGTCTGGTTGCCGCCTGCGAGTTGGGGCTTGATGATCGGCTTGAGCTGCTGCCGTGCAATGTGCATCCGGTCAATCGAGACCAGAGCGTCATCGCCGTCAACCCACTTGGGAAAATTCCCACACTCCATACAGACGATGGCCAGGTGCTCTACGACAGCCGGGTGATCTGCGAATACCTGAACGACATGGCTGGTGGCTCGCTGATTCCTGCTACGGGTGCCAGCCGCTGGCAAACCTTGACCTTGCAAGCGATGGGCGACGGCATGCTGGACGCCGCGATCATTGCAAGGTATGAAGATCTTGCTCGCCCCGACGAGCTCAAATGGCCTCAATGGCGAGCTGCTCAACTGGATAAGTGCGAAACATCACTGGCATACCTTGATGCGCACCCGGATCTTCTGACGGGTCGCGTGGATATGGGCGCCATCACCGTCGGTTGCGCTCTTTGGTATCTGGATATTCGTTTTCCCGATTTTGATTGGCGAGCTGGCCATGCGACCACGGCGCGTTGGTACCAGGAGTTCTCGAAGCGGCCAAGCATGGCCCGAACCTGGTCCCTTTGAGGCAGTTCAGGTGCCCTGATGGCTACTCCACGTCAGCCTGAAGGCAGGGTGCTTTTTTCGCGCATGACGAACCATGTGCGCCTGCGCCAGCTGCAATTGCTTCTGGCTCTACAGCAGTGTGGTTCCATCGCTAAGGCTGCGGCTCATCTGGGCATGAGTCAGTCCGCGGCGACGCAGGCGCTGGCCGAGCTGGAGCGCGTACTGGACATGCGCCTGTTCGAACGCCATTCGCGCGGCATACGCACGACACAGGCAGGGCAGGCACTGATCGACACCGTCCGTGGAGTGATGAGCGAACTGGAGGATGTTTCAGAAACTCTGGCTTCCATACGCATAGGTGCATCCGCAGCGCTCAGGCTAGGCGCAATTCCGGCCGCGGCACATTCAATTCTGGCGCCCTTGCTTTTGCAGTTCTACGCGCTGAAGGCGCAGCAGGTGCATATTGACATTCAGGAAGGCGAAGGCTCGCGACTGCTTCCGCTGCTTGTCAGTGGCGGGCTGGATGCGGTGTTTTGCAGGCAGCCTCCTTTGCTTCCAGATTCGTTCGTATTTGATTCGCTTCTGTCAGATCAAGCAGTTTTCGTGGCAGCGAGCCACCACCCTTTGGCAAGTATCAAGCGGTTGCCACTCGCATCGTTGAGCGACGCACACTGGATACTGCCCACAACCAGTATCGCCGTGCGTGACATCTTCGAGCGCGAGGTATTGCCGCAGTTGCCGCAGGCCAACTGGTTTCCCTTGTCCACTGTATCTTTGCCGGTGCTTCAGGGCATGCTGAGCGCGCCGGGAGCAGTTTCACTGGTGCCACGTAGTGTCCTGGCTGCGCTTGGGTACGGTGCGGTTTCACCCGGTATCTGTATTCTGGACATTCAGGTGAATCAGCATGCCTTGAGGCTCGCTGACCTGGGTGTCGCACGCAGCAGCGATGCGGCACCAGCACTCCTGTTGGAGATGCTCGAGCTTTGGCGAAGCTCATCGGGCTTCACAGCTGTTCGGTAAGGCGGTTTCGGATCCTCAGCTCCTCGGGGCTTGATCCCTGGGAACTGGTTATTCACGCTGATTCCCTGCTATCGGTAATGCTTATGGCGTGTCAGAAAAATGGCGTGCACACAAGGTTTGGCGTTTTTATTATTCCCTGCATATGTGGCACCTGCATGACACGTGCAGCGCTTGGCGCATACCCCTTTATCTCCCCAGTGACTCAACCCGGAGGACGCCCTCATGCTCAAGACTCGCCGCGACACTTTGCGCCAAAGCTTCAAAGCTCTGGCAGTAGCCGCTTTTTCCGCCACGCTGGCCATGCCGCATGTGGCGCAAGCTGCCGATATTTTTCCCAAGAAACCCGTCAAACTGATCGTGCCCTTCGCCTCTGGTGGTTCGACAGATGTGGTCGCTCGTGTGCTCGCCGAAGGCATGCGCAGCACGCTGGGCCAGCCGATCGTGGTGGACAACCGGGCGGGCGCTGGCGGAATGATTGGTACAGAGGCTGTCTCCCAGGCAGCGCCCGATGGCTACACCATCGGTATGGCAACCGTGAGCACACTCACCATCAATCCGCTGCTCTACAAAAGGGCCGAGAACCTGGGTGACAAGCTGATCCCGGTGGCGAAGCTGGTCACGGTTCCTTCTGTGTACACCGTGCACCCTAATCTTGGCGTGAAGAACTTCGATGAATTTATCGCCAAGGTGAAGGCGCAGCCCGGCAAAGTCAGTGGCGCGGTGCCGGGGCTTGGCACGCTGGGGCACCTGCTGCTGGCGTCTTTCAACGAAACCCTGAAAACTGAAATCCAGATCGTTCCCTACCGTGGCAATGGCCCTGCACTCAACGATGCCCTGGCAGGTTTGGTGCAATTCATGCCGGATCAGTTGCCTTCAGTCATGCCTCATATCAAAGCCGGCAAGCTCATTCCAGTGGCGGTGGCCAGCAATGGGCGAACAGCCGACTTGCCCAACGTTCCTACGTTCAAAGAATTGGGCTACGACGAGCTGAACCAGTTGGGTATCAGTTGGTTCGGAATTGTGGCGCCGAAGGGCACGCCTCCTGCCGTAGTCAAGAAGTTGCAGGAAGCCGCGATCAAGGCTGCTCACCTGCCTGACGTGCAAAAGCGTTTGAAAACCCTCGGTGCTTCTGCCATTGAAATGGATCAGAGCAAATTTGCTGCGGAAATCGCTGCGCAGACTCAAAGCAATAAGGTCTTGCTGGACAAAGCGGGCGTCAAGCCTGAGTAAACGAGGGGTTGGTGCGATCACGTCCCCGATCCAACTGCCTCCTGGCGGAAGCAGTTGGCATTGGCATTGGCTAAAGAGCTTCCCAGGGTCCTTTCGGCGCCCGGCGTTCCGGAAAGAAACAATCAGGGTTTGCTTGTAGGAGCGGCTTCAGCCGCGATTGGTTTCCTTCGGAGCGCAAGACGCCATTGATGACGGTGACCCTTCGCGGCTGAAGCCGCTCCTACAAAAGCAGGAATGTTGGACGCTGTTTGGGACTTTCAAAGTTTTGTTTCTCATGAGGTATTCATGAACGAATTGCAGAGATTTTTCACCCGAGAGACGCCGCGAATGGCGGCGCTTGCGGACAAGATCTGGTCGTTGGCGGAATTGCGCTACGCGGAAACCGCTTCGGCGCAGTTGCACATGGATGCCCTGGCCAGCTTCGGCTTTCGAATTACCCGGAACGTGGCCGACATACCAACTGCCTTCTTGGCAGAGTGGGGCGATGCGGGGCCGGTGATCGCGTTTCTGGGCGAGTATGACGCCCTGTCCGGGCTGAACCAGCAAAGTGGCGCCTTGGTGTGCACGCCCTCCGTCGACAGTCCTGGTATGGCAGGCCATGGGTGCGGTCACCACTTGCTGGGCACTTCGGCACATTTCGCGGCCATAGCCCTGCAAGCGCATCTGCAAACTACCGGTGCAAAGGCACGCATACGCTTTTATGGCTGCCCGGCGGAGGAGGGCGGCTCGGGCAAGACCTTCATGGCGCGTGCAGGCGTGTTCGACGATGTAGACGCGGCGCTGACCTGGCACCCGGGTAGCTTCACCGGCGTGTTCAGCCAGAGCACGCTTGCCAACATTCAGGCCAAGTTCATTTTTCATGGCAGGGCCTCGCACGCTGCCCAATCGCCTCACCTGGGGCGCAGCGCGCTGGATGCTGTGGAACTCATGAACGTGGGCGTCAATTACCTGCGCGAGCACATGCCTTCAAACGCACGCGTGCACTACGCCGTGACGGATTCAGGCGGTATGTCGCCCAACGTGGTTCAGGCCCGTGCCGAAGTCTTGTACTTGATTCGCGCAGCCCGTAACCATGAGGCTGCCGAGCTGTATGAGCGCGTGCAAAATGTGGCCCGAGGCGCTGCGCTGATGACCGAGTGCCAAGTCGACATCGTGTTTGACAAAGCTTGCTCCAACCTGCTGCAAAACACCACGCTGAACCAGGTGCTTTACGCCAAACTTCTGGAAGAAGGCGCGTTGACGGTGGACACCAGCGAGCAACGCAAAGCCGGCGACTTCCAGGCAACGCTCAAGTCAAACGATATTGAAGAAGTCAGCCGCCCGCTGGCCAGCGTGTTGCGTGGCAA
Source organism: Ottowia caeni (assembly GCF_050821495.1). Lineage (GTDB taxonomy): Bacteria > Pseudomonadota > Gammaproteobacteria > Burkholderiales > Burkholderiaceae_C > Ottowia > Ottowia caeni. Next base: position 3,991,896 of record NZ_CP151080.1, on the reverse strand, counting down.
GGTACCCGCAGTGTTTGATGGTGTTGCTCCCTACGATCCGGCCGTAGACGACATCCTTTTTGGCTCCACCGATGTGGCTGATGTCAGCTGGATCACGCCCACGGTGCAAGCCTGGGTGGCGTGCTATGCCTTTGGCACGCCTATGCATTCCTGGCAGATGGTGGCACAGGGCCAGACCGGATTGGCGCACGCGGGTATGGTCCGTGCTGCGCGGGTGCTTGCGGCCACGGCCGTTGAACTGGTGAGGAAACCGGAACTCATTGCGAAGGCCAAGGCCGAGTTGCTGGAACGTCGGCAAGGCAAACCTTACGTATGCCCGATTCCGGCCGATGTGCCTTTGCCATTCCGGCGATAGCACACATGCGTGCGGCTTTGATGGCGACACTCAACGGCTTGTGTTTCATCGCTTGCATGTAACGTCGCCAATTGTCGTCCGGGCAGCACGACCCAGGGTACTAATGTCAATATGCTTTGGGGTCGCTACCTTCGCGCAGACGTTCTGCGGCTATTCGCGCGACGCGTTTGACATGTTCTTGAGAGGCTTGCTGTGCGGCCTGAGGGTCGCGTTTTTGCAGGGCTTCGATGATCTGGCGCATCTCTGCCGCCGCCTCCTCCTTGCGGCCGGGGGAGCTGATGGTCATCACCCGCAGACGATTGATGCGCGCGTTGAGCGATTGGACCACGTCCCAGCCGACGCTTAGTCCAGCCTCATGAAAGAGCGCTTCGTAGAATGCGGTAGTGCGCACCAGGACCTCATGAAAATCTCCTTGGCGAAAAGCCTCCTGTGTGGCATCGTTAAGGGTAATTAGTCGTTTCAGGGCCTCAGGGCTGGCCTTTTCGGCGCAAGTGCGAGCGGCATGTCCCTCCAGCAATGCCCGTATCTCATAGATCTGGGCCGCCTGATCAGCAGTCAGTGTGGCGACCACAGGCCCTTGCTGGCTGACCGACTCAACGAGTCCCTCAGTTTCCAGGTGGCGTAGAACTTCCCGGACGATGGAGCGACTTACGTCTAGTTGCTCACATAGATGGCGTTCGACCAAGCGCTCTCCTGGCTTGAAATGTCCGTTCCAGATGGCTTCACGCATTTTCTCGAGAGACAACTCGCGCAGTGTTTTTGAGCTGCGATCGACTTTTAACGAAGCAGAAGTGGGCATGGTTACTAAATCACTCGATGATGGAGACGCCTCACTTGGAACTCGCGATTCGGTGTGACATGAGTCGGGCCGGCTGAAATGCAAAAGTCCCAGCGATACCGGTGGGCATCGCAAGGGTTTTAAACGCGGAAGCTAGACCGAGTTCTCCGCTGCGCACGCGGACTTACTAGGTGCTGCCTTGGTACCTCGGAGGCGTAAGCAATTAACCTCCAGATAGTAGCTGAGCTTGCGCACTGTCTTCAGTCGGAACTTCCACGAAGATTCAATGTATTTTGTGTTGATGTACCAAGCCATCGGCTGAGACTGTAGTTGACAGCTTTCGGAGCGGTCACTGTCATCATGTGGCGCTCGCCTGGGATGATCTCAACTATCGCGTGCCGTGCTTCGCGCCCCATAGCGCATGACATCTCTGGAGATGAGTTTGCGTCGTATTCCCCGGTCAGGAACAGAGTGGGCATGCATAGCCGATGCAGCTGACCCGCATGTTTTTCATCAGAAGAGGCAAAGAGATCGTAGGTGCGCGCATATCCTTCAGGCTGAATATCGCGCAGGTATCCGGCGATAGAAGTCGCAGCCTGCTGCAGCGCGTCAGGCACCGGATCACCGAACCAGCGTGCGATCGTGCTCCCGATGGTGGCTTGTGTTCCTAGCCGGTGCAGTTCGGCAGCACGTGAGTGAACTGCCGAACGCTGCTCGGGTGTACGCTTGAAAACGGCATTGAGAGCTGCCAAGCGTAGCGTACGGGTGGCGTGCGTCAGAGCGAACTCAATGGCAATCAGAGCGCCCATGGAGTGTCCGACCACGTTGGCCGCTGCTATTCCCAGATGATCCATGAGGCCCAGAAGTTGCGCAGCGTAGTCACTCAAGTTTACGCATTCCGGAGGCATAGGACTGCCGCCGTGTCCCAGCATATCGTAGGCGAGCACAGCGTGAGAGCTGGATAACGCCTCGATCTGAGGCGCCCAAACTCCGTGTTGCATGCCGACCCCGTGAATCAACACGATCCATTCAATGTCGCTTCGATAGGTTGGGCCTTGGACGGTGTAGACCGTGCCGTCCGGCGCCTGATGTGTGCCATTGTCAGGCGTCATTGCCGCCGAGCTCTTTTAGATCCTGATAGCGATCACCAATGCGATGGTGCGGGCGGCCTCCGATGGAGGCGCCCAATGCCACGACAATTTCGTCAGGTGCCGGTGCATCGTTGATAGCGAACTGCAACGTCAAGTAGTGTGAGCGCATGCCTTCGTCATGTTTGTGCATCATGGGAATGGCGATTGAGCAGTTCGGTCCGCCGCGAACGTTGGTGAAGCTAAGGTAGCTTTTGGCACCCACTGCCTTCCGATAGAAGTTGCCAAAATGCAGGGTGTGGATGAGCGCTGATGCGTGCTCAACTTCCCCGGCGGTGCCGACCACGGCCGCCTTGCCGTAGGCTTCAATGACATCTCCCGAGCCTGTTTGCCGCAGGATGGACGAGGTCAGTAGTTCACCCAGAATGGGTGCCAGGGCGAGTATCTCGGGTTGGAGATTTTCAACGAAGCCGCGACCGACCCAGGGGTTTTTCAGAACGGCTGCAACTCCGTGCATGGTGAGTGGTCGTTCAGCTGGTTTTCCTCCTTCAATGCGGGTTTCTTCCGAATAGCAGACGATTTTCCGAATGTTGGCGTTCATTTGATGCTTCGTGTGAAATGTGTTGTTGTCCGGGGGTGTCGCGCAATGTTGCTTAGCGCCTATTCGGCGGTGATCTGTGCTGCCTTCACGACTGCGCGGTATTTTTCAGTTTCCGCAGCCATGAATTGCCGTAAGCTATCAGCGGACTCTCCTGAAGCGCTAATGCCTTGGTCCGCGAGGCGTTTGCGTACCTCCGGGTCAGCGAGGACCTCCTGCGCAGCTTTCTGGACTTTCTGGATGACGTCCGTAGGTGTCTTGGCCGGAACGAATAGACCGAACCAGACGCCGAGATCAAATCCGGAAAGGCCGGGCTGCATCCCCATGGCTGGGATTCCAGGGGCCAGATCCGACTGCTGCGCTCCCGTGATGGCCAGAGCTTTCACTCGACCGCCTTTGATGTAAGTCTGAGCGGCGCTCAGGGTGGAGACGACCAGATCCGTCTGACCGCCCAACAGATCCACGAGAGCCGGGGCTGCTCCGCGGTAAGGGACATGGGTCATGGAGATATTGGCGCGCATTTTCAGCAACTCGCCTGCCACGTGCATAGGCGTACCGTTCCCGGCAGAGCCATAGCTAAGCGTGCCTGGTTTGGAGCGTGCTAGCTGAAGCAACTCAGAGACGTCGTTGGCAGGCAAGGCAGGTTTTCCGAGCAAAACCATAGGGCCTGTACCAACGAAGACGACTGGAGCGAGGTCACGAGACGCGTCATACGAAATTTTTGGATTGATTAGCTTGTTGATCAGGATCTCCGAGCCTGATCCCAGGAGGATGGTGTAGCCGTCCGGGGCTGCACGCACGGTTCGTTGCGTACCCAGAACGCCACCGGCGCCTGCAACGTTCTCGATCACGATGGACTGACCTAATTTTTCAGATAGTGGTTGCCCCAGTGTGCGTCCGATGATGTCAGAGCTTCCGCCTGGTGCGAACGGAACGACCAAGGTGATGGGCTTGTCAGGATAGGCGGCAAAGGCGGATGTTGCTGCACATGCCATGCCAATGGCGACGCGACACAAGTGGTTCGCCAGTCCATTGGCAAGGCGAAAGGGGGTCTTCATAAGTCATCTCCTTTGTATTACGGTATTATGGTATACCAAATTAAGGAGCAAAGCAATGCTTCGGCTCAGGAAGGAAGCCGAAGGTGCGTTACCAGTCGCTCGTGCTCTGGGGGCTATTTCTCGAGTTCAGCCAGAACTTGTTCTGTATGTTCACCAAGTGCGGCCAGACGTCCGGGTCGGCGCTGAATGCCGCTGAGGTTCACAGGGAACCCCGGCAAGCTGAGCGGGGCTCGACCGGGTGTCTGCACATCGATGAATAGGTCGGCGCTGACTCCTGCGTGACCGGCGCGAACTTGCGACATGTCGCGGATGGTGCCCGCCACGATACCGCCTTCGGCCAGCATGTTGACCAGCGCGTCAGAGTCGAAATCGCTTAGCGCTTCCTTCAGCACTTGCATGAGTTCGGCTCGGTGTTTGACTCTGGCGGCGTTGTTGGCGAATCTTTGGTCCTGTGCCAACTCGGGCCTACCTATGGTCCGGCACAGGCGGTGGAAGTGTTCATCCATGTAGGCGGAGAGCACGACCATTCCGTCCCGTGTGTTAATGATGTCTGCGGCGGGCGCGACCGTGGGTTGTCCATTGCCGCGGCGCAGGGGCAGGCGGCCGTTCTGGCGATACTCGGTCCAGGCGTTGGCCAGTGCGGAAACGGCGACATCTATGAGTGACAGATCCACCAGCGTGCCGCGCCCTGTAACGCCGCGGCGAACCAAGGCTGCCAATACCCCGTTTGCGAGGGATTGTGCGGCCAGAATGTCAACGACCGTGAAGCCGACCCGAACGGGATCTCGGTCGGCCTCACCATTCAGGCTCATCATGCCGCTTTCTGCCTGAGCGGCAATGTCAAACCCTGCCCGAATACTGGCCGGTCCGGTCTGGCCGAACGCGCTGACACGTCCATATACCAGCCGCGGAGATTCCGCGATCAGTTGCTCTGCGCCCAGTCCGAGTTTTTCGAGTGCTCCGGGACGGGAGTTGGCCAGCACGACATCCGCGCTCAGGGCGAGGCGCCGGGCCTGTGCCCGTCCCTCCGGTTGACGAACGTCCAGCATGACGGAGCGCTTGTCCCGGTTGTAGGCGCTGAACATGGGGCCACAATCGTCCTGAGCCCAGCCGAGGCGGCGAGCGGCGTCTCCTCCTGGTGGTTCCAGCTTGATCACATCCGCACCCAGATCGGCGAGTATCTGACCGGCCGCAGGTGCGGCGATGTACTGCCCCAGTTCCACTACACGTATTCCCTGAAGTGGGGGTGATTCAGTCATTGCGGGAGGCTGTTGGTGCTGCGTCATGGAAGTATTCACTTGTCTTGAGGGCTGCGTCCGAATTTTGGGGCGCGTTTTTCAAAAAAGGCGGCTGCCCCCTCCTGGAAGTCGTCGCTGGCAAACAGGCCGGGTGCATTGTCAAGCTGGAATGCAAGCGCTTGCTCCAGAGTCATGGGCGCTTGCCTAAGCCCGGCCTTGATGCGACCGAACGGGCGTATCGGCCCTTGCGCAATGCGCTGAGCCAATTCCTGTGCCAGTGGCAACGCACTGCCCTCGGCGGCGTGCTCGTCGGCGAGTCCGATGGTCACCGCTTCGGCCCCCTTGATCTCGCTGGCCCAGAGCATGAGGCGGCGCGCCTGCGCTACGCCAACGCGTGCCGGCAGCGACCAGAAGAGGGCTGCGTCGGGCATGGCGCCAACTCGGGTAAAAGCGCAACAGAACACGGCACTTTTCCCCGCCACGACGAGATCACAAGCTGCGGCCAAACCCAGGCCAGCACCATAGGCGGGACCGTCGACGGCAGCCACGATGAGTTTGTCGGACAAGGCGATGCGCCGATACAACCAGGCGTTGCGGGTCATTCGGGTTCGCACTTCATCTTCGCCACCGGCAGCCAGTTGGCGCAGGTCACCACCCGAGCAAAAGGCTCCGCCTGCTCCAGTGATGATGGCCGCCCGCAGACTCGAATCCTGCTCCAGCTCTTCCAGGCCTGCCATCAGCCCTTCGTAGATGCCGGGCGCCTGGAGCGAGTTGCGAATCTGAGGTGCGTTCAGCGTCAATTGGATGACGCCGTTCGAACGCTCGACGAGTACGGGGGTGAAGCATTCATTCTGAGACCTCTAGTGACAGATTCGCCAGGCGTTCAGTGTGTGTGGGGCCGTTGCCGTAGAGGTCGGCCGCGAGTGCCAGGCGGCGAACGTACTCTCCCAGCGCGTACTCTTCGGTCATGCCGATGGCGCCATGCAGTTGTATGGACTCCTCCCAAGTGTGGCGAGCGACTTGGCCAGTGCGGATGCACAGGGCAGCAACGTTGCGGGGTGATGGTTCGCCCGCGGTTTGCAGGCATAAGGCGCGAGTTTCCTGAATCTCGACATACAGATCCACCAATCTGTGCTGAATGACCTGGTTCTGTCCCAGCGCACGTCCGAACTGGCGTCGAGTGCGGACATACTCCAGCGTGATGTCGAAGGCTGCCTGCGCAGTACCTAGTGTTTCTGCGCAGTGCGCAACACGGCCGCGGTCGAGGACGTTGTTCAGTAGTGCGAGCATCTCCGATGTCGCACCTTCTCGCAATAGCGTTCCGCGGGCGTCGTCGAGATGTAGTGTGGCGGCGGTTCTGCCGTCGTACAGGTGCTGGCTGATGATGGACACTCCGCCTGTGCTGGCCTCCAGCAGGAATAGACCCATACGGCTGGAGTCTCCTTGGATCTGTGCCGTTACCAGCACACCGGCAGCCCCTCCGACTCCGGGCATCAAGCCCTTCGATCCCGAAAGGCGCCAGGTGTCGCCTTGTCGCGTTGCTACGGCCGAAGGTTGACGCAGGCTGGGGTCACCGTCGTGCTCCCAGGCTGCCCAAGCCACACGCCGATCGCCTGCAGCGAGCGCCGGAAGCCAAGCTTCGCGCTGTTCCCCTTCGGAAACTCGATCCAGCAGATGACTCCCCAGGACTGCGCTTGCCACGAATGGCTCGACCAGCAATGCCCGGCCCAGTTGCTCGGCTAGTAAGCACTGCTCGGTCAGTCCGGCGCCAAGCCCTCCGTCGGTTTCCGGCAGCGAGAGGCCCAGCCAGCCGAGTTCGGCCAACTCGCGCCAGCGCTCCGGAGGGCAGCCGGTGGCGTGGCTGGACACCGCGGCACGCTGCTCAGGAGTACATGTGTGTTCGCACCAGCGCTGCGCACTGTCGACGAGCATCTGATGCATTTCAGTGTCAGCGCTCAAGGTCATTTCCGTGTTTGTACTCATAGCGCGAGCACCTGTTTGGCGATGATGTTGTGCTGAATCTCGCTCGTTCCACCAGCGATGGTGTAGCCGCGTGCGAGGAATCGTCGTGATGAGGCGGTGCCCGCCAACGCATCTTGCGGTGCAGCGTCTGGTTTGCCGGCGAGCCAGTCTCTGCACAAGGGCATGGCTTCAGGACCCAGGGTATCCACCATTAATTCTTCCCAAAGCTGTATCAGGCGGCTGCCGCGCATCTTGAGCATGGAAACCTCCGCTCCGAGGCGCTCGCCTGCGGCCTGTCTTGCGACGAAGCGCGCTGCATTCGCTTCGAGAGCGATCAGGCGCGACTCGAGATCGGCGAAACGCTCTCTGAACCAGGGCATGTCGGCCACGCGCTGGCCTCCCCGAGTGCGAGAAAGAGCGATCTCTCGAACGCGGGCCATTCGGCGCTTGTTCTCCCCAATGCGGGCCAGCTTCAGTCGTTCGAATTCAAGCAACGACTTGGCGATGGTCCAGCCCCGGTTTTCCTCGCCAATTCGCTGATCGACGGGGACTCGCACGTTGTCAAAGAACACCTCGCAAAACACAGGCCAGCCGTGTATGCCGATGATCGGGCGCACCGTGATGCCGGGCGTCTTCATGTCTGCCAGAAGAAAGCTGATTCCTTCCTGTGGCTTTTCTCCGCGTTCGGTGCGTACCAACACAAAGATCCAGTCCGCGTACTGGGCGTAGGACGTCCAGATCTTGGAGCCGTTGATCACATACTCGTCACCATCTCGCTCGGCACGTGTTCCCAACCCGGCAAGGTCTGACCCAGCATTGGGCTCCGAATAGCCCTGGCACCACCACTGCTTGCCGGAGGCAATGGCCGGGAGAAAGCGTTGCTGTTGATCGGGGCTGCCGAAACGCATCAGCACCGGACCAATCATGTCGAACGTGATGGAATTCAGTTCGGGAGCACCGCCCAAGGCCATTTCTTCATCAAAGACCATTTGTTGAGCGACGGTCCAGCCCAGGCCGCCCCATTTCGCGGGCCAATGGGGAACAAGAATGCCGCCAGCAGCTAGCCGTTCGTGCCAGGCGATCAATTGCAGGGGTGTTGGCTGCTGCCCTTGGCGAATGGTTTGGCGTAGATCGGCAGGTAATTGCTCTAATACGAACTGGCGGACTTCCTGACGAAACTGAGCGAGATCTGTCGTGGAGAACACATGGACTCCTGTCAGGCGGGAAGCCGATAGTTGAGCGCGCGACGCGCAATGGCCGAACGATGCACTTCCGAGGCTCCGTCGTAGATGCGGAACGGACGCAGCATGCGCAAAATCATGGAGACTGGGGTGTCTTCCGAGATGCCCAGTGCGCCGCAGATTTGTACTGCAGAGTCGGCCACTTGGTAGACCGCCTCTGAGACAAACACCTTCGCCATGGATGAATGATGACGGATGGAGTCTCCGGTATCGAGCCGCCGCGCGACATCCAGCACGATTTGTCTCGCCGCATAAAGTTGAATGTGGGCATCTGCGATCATGGACTGCACCATCTGGTGATCGGCCAGTTGGACGCCCTGCGATTCGCGCTTCAGGGCATATTCCTGCGCAATGGACATCGCGCGAGAAGCCAGGCCGATAAATCGCATGCAGTGAAACAGTCTCGCGCCTTCCAGCCGCAACTGTGCATGTGCGAGTCCCTTACCTTCTTCGCCGACTAAAGCATCAGCTTTGACATGGCAGTCCTTGAGCAAAATCTCTGCGTGTCCACCGATGTCAAAAGGTTCCATGGTGGGTATGTCGCGCACGATCTGGAACCCTGGGTTGTCCATGTCCACGATGAACCAGGACGGTCCTACTTCGGAGCGTGCCACGACGATCGCGAAATCGGCTCGCATGGCGCCCGAGATGAACCACTTGTGCCCATTGATCACCCAGCCGTCAGATGTGCGTTGTGCGCTGGTTGAAAGCATGCGCGGATCAGAGCCAACACCCGGCGCAGGCTCGGTCATGGCAAAGCAGGATGCTCGCTCGCCTCGTACCAATGGCTGGAGGTAGCGTTCGCGCTGGGCTGGAGTCGCCAGACTTTCCAGTGCGAAGATGTCGGGCTGAGTTGGGGGGCCGCAGCGCAGAGCCAGCGGGCCGAGAAAGCTGCGGCCCGCCTGCTCCAGATACGCGCAGCATTCGGTCCATGAAAGAGCCAAACCGCCGTCTTCAGGGCGCGCGCGGGGCGCGCCCAGGCCGCGTGTCAAGGCCAGTGCATGCAATTCGTTGGCAACGCGGCGTAATGCGTCGCCGTCATGCACGGCTTTAAGGTCCTCGCGCGGTATGACCTCCTGATCGATGAAATCTCGGAGGTTGTCGATCAGCGAACGGTACTCTTCCGGTGCTCGCGTGCTCGTCTGGAGGCTCATTTGGCGATCACTTTCACGGCATTGGCCCATTGCTGAGTGTCTTTCGCCAGGAAGGCGGAAAAGTCCTTCGTGCCAAGGAAAGCCTCTTCGCCGCCCGCAGCTATCAGGCGCTGCTTGACTTCAGCGGTGGCGCAGGCTTGCTTCATGGCGGCTTCCAGCTTTTGAATGACCTCAGGCGGTGTTCCGGCCGGTGCATGCAATCCATACCAGGAGAGAACCGTGGCCCCGGGGAATCCGGCCTCTGCAATGGTTGGCACATCTGGAAGGTGGCTGGAGCGTGTGCCACTCATGTTGGCCAAGGCTCTCAGCTTGCCGCCGTTGACTTGCGGATGGGCGACCGAAGACGGTAGAACCCCAATGGAGACAAGACCGTTGATCAGATCGGGAATCGAAGGGGGAGCGCCCTTGTACATCACCGGCTCCAGCGCGATGCCCGCCTCCTTGGCAAACAACTCGTTGGAAATCTGCTGGGGGGTTCCGTTGCCACCGTTGGCGTATTGAAGCGGCTTGGGCGACTTCTTGGCCAATTCCACAAACTCCTTGACGGTGCGTGCCGGCGAAGTGGCTGGCACCACTAGGTAGCTGGGCGAAAGAGCAAATCGTCCCACCGGGGTGAACTGCTTCGGTGACCAACGCAAATTGCTTTCCATCAACGGGGCTGAGTTCATGAAACTGGCAGACACGATCAGGGTGTAGCCGTCGGGAGCGGCCTGCGAAACAGCCTCTGCGGCAATGCTGCCGCTGGCGCCAGGCTTGGGCTCCACCACGATGGAGGCTTTCAGAATTTCCGCCATGGTCTGAACAACGGCCCGAGTTTGCACATCCACGACCCCGCCCGCCGCGTAGGGCACCAGGATCTTGATGGGCTTGGAGGGGTACGCGTTTGAGGCTTGTGCAGGTGTGCCCAGAATGGCCAGCGCACCTGCGGCGGCCAGGGACAAGACCAATTGACGACGTTTCATGGATGTCTCCTTCAGTGGATGTATTGACGAATACTTTTTAGACCTGTCATGATAGGTTGAATTTGAGCATCAATCAATACCTGATATGACAGGTGGGATTTGGCGCTAAACTGCAGCTGAGCGATTTACGCTCGGCGCGTCCCAGCAAGAAGTTCATGACAAGCCCCAAGGATTCATCTAACCAAGACCCCGAGACCGCAGCCGCGGCGCTGCCACTTTTTGAACAGATCAAGACACGCTTACGCCAGGACATCTTGGAAAAGCGTCTGATCGCGGGGCAGAAGTTGCCATCAGAGGCGCAACTGCAGCTGGCCTTTGGCGTCAGCAGAATTACCGTGCGTCAGGCGTTGAACGAGCTGCAGTCCGAAGGGTTGATCGAGACCATCAACGGGAAGGGTAGTTTCGTGACCCGTCCTGCTGATGCGCCACGGCTTGGCATGCTCGCAGGCTTCAAGGAGTTGTTGCGCATGCGTGGTCGCGTTGCCAGTGGGCGAATGCTGAGCACTCGCATCGGTCCGGCCCCCGCGTACGTGGCTCGGGCACTCAAGCTGCCCCCTCGCTCCTCGGTGTCCGTTGCGCGGGCGGTGTTCATGGCGGACGGCGTTCCAGCCGCATTCGTGAAGGCATATTACGAACCCACCCTCGGCCGCGAAATTCTTTCAGAGCGTTTGGCGAGCGACGACGCGATGACTGTGCTGGAAGAGGAGCTGGGTTTCCGGCTCGATCGCACTCAGATTTCCGCTACCGCAGTCAAGGCTGGGCGGGTTCGCGGATATCTTCTGGAAGTTCCAGCCGACGAGCCTTTATTGCACATGCGTTTTGTGCCCTACGATTTGACTGGTCTGGCGCTGCTGTACTCGGACGTGTACTTCAGACCGGATCAGTTCACGTATAGGGCCATGATTCGGCGCTAGACGGGATACACCGACGATATGCGTCGGGTGACGCCAGTAGGGCGTCAACTCGCTCACGGAGTACCCGGGCATGCGAGTGGGCTCTCCCCTCCATGCTGGACTTTAAAACAGAACCGGGTGCGGCTGGGCACATGTCTGATCGGAGCCTATTTACTCAGTCGCCTCGCAGGGCCTGAGCGAAGATGGATTTCCCTTCGTTCCGCAGAAGTTCCATAACCCGATGGGCCGGAGGAGTAAGAACCCCGGAACGCAAGCTAGTGACGCCTAGTTTACGCCGCAGCGTTGTGGCAGCCAGCGCGACCTCGCGTAGTTCGCTTGCCTTTGAAAGGGCCAAGGTATGTCGCGAAACGAAACTCAACATGTCGTTATGCGCGATCATCCGTGGCAATAGCGGAATTGAACCAGCCTCGATTTGTACGCGAGGCTTTGCAAGGCCGTGCGAAGAGAACGTGGCATCCAACCACTGCCTACTCGGTATGTTCGTGCTCGGCAAGGCCCAGGAGTGTCTTAGGAGCGATTTCATGGATATCCGCTTCTCTTTGAATATCGGGTGCTCACGGCGAGCGGCGACCACAACCACATCCTCGATGATGGGTAATGATCGAAATTCCGGGTCTGCCTCTGCAGTCAAGCCAATAAGGATGTCGATTTTCCCGGAACGTAAGCGATCGTGAAGTTCCCAGCTGGGTCCGATCACGATGCTTATGGTGATGGGGTCACCGTCTTTCAGGACTAGACGCGCAAGCTCGGGTAGGAGCTGATCCGCGGCGATGGGCCCGCTGCCGATGTTCACATGCCCCGCGCGGCCTTGCGCGAAGTTTCGAACTTCCCGTAACACTCCATCTGCGGTGCCGCGGAGCACCCGCGCCTGCTCCCGTAACATTTTTCCCGCAGGCGTGAGGCAAATTCCTCTTCCCTCGCGCTCAAACAGTGAGCTTCCGATGGCATCTTCCAGTCGCTTGACGCATTTGCTTAGAGCGGGTTGGCTCCTTCCAAGTTGCTCAGCAGCTTGCCCCATATGGCCCAGATCGGCGATAGCTTCGAAGAAACGAAGGTCACGAAGGTGAATATCCATGCTTTCTCCAATCATTTCTAAAAGAAATCAATAAATGAGAATTATCGATTGGACTAGATGGTATTGGTTGTTGAGAATTCGCTTACGTGCTTGATCGCAAGGCGGTCGCCGATTCGGCTTATGAAGAAGAAAACTCGTGAATAACCCCACTATATTTGTGACAGCCCCCCGACTTGCACCCGAAGGCTTGGATCTGCTCAGGAGCGCTGGCGCACGCGCAATCTTCCTCTCGGATGCTGAGGACGTCGCAGAAGTGGAGGCGATCATGTCCCGTGAGCCAGTGGACGCAGTGATTTCTCGGACAGTGGAACTCAGTGCTCGTGCTATTAACGCCTGCCCGACGCTCAAAGTCATATCCAAGCATGGCGTCGGGGTTGGCAATATTGACGTGCATGCTGCCACGGCGAGAGCGATTCCGGTGTACACCACGCCGGGAGCGAACGCAGCCTCGGTTGCCGAACTTACTATCGCGCTCATGCTCGCCGCGACGAGGAAAGTTGGATGGATGGATAGAGAGTTGCGTGCAGGTCGATGGAGTCGTGCACAGGACGGCTTGGAGTTGCGCGGCCTTAATTTGGGATTGGTGGGATTCGGGCAGGTCGGCCGACGAGTGGCTCGAATTGCAACGGCGTTGGAGATGTCCGTTCATGTGTTTGACCCCGCAGCTCAGCGCGAGAGCGAACGCTTTGAGGGTGTGGTTTTTCATAGCAGCCTCGACTCCATGATCCCCATTAGTCATGTTCTGAGTCTGCATGTTCCCTTAAACCAGGCAACCAGGAACTTGATTGACAGGCAGCGGATACGTTTACTGCCAAGTGGGGCCGTTGTGGTGAATACAGCACGCGGCGAGGTGCTTGATGAGGTTGCACTCATTGAGGCATTGAAGGATGGGCAGCTACATGCGGCCGGCTTGGACACAATGGTCTCGGAGCCTCTTCCTGCAGGGCATGAACTGTCGAGTCTAGGTAACGTGGTGCTGACTCCGCATGTGGGTGGTTCGACCTCAGCAGCGCTGTCCGCGATGGCGTTGGGTGCTGTTCGAAATGTGCTCGGATGGCTCGATGGTGCACCGCCGCCTAGTGAGAGCTGTGTCAACCCTTCAGTTCTTTCACTGATTTCGCCTCAAGCCTCCATCGGATGACCCAAATGAGTTCCACTCCCGTCTCCTGGCCTCCCGGATATGCCATCAACCCGCGCGTGGTCAGTATCAGTTCCGAATTGGTGGAAGCATTTCGACATCTGCCCGTTTCAGCCGTCGGCGATGTGATGGGGCGATCCGTCGGAGCGATTGGATTGCGTCAATATCACCGCAGCTTGGATACTGTGATGTGTGGTCCCGCAGTGACCGTGAGGGTGAAACCTGGTGACAACCTGATGATCCATAAGGCGCTGCAGATGGTTCAGCCTGGCGACGTATTGGTTATCGATGGTGGGGGTGATGTTTCCCAGGCCTTGGTAGGCGGTTTGATTCGGACGACTTGCGTCGCGAAATCAGTCGCAGGCCTCGTAATCAATGGAGCAATCCGGGATCTGTGTGAATGGGCGGAAGATGGCATGCCCATTTTTGCGCTCGGTCATACCCATCGTGGTCCTAGCAAAGAGGGGCCTGGCGAGGTTAACGTGCCGGTGGCAGTAGCCGGATTGGCGGTGATGCCGGGAGACCTCATTCTTGGGGACGCAGATGGCGTGATTGCCATCTCGCCTGACCGTGCGAGTGAGATCTTGCATCAGGGCAGGCAGCATCTGGTGAAAGAAGCACGCATCCGAGAGGAGAACCGTCTCGGTACGTCGGATCCCGAGCGCTTCAATGCGTTGCTCCGATCAAAAGGTCTGCCTGTATGAGCGGAATCATGGTTGACTGCACTTATCAAACTGGAGGGAAGAATCATGAATGAACTCAGAAGAAAGCTTCTGCTTTCGTTACCGGCAATCACGACGGCCGCATACACGGGTACGGCTGTGGCACAAGGCGATTGGCCGAGCCGGCAGATCAAACTGATTGTTGCATTCGCGCCGGGCGGCTTTACCGATATCGCCGCCAGATTGATGGCGGACTCGCTTACGCGCAGGCTCGGGCAGTCCGTATTCGTCGAAAATCGGCCTGGAGCAGCAGGGTTTATAGGTACTCAAGCTGCCGCACAATCCGCTTCGGATGGTTATACCCTGCTGTTGGGAACCATTAGTACCCATGCTATCAACGTTGGGTTGTATAAGAAGCTGCCCTACGACCCCGTCAAGGACTTCGTGCCCGTCTCCGGTATCGCCAAAGGTCCCTTGGTTTTGACGGTCCACCCGTCAGTGGGGGTAAAAAGTGTTGGGGACTTCATTGCTAAAGCGAAAGCTCAACCAGGTCGATTGACTTACGCTTCAGGCGGAAGCGGCACCACCAGCCACCTGGCGGCGGAGTTGCTCAAGAGTGTCGCAGGCGTGGACCTGTTGCACGTTCCTTACAGAAGTCCTTCGCTTGCAACTACTGCTTTGCTGGCAGGTCAAGTCGATATGATGTTCGACACGGTTCCGACGTCTTTGCCGCATGTTAATGCCGGCAAAACGCTTGCCTTGGGTATAAGTGGCAATGATCGAGTCGAATTAATGAAAGACGTGCCGCCTCTTGGCCCCATTCTCAATGGATTCAACCCAGATACTTGGGCAGTGATGTTCGCGCCAGCTGGCACGCCTACAGGCATTGTCGAAAAGCTGAGCGGCGCGATTGCAGAAACTCTCAATGCCCCAGAAGTGCAAAAGCGTCTGTCAGAGATTGGTATGGTTCCGTTGCCCGTTAAAGGCGCCGAATTGGTTGAGTTTCTACGCAAAGATACAGCTCGTTGGGTCGACCTGATCCGAAAGAACAACATTGCAGTAGATTGATTCGATGCAAAGGCTCAAGGTTTTCATTAGTCATACCGGCGAGGAGTTGGCGGCCTATTACAGTGAGAAGGGTTTAGAAGTCCTGCGACAGCACGCGGAGCTTGTTTTCAATGAGTCTGGAAAGACGCTTGCTGGGATTGAGCTTGCGAATGCGGCTGCGGGATGCCAGGTGATATTGGCACATCGATCGACGCCAGGAAATGCGGACACGTTCGAAGCGGCACCGGGTTTGTTGGCCTTTGTGCGTTCGGCAGTCGACGTCAGTACAGTGGATATTTTGTCGGCTTCTTCTCATGGGATCTTGGTGACACGTGCATCTGCGGGCTTCGGTGTAGCTGTCGCGGAGATGGCTCTGGCCATGATGTTTGACTTAGGGCGTGGTGTTTCGCGCGCGCGCCACGCATTCGAAAGAGGAGAGGAGCCTCGTCTACCGAAAGGTCTTCAATTGCGAGGTGCGTCAGTCGGTATTCTGGGATACGGGACGATCGGAGGAGAACTCGCGAAAATGACCCAAGCGCTTGGAATGCGAGTTAGGGTCTTCGATCCACGCTCGGTGGGTGATCTGACGCCCGAAGTTGCCTGCAGCTTTGAGGCGACAGTAGCGCAATCGGATTTTCTTGTCTGCTTGGCCGCCTCGGTTCCCGAGACACACAATCTCATCAACGAGAAAGTGTTGAGTAGTATGCGCGAAGGTTCTTTTTTCCTGAACCTCTCCCGTGGAGAACTCGTTGATGAAGACGCTCTTGAGAAAGCTCTTGACAGCGGATGGCTAAGGGGCGCGGGGCTTGATGTTGGGCGCGCACCGGATCAACGTCCATCGATCAGGTTTATCAATAGGCCTGATGTGGTGGTCATGCCCCACGTCGGTGGAATGACGGTGGCTGCACGCGAACATCAGACGATGGATACCGTGCGACAGATTACCGCGCTGGCTCAAAGGAAGTGGCCCGAGGGCGCATTAAACGCCCATGAGGCGTTTCGTGTGCGCTCGCACATTGAGGCGGATGGGACTTGTCGATGACTGCTGCGATCTGGTCCGCAGGAGATGGACGTCCGACGACTCGCTTGCCAGCGCAGAGCGTGGATGCGCATCTGCACATTTATGATGCCAGATTTCCATATGACGATGCTGCCAGTTTGCGTCCACCCGAGGCAACCGTTGCGCATTACCGGCAATTGCAATCCCGTTTGGGTACGACGCGTTGCGTGGTGGTCCAGCCCTCCAGTTATGGCACTGATAATCGCTGTCTAGTTGATGCTCTCCAACAGCTGGGTGCGGAAGCACGAGGTGTTGCTGTGATTGATGAGCGAGTGACCGACCGAGAGCTGCGCCAATTGCATGAGTCTGGTGTGCGTGGTATTCGTTTCAATCTATCCCGTCCCGCAGGGGCGCCTGTTGAGTCGCTTCAAAGATTGGCACGGCGTATTGAACCGTTGGGCTGGCATGTACAAGTTCATGCCCTTGCAGAAGCATACCCATCCATCGCTCCTGTACTGGCGATACTTCCGACTACGGTGGTGATTGACCACTTGGGACGAATTCCACCTAGCGGCTCGCCAGAGAAACACCCTGCGTGGGACGCTTTGAGGCGGCTAGTGGATGCAGGGCGCACATGGATCAAAGTTTCCGGGGCTTATCACGACACAAAAATAGGTCCTCCGGGCTATGAGGACACGGGTTCTGTTTCGCGCGCATGGCTGCGGTATGCCCCTCAGCGAACGGTTTGGGGAACCGACTGGCCTCATGTGGCGGCACTGGCAGGAGAGAAGCCGATGCCTGATGATGCACAGTTGCTGGACCTAACAGTCGCTTGGTTGCCTGAGACGACCTCGGCAGTACAGCTATTCGTGGATAACCCGCGGGAGCTTTACGGGTTCCAGGTGTCATAGCACCTTCACATTCCTGCACTCCAATCGTCAGATGCGATTTCGCGCCAGGGGCCTGTCGGCGTTTCAAGCTAGACAGCATCCTGACGCGGTGTCGTGACGCGCGGCATCGCGTTGTATTGCCTCGGAAGGATGTGCAGCCAAGAAGATCATGATCGTCACTGACGCGTGGGAGCCGCAGGTCAACGGTGTGGTTCGCACCCTGAAAATGACCATGCGTGAGCTTCAGGCCATGGGGCATGAGGTGCACATTCTTTCGCCTCATGACTTCAAGTCGTTTCAGTGTCCAACCTACCCTGAGATCTCGCTGGCCCTCGCCACCCGTTCGGCAGTTGCGCGCTGCATCGACGATCTGGAGCCGGACTGTCTGCACATTGCTACTGAGGGGCCGCTCGGTTGGGCGGCACGCGGTGCTGCGTTGAAGCGCGGCTGGTCGTTTACCACGGCCTATCATAGCCGATTTCCTGAGTACGTTCACGCACGTGTGCGGGTGCCGCTGAATTGGAGCTATGCGCTTCTGCGCAAGTTTCACAATGCCGGGGTCGCCACGTTGGTGCCCACGCCCGCTATCATCGATGACCTCAAGTCAAAGGGATTCACGCGGACCCGGTGGTGGTCACGCGGGGTGAATCTGGAGGCGTTTTCGCCAGAGGGGCCCAGGCTGGAGCGCAGCACCTCCCCCGTGTTTCTCTATGTGGGGCGGCTGGCCGTCGAAAAACAAGTACACAAGTTCCTGGAGCTTGATCTGCCCGGAGAAAAATGGGTTGCGGGCACGGGGCCGGATGAAGCGCGGCTGAAGGCCAGCTACCGTCGGGTGCGCTGGTTTGGCGTCCTCGGGGGCGATGACCTGGCAACCGTCTATCGAAGCGCCGACGTAAAGGTGTTCCCCAGCGTGACCGACACATTCTGTCTCGTGATGTTGGAGGCGATGGCGTGTGGAACGCCAGTGGCCGCCTATCCGGTGCCCGGCCCCATCGATGTGGTGGGGGATGACTCGCTGGGCGGCGTCATCGATAGCGATCTTCGCGCGGCCTGCCTTACTGCTTTGAACAAACCCAGGAAAGGTGTGCGGCGCCATGCCGAGCAGTTCAACTGGGCTCGCGCGACACGGCAGTTCGAGCAGGCTCTGGTGCCGCTGTCTGCTCAGTCGGGCTTGGTACCTGTCCGCTGAAGTTCCATTCGCCAGTAGAAGGCTCAGGAATCAACGGCGGGCTGCTGGAGTCGACCTATTCGCTCTGCTCAATCAGGGCGCGAAGCCGGTCTGGCAATGCCGTGGATTTTTGCTGTGACCTGCTTACCCAGACTACGGTGGCGCCCCCTGCAGCGCGAATGACGCCGGGCTCGGTCGTGCTCTCCATCACTGCCCAGGTTTCAAAGGTGGCACGCCGAGCGTCGCTGACATACATTTTCAGCAAGACCTCTTCGGGGTATTGGAATTGCCGGTAGAAGTTGCAGAAGGCATTCACGATCACCGGTCCTTGAACCTCCGTATCCTCCCTCACTCCGATGGACTGAAACCAGTCTATGCGCGCAATCTCCATGTAACGGAAGTAAACCGCGTTATTGACATGGCCCAGGGCGTCCATATCAGCCCAGCGTATGGGAATGCGGGTTTCAAAAACGAACCTCTTTTGTTCCGGAATCTCGATTTTCATTTGTGAGCCTTGATGGATGCCAGAATGCCTGCGGTGAACAGCAGGGTTGCTGTGAATTGTGCGGCGGTCGGCCAGTTGCCGTCCCATATGAAGGAGTAGAAAAGCGCGAACAGCGTTTCACTGACGATCAGTTGCCCGCACAGGCTGGACGGCAAGCGTTGGCTGGCCATGTTCCAAAAAATGGTGGCGAGCCAACTGGAGCCGAAGCCAAGGGCCAGGGCGACTACCGCGAACAGCGGCCAATCGGGTTGCGCCACCAGTTGGGGAAGCGGCGTGCCCAGCCCCAAGGCCAGCCCCAGGCCACCCAGGCCCGTGGCCACGCCCAGCCAATTGGCCCAGTCGGTCGCACTCACTTCCGGGTGACGCTTCAACCAGGCGGCATTCAGCAGGGTGAAGGCGGTCCAGCTGGCCATGGCCAGCACTGACAGCACCAGTCCTCGCGTGTAGTTGCTGCTGTGCGCAGCCGTGGGAACTTGCGCCATTAACACCAGGCCGGCGGCGGTCAAGGCAAGACCGGGAAGCAAGGTTTGCCACTTCAGCCCGTGCGGCTTGCCCAGCATCATGACCCAGAGGGGGATGGTGCCAACAATCAGCGCGGGCATTTCAGTGCCTGAATCTCGAATGGCCATGACAAGTACCCAGTAGTAACCGGTAAAGCCCAGCACACTCAGCCATAAAGCGGCCCAGGCCTGCGACCAGGTGGGTTTGCGCGCACGTCGCCACGAGGCGGTCACCACGCCGGCTGCGACGATGCCGTAGACGAGAAAACGTCCGGCAGTCACGTCGATGCCGGAAAAGCTGCTCACCATCCGAGGAGCCACGAACACGAGGCCCCACAGGGCACCGGCGGCCAGGCCCGCCAGAATGCCAGTCAGCATGGCAATGCGGGGTTAGACAGCAAACCCGTCATCTGCCGCGATCACCGCGCCATTGACAAAATGGCTTTGGTCGGAGGCCAGCATCATAAGCACGGCGTCCAGGTCTTTCGGCTCGCCGACGCGCTTGCGCGGCAGCATGCTGATGAGTTTCTGGCCTTGTTCGGTGTCCCAGTGCCCGTGATTAAGTTCAGTATCAATGTAGCCTGGGCAAATGGCGTTCACGTTGATGCCGAAACGCCCCCACTCAATGGCCATGGCCTTGGTCATCTGGATGACGGCGGCCTTGCTCATGCAATACACGCCGATCTGTGGAAGTACCTTCAAGCCCGCCATGCTGGCGATGTTGATGATGCGTCCGCCCGTGAAGCTGCCCGGGGCGGCACCCTTGGCGCGGGCAAGCATCCGTTTGCCCACCTCCTGGGCCACGAAGAAAGCACCGCGAACGTTGGTGTCGAAAATAAAGTCGTAATCTTCCTGAGTAACGTCCTGCAGGCGCTGGGTGGTGGTGACGCCGGAGTTGTTCACCAGAATATCGATGGAGCCCATTTCGGTCTCGGCGTGCGCTACCGCGGATTTGATCGAGTCCACATCGTTCACGTCGCATTCGACCACATGGGCGTCTCCGCCTTCACCCTCGATGCGAGCCCGCAGTTCCTTGAGTTTTTCCATGCGGCGGCTGGCCAGCACCACGCCGGCGCCAGCGCGCGCCAGGGTGCGCGCGAACTGCGCGCCCAGGCCGCTGGAGGCTCCGGTAACGAGGGCGACACGGCCGGATAAGTCGATGCTGTAAGTCATTGGAAAATCCTTCTCTAGGAGCAATTCAAGGCTGTGCGGCCCGAAGGGGACGCTCAGTGCATAAAATCGGCTGATTGGCAGTCCACTTGGACATCAGGCGGACGCGCCCGATGCCACCCATTATTTCAAACCCACAAGAGACCCTCTATGTCACCAGAACAAATCATTGAACAGTACGGCCCGCGAGAGGCCATGGAATATGACGTGGTTATTGTGGGTGCCGGCCCCGCCGGTCTGTCCGCGGCCATTCGCCTGAAGCAGCTGGCGGCCTCGAAGAACCAGGATGTCTCCGTCGTGGTGCTGGAAAAGGGCTCTGAGCCCGGTGCGCACATTCTGTCGGGCGCCGTGATGGACCCCAAGGCGCTGACTGAGCTGATTCCCGATTGGAAGGAAAAAGGTGCCCCGCTGCACCAGCCTGTGACCGACGACGCCTATGTCTTCCTCAGCGAAACGGGGGCGCGCGCGTCCCAGGCGCGCTTTTGCCACCTTTTGCCAACAACCACGGCAACTACATCGTGAGCCTCGGCAACGTGGTGCGCTGGCTGGCAGCGCAGGCTGAAGAATTGGGCGTGGAAATATTTCCAGGCTTCCCGGCAGCTGAGGTGCTCTATAACGAAGATGGCAGCGTCAAGGGCGTAGCCACCGGGAACATGGGTGTCGGCAAAGATGGCGAGCCGACCGAGAACTTCCAGCTTGGCATGGAGTTGCATGCCAAATACACCTTGTTCGCCGAAGGCTCGCGCGGCCATCTGGGGCGTCAGCTTATCGAGCGCTACAAGCTGGATGCGAATAGTGACCCCCAGAGCTATGCCATCGGCATCAAGGAAATGTGGGAGATCGACCCCAGCCGGCACACGCCCGGGTTCGTCATGCACACCGCCGGCTGGCCCATGGATGATCAGACCTACGGCGGTGCGTTCCTCTACCATGCCGAAGGCAACAAGGTTTTCTGCGGCTATGTGGTTGGCCTCAATTACAAAAACCCCAACCTGAGCCCCTTCGAGGAGTTCCAGCGCTGGAAGACGCATCCACGCGTCAAGTGGTATTTCACGGACGATCAGGGCAATGTGAACGCCAAGCGCATTTCGTACGGCGCGCGTGCCATCACGGCGGGCGGCATTCTGGCGCTGCCCAAGACGGTGTTCCCAGGTGGCGCGCTGGTGGGCTGCGACGCCGGCTACCTGAACGTGAGCCGCATCAAGGGCAGCCATGCCGCCATCAAGACCGGCATGCTGGCCGCCGAGGCGGCTTATGATGCCGTGGTTGCTGGACGCCAGCACGATGAACTGGCCGCTTATCCAGAAGCCTTCGAACACAGCTGGCTGGCTGCTGAGCTCAATAAGGACCGCAACTTCAAGAACTGGTTCAAGAAGGGGCTCACCGTGGGCACCGTGATGAACGGTCTGGAGCAGTATGTGCTGCGCGGCCACGCTCCCTGGACACTGCACCGCGCCGAACCGGATCATGTGCAGCTCAAGCCAGCGGCTGAGTGCAAGCCCATTGTCTATCCGAAGCCGGACGGCAAGCTAACCTTCGATCGCCTCTCCAGTGTGTTCATCAGCAACACCAACCACGAGGAAAACCAGCCCGCCCACCTGACGCTGAAGGATCCCACGGTACCAGTGCGCATCAACCTCGCCCA
The DNA here is from genome assembly GCF_050821495.1 of Ottowia caeni. GTDB lineage: Bacteria > Pseudomonadota > Gammaproteobacteria > Burkholderiales > Burkholderiaceae_C > Ottowia > Ottowia caeni. The sequence continues at coordinate 3,969,748 of NZ_CP151080.1, read as the reverse complement.
GTACGCCGGCCCAGAGGCCCGGTTCTGCCCGGCTGGTGTGTACGAGTTCGTGCCCGATGAAACCCAGGGCGGCAATGCTCAGCGCCTGCAGATCAATGCCCAGAACTGTGTGCATTGCAAGACTTGCGACATCAAGGACCCCACGCAGAACATCGTCTGGGTGACGCCGGAAGGCGGTGGCGGGCCAAACTACTCCGGAATGTAATCAGGCATGTAGAATCCGCGGTGTCAGGAGAGAGTGCCGGAAACGGTGCCGCCGAAGGCTGAACGCTCAGGCAAAAGGACTGGCACATCAAAATTCTGTTGGAGAGAAGCGCTGGTGTCACGCCAGCGCTCACCGAAGGGGCAAGGCGCAGGCGTTTGGTCTGCTGCGCTGAATCTCTCAGGTAAAGAGGACAGCAGGGTTCCAGGCACTGTTGCTTAAGGTCGGAGGGTATTGCCCGAAGCCCTGTGGCGAAGTGTCAATGCATCGTTTACACGCATTTTTAGGAGCCCTTCCCATGTCCGACGCTGCCTCCTCTTCTGATACTGCCCTGCTGCAAACACCGCTGCATGCGCTGCACGCCGAGTTGGGCGCGCGCATTGTGCCTTTCGCGGGGTATGCGTTACCCGTGCAGTATCCGCAAGGCCTCATGGCAGAGCACCGCCACACGCGCGAAGCCGCGAGCCTGTTTGACGTGTCGCACATGGGGCAGCTCAAGCTCATCGGCCCTGAGGCTGCTGCCGCGTTTGAAACCCTGATGCCGGTCGATGTATTGGGCCTGGGGGTGGACAAACAGCGTTACGGTTTGCTGCTGAACGAGTCCGCCGGCATCATGGACGACCTGATGTTCGTCAACCGCGGCGATCATCTGTTTGTCATCGTCAATGGTGCTTGCAAGGCGGCTGACATTGCGCATATGCAAGCCCGCATCGGCGAGCGTTGTCAGATCGTTCCCATGCCCGAACGCGCGTTGCTGGCACTGCAAGGCCCCAAGGCCGTGGATGCGTTGCAACGCCACGTGCCCGGTGTGGAGAAGCTCGTCTTCATGACCGGCGGCGCCTTCACCTGGAACGGCGCAGACCTCTACATTACTCGCAGCGGCTACACCGGCGAGGACGGCTTCGAAATTTCCGTGCCAGGCGATCGAGCGGAGGCGCTTGCCCGTGCCCTTCTGGCGGAGCCTGAAGTCAAACCGGCCGGCTTGGGTGCGCGCAACTCGCTGCGGCTGGAGGCGGGCCTTTGCCTCTACGGCAATGATCTCGACCAGGCCACCACACCGGTGGAAGCAGGCCTGAACTGGGCCATGCAGAAGGTGCGGCGCACGGGCGGCGAACGTGCGGGCGGCTTTCCCGGCGCGGATATCCTGCTTGCGCAGCTTGATGGCAAGTTGCCCATAGAGCGCAAGCGTGTGGGTTTGATCGCGCAGGAGCGCATTCCTGTTCGCGAGCACGTGAAGATTGAAAACATGGACGGCCAGACTGTTGGCGAAGTCACCAGCGGCCTGTTGGGCCCCACCATTGATAGCCCCATTGCCATGGCCTACGTGAAGGTCGATTACGCCGCGCTCGGCACCGAGCTGTATGCCATGGTACGTGGCAAGCCAGTGCCGGTCACGGTGTCGGCCATGCCTTTTGTGCCCACGCGTTACTACCGCGGATAGACCGCTAGGCCGCACGGAAGGGGTGGGTCATGTCAGAAGTCATTATTGCCAGTGCCACACGCTTGCCGGCCGAAAGGTTCTGGCAGGAGTCGGCCTTGGGTCAATCGCTTCGGCGACTGGCATTTGATACACAAGTGCGCGCCACGGTGGCCTTTGAGAATACCCTGGGACTGCCAGTGATCTACAACCGGCTGATCCAGGCAGCGCCACCGGGTAGTTTGCTCGTTTTTCTGCACGACGACGTCTGGATTGACGATATCTTTTTCAGCCAGCGTATTGCCGAGGGGCTTCAGACATTCGATGCCATTGGCGTCGCCGGCAACCGGCGGCGCGTGCGCAACCAGCCGGCTTGGGCTTTCGTGAATGAGCAATTTACATGGGACGACCGTGCCAACCTCTCCGGAAGCGTGGCGCATGGAAAGATGCCATTTGGCGCTGTCAGCTACTTCGGGCCGGCGCCGGCTGAGTGCGAACTGCTTGATGGTGTTTTGCTGGCCGCCAGGCGAGATGCGCTGGTAGACCACGAAGTTGGCTTTGACGAGCGCTTTAGCTTCCATTTCTACGACCTGGATTTTTGTCGCAGCCTGCGTGCCAAGGGGCTGCGCCTGGGCACCTGGCCCATTGCCCTGACTCACCAGAGTGGTGGAGCCTTCGGCACACCTGGCTGGCAGGCTGGCCGCGAGGCTTACCTGCGCAAGTGGGAAGCGATTGTGGCGTCTTGAACTTGAGCCGCGGATCTTTGATCTTTGTTTCTTTGAACGTGAACACGTTTCTGCACCCTACCTAACCTGAGAGACCACCATGAGCCTTTATTACACCGAAGACCACGAATGGATCCAAGTTGATGGCGACGTTGCCATCGTCGGCATCACCAAGCATGCGCAAGACGCTTTGGGCGATGTGGTGTTCGTAGAACTGCCCGACGTGGGCAAGACCTTCGAGCAGAAAGAAGTGGCTGGCGTCGTCGAATCGGTGAAGGCTGCGGCTGACGTGTACATGCCGGTGACAGGCGAAGTCACCGAGGTCAACGAAGCCCTGCGCGACGATCCGAGCCTGGCCAACAGCGATCCGATGGGCGCGGGCTGGTTCTTCAAGGTCCGTATGTCCAAAGCAGACGAACTGGCCGCGTTGATGGATGAAGCGGCCTATACAAAGCTGACTGACGCTGCCTGAGCGTTGGTAATTTCTTTCACTTCCACAAGCCCCATGTCCACCTCCCCGCTCAGCGCCCTCGAAAACCCCGGCGAGTTCATCGCCCGTCACATTGGCGTCAGCGCCGCCGACGAGCAGCGGATGCTCTCTGTCATTGGCGAGTCTTCGCGCCAGGCGCTGATTGACTCCATCGTTCCGCGCAGCATTGCGCGTGCGCAAGCCATGGATCTTCCTCCTGCGGTGACTGAAGCTGCCGCGCTGGAGGAGCTGAAAGCCATCGCGAGCAAGAACAAGGTGATGAAAAGCTTCATTGGCCAGGGGTACTACGGGACGCACACCCCGGGCGTGATCCTGCGCAATATTCTGGAAAACCCGGCCTGGTACACGGCCTACACCCCGTATCAGGCCGAGATCAGTCAGGGCCGCATGGAGGCGCTGGTCAACTTCCAGACCATGGTGTCCGATTTGACGGGCATGGACATTGCCAACGCATCCATGCTCGATGAAGCCACCGCCGCAGCTGAGGCGATGACCCTTGCTCGGCGCAGCGTGAAGGCCAAGGGACAGGCCATTGTCGTCAGTGGTGATACTCATCCGCAGACTATCGAGGTCATGCGCACACGCGCCGCGCCGCTGGGCCTGGAGATCAAGCTGGCCAATTCGGCTGCCGAGTGGGACACCGCACTGGCGGCTGACGACTACTTCGCAGCGTTCATACAGTACCCGGCCAGCAGCGGCTGGCTGCATGACTGGAGCAAAGACGCCGAGACGATCCACGCTAAGGGCGCCGCAGTGATTTTCGCCGCCGATCTGCTAGCGCTCACGCTGCTGAAGGCGCCGGGTGAAATGGGGGCCGACATCGTGGTGGGCAGTGCGCAGCGCTTCGGCATGCCGATGGGCGCGGGTGGCCCCCACGCGGGGTTCATGGCCTGCCGCGACGAGTTCAAGCGTTCGCTGCCTGGCCGGCTGGTTGGCGTAAGTGTGGATGCACATGGCAAGCCAGCGTATCGGCTGGCGCTGCAAACGCGCGAGCAGCATATCCGCCGCGAAAAAGCGACCAGCAACATTTGCACGGCCCAGGTGCTGCCGGCGGTCATGGCGAGCATGTATGCGGTCTACCATGGCCCCGTCGGCCTGAAGCGCATCGCCGCGCGGGTGGCATGCCTCACAGCCATTTTGTCGGCCGGGTTGAAGCAGCTTGGGTTCACTGCGACCCACCACCAGTCGGCGTTTGACACACTCTGCCTGAAAACCGACGATGCCACCGACGCCATTGCCGCACGTGCCGTTGCGGCAGGGGCCAACTTGCGCAAGGCTTGGGGCACCTACCTCTGCATTGCGCTGGATGAAACCAGCACGCGCTCTGATGTGGAGCTGATCTGGCAGATTTTTGCTGACGGCCAGACTCTGCCCTATTTCCCGGTACTTGAAGCCGCCGCCTCCGACCTCATTCCCGCGGAATTGCGCCGCACCAGCGCTTACCTGACGCACCCGGTGTTCAATACACACCATAGCGAAACCAGCATGCTGCGGTATATCCGCATGCTGTCAGACAAGGATTTGGCGCTCGATCGCAGCATGATCCCGCTGGGCAGCTGCACCATGAAGCTGAACGCCACCAGCGAGATGATTCCCATCACCTGGCCGGAGTTTGCCAATATTCACCCTTTCGCACCTGCAGATCAACTGCTCGGCTACCATGAGCTGGATGTCTTGCTGCGCCGCTGGTTGAGCAGCATTACCGGCTATGCCGATGTCAGCTTGCAGCCCAACGCGGGCAGCCAGGGAGAGTATGCCGGCCTGCTCGCCATCAAGGCTTGGCATGATGCCAATGGGCAGAGCCAGCGAGACATCTGCCTGATTCCTGCCAGCGCCCACGGAACCAACCCGGCCAGTGCCCAGATGGCCGGTTTGAAAGTTGTCGTGACCGCCACCGACAGTCAGGGCAACGTTGACATGGCCGACCTGAAGGCCAAGTGCGAGCAGCATGGCGAGCGCCTAGCTTGCGTCATGATCACCTACCCGAGCACGCATGGTGTGTTCGAAACCCAGGTAAAAGAGCTTTGCAAACTGGTGCACAGCCATGGAGGGCGGGTCTACCTGGATGGCGCCAACATGAATGCCATGGTGGGTGTGGCCGCGCCGGGCGAGTTTGGTGGGGACGTAAGTCACCTCAACCTGCACAAGACTTTCTGCATACCCCACGGTGGCGGCGGGCCCGGTGTGGGTCCTGTGTGCGTGGTTGAAGATCTGGTGCCTTATCTGCCGGGCCACCCTACCGCTGGCTTGAAAGGTGGCGTAGGTGCCATTAGCGCCGCCCCGTATGGCAATGCGTCGGTGTTGCCTATCAGCTGGATGTACATCCGCATGATGGGCGCTGCCGGCCTCACGCACGCCACCGAGACGGCGATTCTCAGTGCCAATTACATCAGCAAGCGCCTGCAGCCTCATTACCCCACGCTGTACGCCAGCAAGAACGGCCACGTGGCGCATGAGTGCATTCTGGATCTGCGCGGCTTGAAGGAGACCAGCGGCGTGATGGCCGAGGACGTGGCCAAGCGTTTGGCGGACTACGGTTTCCATGCCCCGACGCTGAGTTTCCCTGTCGCCAACACGCTCATGGTTGAGCCCACTGAAAGCGAAACGCTGGACGAACTGGACCGATTCATCGACGCCATGATTGCCATCCGCGAGGAGATCCGCAAAATCGAGAAGGGTGAGTGGCCCCGCGAGGATAACCCGCTGAAGAATGCTCCGCACACCGCAGAATCACTGCTCGCTGCAGAGTGGGACCACCCCTACCCGCGCGACGTGGGTGCCGCCGGCGCCGCCCACAGGGCGAGCGGTGTCAAATACTGGCCGCCGGTCAGCCGCATCGACAATGTCTACGGCGATCGCAATCTGTTCTGCAGTTGCGTGCCGCTGGCAGAATTCGAGGGTTGAAGGAGTTTCCAGTCACGCCATGCCCACGCACATTCCCAATTCGAGGTCCATCACTGACGTACGCGGCGTGGAGGTTGGGCATTTCACCGACACCCGTCGCCCTACGGGGTGCAGCGTGGTCATTACCCGTTCGGGTGCTGTTGGTGGGGTAGATGTGCGCGGAGCTGCCCCTGGAACGCGCGAAACCGATCTTCTGGACCCAGCCAATCTGGTGAACAGCGTACACGCGGTGATGCTCTCCGGCGGCAGCGCTTTCGGGCTTGATGCTGCAAGCGGCGTGATGCGTTGGCTCGATGAGCGCGGCATTGGCCTTGACGTGGGCACGGCGCGCGTGCCCATTGTTCCCGCTGCGGTACTTTTTGATCTGCACGTGGGCGACGCTCGGATCCGACCCGATGCCGCGGGAGGCTACGCCGCGTGCCAGGCGGCGAGCACGGCAGCCCCCGCACAAGGGAATGTGGGTGCAGGCACGGGCGCGTGCGTGGGCAAGATGTTTGGCATGGAATTCGCCATGAAGGGCGGCATTGGCAGCGCCGCGGTATCCGTCGATGGCGTCACGGTAGGCGCACTGATTGCCGTCAATGCGTTGGGTGACGTGCTCGACACCGAAACCGGTGCCTTGCTCGCCGGTGCTCGCACAGCGGACGGCAACGGTCTTCGCAACAGCCATCAATCTCTGCTGGCTGGCGAACCTCCGCTGGCGATACTGGCTGGAACCAACACCACCATTGGCGTCATCGCCACTGACGCCGCTCTTACCAAAGCGCAGGCGCAGCGTCTCGCGGGTGCCGGACACGATGGCCTGGCGCGTGCCATTCGGCCCGTGCACACCCTCTACGATGGCGACACTCTATTCGCGTTGGGCACCGGGCAGGTAGATCGTTCGCCGGGTTTGAACGTGCTGGCCGTCATGGCCGCCGAGGCGGTTTCGCGTGCGTGTGCGAATGCAGTGCGCGCTGCGCAAACCCTGAGGCTTCCGGGCCTTTGGTTGCCCTCAGCCTCCGAGCTGGCGGCCCGGCTTCATAGCGGTCTGTAGCCGCTTCCAGGATGATGGATAAACTGCGCCACACCCTGCTGCTGTGGGCCTTGTCGCTACGCGACATGCTGATATCTGCTGGCCCGGTGGCGCTGCTTGCCGGGGCATTGCTGGCAGGCGCATACTGGTGGCTGGATCCGCAGCCCCCTGAGCATGTGTCGCTGGCCACTGGGCCTGCCGGAAGCGCCTATGCGGAGTTTGGCCAGCGCTATGCGCGTGCCCTGCTCCGAGACCGCATCGTTGTGGATATGCAGGTCACCGGGGGGTCTCAGGCCAATATTCAGGCCCTGCGCTCAGGAGCCGCTGATGTGGCCTTTGTGCGAGGCGGAAGTGCTGATGCCGCAGCGGACACAGAGGCAGGCATCGAGTCACTCGGTGCTCTGTTCTACGAGCCGCTCTGGCTGTTCTACCGCGTAGACGCCCTGAAACCGGAAATCCAAGCAGCTCCAGCCCGAAGATCATCCGCTGGCACGCGAGTGGCCGCGGCACACGTGAACGAGGCCGTCCCGCCGCTGAGCACCTTTGGGCAACTGAAAGGCCTGCGGGTCAATGTGGATCAACCGGGCAGCGGTGTGCCGGACATCATGCAGCGCCTTCTGGCAGCCAACGGCCTTGGTGATGCCGCGCTCCAGCTCAGCCAACTGGCCCCTGAATCTGCCGCCGAGGCGCTGCAGGGAGGCCTCATTGATGCCATGGTTCTGATGACTACCCCCGAATCACCGGTGGTTGGCAGGCTGCTGCGCGCGCCTGGCATTGCTCTGATGGATGTGGCACAGGCCGATGCCTACGCCCGGCGATTCCCGTTTCTGCAGACGGTGACCTTGCCCCGTGGTGTCGTTGAACTGGCGGCCGATATTCCGCCACAAGACATCAGCCTGTTGGCCACGACCACCAGTTTGTTGACGCGAGATGAAACGCATCCGGCGCTGCGCCAGTTGTTCGCCCAGACGGCGCAAGGGCTTCACAGCGATGCGGGGTGGATCAACCGGGCACGCGATTTTCCGAACACGCGAACCAGTGAGTTGCCCGTGAGTCCTGAGGGCGACCGCGCGATCAATGGCACACCACCGTTCTGGCAGAGCTATCTGCCTTTCTGGGCCAGTAACCTGCTGCAGCGCATGTGGTTGGTGATTGGTGGTGTGATTGTGCTGCTCCTGCCACTCAGCCGCGTGGTGCCGCCGCTCTACACTTTTCGTGTGCGCCGGCGCGTGTTCCGTTGGTATGCCCGCTTGCGCGACATCGAGGCCAAGCTGGATAAAGCCGGCGCTGATCGGCGCCTGTTGCTGAACGAACTGGACGAACTCGACCGCGTGGCCAACCAGATTGCCGTACCGCTGGCGCATGCGGAGGAGTTGTACGCTCTGCGTCACAACATAGACATCGTGCGGCAGCGCGCGCTGAGCAAATTGGCCCCCGCCAATCAATAACGATAGAACATTTCCTGCGCCAGTGCCGCGTCGGTGGTGCGCGTGAGCGCCAAAGCCGCCAGCAGGCGAGCGCGCGGCGGGTTCTGGTCGTCGGTCACGATCCAGCCGTGCGCATCGTCGGGCGCGTTGGCATTGCGGATCACCGGGCCGGCCCCGGTGCGAGAGGCACGTACCAGCCATACGCCTCTTTCACGCAAGGCAGTGAAATGATCGTGCAGATAGGCCGGCACTGTGCCCCCGCCGAACCCGGCGTGCACGATGGCGCGCGCTCCCACTTGAACCCAGCTGTCGAAGATCTCTGCCCGCATGTTGCCGTGGCTGGCCACCATCCCCACCAGCGGCAGCGCGTCAAGCGTCGTGATGTCGAACTCGCTTTGGGCCGTATGCGGTCGTGGCAGGGCGCGGTACCAGCGCGGTAAACCCTCCACCACCAGACCCAGGGGGCCATAAGGTGAGGCGAAGGCGTCCAGGTGCATCGAGTGGACCTTGGTGACATCGCGAGCGCTGTGGATTTCCTCGTTCATGACCACCAGTACACCGCGTTGGCTGGAGCTGGGGTGTGCGGCAACCGCCACAGCGTGCAGCAAGTTGGCGGGGCCATCGGCCGCAAGAGCAGTGCCCGGCCGCATCGATCCGGTGAACACGATGGGTTTCGGGCTTTTGACGGTGAGGTGAAGAAAATATGCGCTTTCTTCCATGGTGTCTGTCCCGTGGGTCACGACCACGGCGTCCACATCGTCTCGTGCGCAAAGCTCAGACACACGTCGTGCAAGCATCAAGAGCTTGTCATCGGTGAAATCGGCTGAGTCAATCTGAAGTAGTTGTTCGGCCTGCAAATGTGCGAGGCGGGCCAGCTGCGGTACACGCGCCATGAGTTCGCCGGCATCTACCAAGGCGGCTCGGTACGCGGCAGAATGGGCTTCTTTGCCTTCGCTTTCGGTTCCGGCGCCGGCAATGGTGCCGCCAGTGGCCACCAGGGCTATGCGTGGGAGCGGCTCGGGAGGGAATGTTGTCATGAGCGGCATTGTCAACCCACATCCGGCTTCAGGTACATGCATTGCCGCGCAGGAAGGCGTGCCCTACACTGATTGCTGCGGAGTGGGGTAGTCATGAGAGTCCTGTTTCCCCGTCATTCGCCTGTTTCGAGGAGCTTCGATGAACAAACTTGCCGCCTTCCTGCTCGCATTAGCCACGGCATCGGCATCGGCACCTGCGCTTGCGGCGCTCAAGCCCGGTGACCAGGCGCCGGTGTTCAAGACCCCGGCGGCATTGGCCGGTCAGGCTTTTGACTTCGACATGGCAGAAGCTTTGAAGAAAGGGCCTGTGGTGCTCTACTTTTTCCCCAAGGCTTTCACGCGCGGGTGCACTGTCGAGGCCAACGCCTTTGCCGAGGCCACGCCGGCATTTGCCGCACTCGGGGCGACCGTCATTGGCATATCGCATGACAGCATCGATACCCTCAAACGCTTTTCACGTGAGGAGTGCCGGGACAAATTCGCCGTCGGCTCCGATCCAAAAGCGCGAACCATCAAGGCCTACGATGCAGGCTCGCTCATGCCGGGCATGGCCAGTCGCATTTCGTATGTAGTCGGGCAGGACGGAAAAATTGCTTTCACCCACGAGGGCAGCAACCCGATGGAGCATGTCGAGGCCACGATGCGGGCCGTGAAGAAGCTGAAATAAAGCACCCCATGTGAAATGTGGGCTGGATATGCGGGTTTTTCAGGAGAAGGAAGCGTGCAACCAACGTACTAATTTGCCGCTTTTTGATTCAAGATAGGGCATGCCCTTTTCATGCCCTTCACCGTTTCAGATGGCTAATTCCGTTCTCGGCGCATTCGATGCAATAGGTACCAGGGTTCGTCGCTGGTCTTTCAGGTTTACCAGCGCTTTGGCATTGTCGGCCGCTGTCACAACTGTCTTTGCGCAGCAGGCTGAACCGATTGTCATTGTCGTTCCTTACGCTCAAAACGGCCCCACGGACCGAACTTTGCGTGCCATGGTCCCCCCGCTCAGTCGGGCTCTGGGCGGTACCCCCATCACCGTGAAAAACGTGGCTAGTCCAGGCGGTGTGGACGGCCTGGCCGAGGTCGCCAAAGCCAAGCCCGATGGTCGCACGCTGCTGTTCACCAACACCAACGTGGCCTTGCTGCCGGCGTTGGGCCAAAAGCTCTCATTTGACCCCAGGAACGATTTTGCCTACCTTGGTTTGGTGCTTGAATCTCCCATGGTGGTGTTGGGCCGGCCCAGCCTGAAGGCGCAGACACCGAAGGAGCTGGCCGAGTGGCTTGCCAATACCAATGGAAAAGACATCCGTCTGGCTGATGCCGGTGCCGGCTCTGCATCGTACCTGTGCGGGCTGTTCCTTCAGAGTCTCGTGCGCAAGAGTTTTACCAGGCAGGATTTTCCTGGCAGTGCACCCGCTCTTACCGCGCTGAAGGAGGGTAAGGTCGACATCCTGTGTGACCAGACCCCCTCGGTCAAGGCTCCTCTGGCGGCTGGTCAGGTGCGTGGCTATGCCCTGACCACGGGAACCCCCATGGCCATGGCGCCTTTCGGAGACCTCACCACCTTGCGCCGCATGTTCTCGCGTGAGCTCGAGTTGTCAATCTGGCATGGTTTCTATGCGCCCAAGGGGCTGGCGCCCGATCTGCAAGTGCAGCTTAATGCTGCCATCCGCAAGGCGGCTGCAGATCCTGCCTTCGTGGCTGATCAACAAGCTCAAGGCGTCGTCATGGTAACTGGCCGTCGCCTGACGCCGGAGGGCCACAAGACCTACATCGAGCAGACCATTCCCCTATGGCACTTGATTGTGTCGGTTAGCAAGGGATCGAAGTAAGCCCGGCTTGTGAGCCTGTTCCCAATCAAGGGGGCCGGATTTGCCGCCCCCCGATAAAGCCGCGACCAGCGCATACCGATCGCCATAGGCGGCCCTTTAAGAAGTCGCCATGTCTTCGGCCAGATCGAAGTGACGGTAGTCGAAACCGGTCACTACGACAGCGCGCTCAGGGATCATCCCGGAGGATTTTTCTTATTTCAGGGCTTTGTACCGCACTCGGTGCGGCCGAGCGCCTTCTTCGCCCAGACGCTTGACCTTGTCAGCTTCGTATTCCTGATAGTTGCCATCGAAGAAATTCCACTGCGAATCGCCTTCGGCCGCCAGAATGTGGGTACAAATGCGGTCGAGGAACCAGCGGTCGTGGCTGATGACCATGACGCTGCCGGCAAACTCCAGCAGGGCGTCTTCCAGGGCGCGCAGGGTTTCCACGTCGAGGTCGTTGGAAGGCTCGTCAAGCAGCAGAACGTTACCGCCCTGCATAAGTGTCTTGGCCAAGTGCAGGCGACCGCGCTCGCCGCCGGAGAGCATGCCCACTTTCTTCTGCTGGTCCTGGCCGTTGAAGTTAAAGCGGCCCGCATAGGCTCGGCTGGGCATCTGGAACTTGCCGACGGTGATGATGTCCAGGCCACCCGAAATGTCTTCCCACACAGATTTATCGTTGGCCAGGTCATCACGGCTTTGGTCGACGAAGGCCATTTGCACGGTCTTGCCGATCGACACTTCACCAACGTCAGGTTGTTCCACCCCGGCAATCAGTTTGAATAGCGTGGATTTACCGGCGCCGTTCGGGCCGATGATGCCGACGATGGCGCCGGCGGGCACCTTGAAACTCAGGTTGTCGATCAGCAGGCGATCGCCAAAGCTCTTGCTCACACCCTTGAACTCAATCACTTCAGTGCCAAGGCGCTCAGCCACAGGAATGAAAATCTCCTGCGTCTCATTGCGCTTTTGGTATTCGTAGTCGGAAAGCTCCTCAAAGCGGGCCAGGCGGGCCTTCGATTTGGCTTGGCGGCCCTTGGGGTTCTGGCGTGCCCATTCCAGTTCCTTTTTCATGGCCTTGGCGCGAGCGTCTTCAGTTCTTTGCTCCTGCTTCAGGCGAGCATCTTTTTGCTCCAGCCAGAGCGAGTAATTGCCCTTGTAAGGAATGCCGTGGCCCCGGTCCAGTTCCAGAATCCATTCGGCGGCATTGTCCAGGAAGTAGCGATCGTGCGTAATCGCCACTACTGTGCCGGTAAAGCGCTTGAGAAAGATCTCCAGCCATTCGACAGACTCGGCGTCCAAGTGGTTGGTTGGTTCGTCCAGCAGCAGCATGTCAGGCTTGGACAGCAGCAGTTTGCACAGTGCCACACGGCGCTTTTCACCGCCGGAGAGCTTGCCGATCACGGCATCCCATGGGGGCAGGCGCAGCGCATCTGCGGCAATCTCCAGTTGATGCTCGCTGTCGGTGCCAGCGGCCGCAATAATGGCCTCAAGCTTGCCTTGCTCATCGCTCAGGGCGTCGAAGTCTGCATCTGGCTCCGCATAGGCGGCGTAGATTTCTTCCAGACGAGCTTTGGCCGCATTGACCTCACCCATCGCCAGTTCGACTTCCTCGCGCACCGTATGCTCGGGATTGAGTTGCGGTTCCTGCGGCAAATAGCCGATATCCAGGCCCGGCATGGGAATGGCTTCACCCTCAATATCCTTGTCGATGCCGGCCATGATTTTCAGCAGCGTCGACTTGCCTGAGCCGTTGAGACCCAGCACGCCAATCTTGGCGCCCGGGAAAAAGCTCAAGGAAATATCCTTGAGGATATGTCGTTTGGGCGGCACGATCTTGCCGACGCGGTTCATGGAAAAAACGTATTGAGCCATGGTGCCTCTTCTCTACAATACTATGTAATTGATAGCTGAATGCGCACGCATGGCGGCTTCCACAGGCTTTGTGAACCTGTGTCGCCGCCAAAGGCGCAGTGAGCTGATTGGAGGCCGGCAGATCGGAGCAGTCTCGCTCCCGCGCCGGCAGAACAACCCCGATTATCGGCGCACCCGGGTTCCGCAGGCCAGGGGCAGGTCATTTGACGTATGAAATCGTTGCAGAGGGGGCTTGTCGCTGTTGAGCTACCAGCGGAGGGCGGCAGTGCAAGACTTGCCTGTGCCACCGCGCAACTGGCTTTGCATGGCTGCCGTGCAGGCGAATCCACAGAGCGATTGAAGGGCCGCAATGGAATTACATCGAGCGTGAGCTTTCATGGACTCCTTCGCTCTGCTGAGGCCGTATGCCGGGATGTGCGCCCGGCAGCGCAGTTACTTTTTTTGCTCCGCCAAAAACAGTAACCAAAAAGGCGGACCCCACGTGGAGTGTCCCTGCGCTTCGCTTCGGGCAACCTGCGCTACTCACGCAAGGGGAGGCGCCGCTGAACTCCCTTTGTTCGCTTCGCTCACGCCGGTCAAACAGCAGCGGCGAGTCAGTTCACGAAACAAGGGCATCTTGCAGTGCCCTTGCCCTCCCCTTGCGCTGCGTTGCTCGGCACTCCCCGAGGGGCAAGGAAACCTGACTCGGGCCATTGCTTCGCTCGGCCCAACTTTAGGGAAAGACGCGTCAGCGCACCGGGTATTAACTGTGTTCCCGAATTGTTGGAACTTAACTTTTTGCCGACTAGCACGCTTCAGATAGCGTCGGAGCAAACCATTTCAGGGCACCCGCGGAGCTGGCTTTGCCAGGCCGCTGGGTGCGTCCCCCTCAGGGGGATAGCGCGCAAGCGCTTCAGGGGTTGGTTGTATTCTTGAATAGGCTTCAAGTGGCTGCGGAGCAAGCCATGCGCGGGCCGCCGCGGAGCTGGCTTTGCCAGGCCGCTGGCGGCGTCCCCCTCAGGGGGATAGCGCGTAAGCGCTTCAGGGGGTTATAATTACCTTGCTTGCGGAACACCAGTTCGCCGCAACGCCAGCAGTTTTGCTGGGGCCTTATGCAGACACCATGCATGCCGAGGCCTACATCTGAACCCGATCTGCCCTTCACTGGCCGGTATCCACCGGAGCGGGCAGGCGCCAAGCGCCCATTAAGAATACAGGCGCCTCCTTTAATGAACTTTGATGATCTGAACCTGGCCGAGAACCTTCTCAAGGCCGTGCATGAGCAGGGCTACACGCAGCCCACTCCCATTCAAGCCCAAGCGATTCCGGCCGTACTCGACGGCCATGATCTCTTGGCTGGCGCGCAAACAGGCACCGGCAAAACGGCCGCGTTCACGCTGCCTTTGCTCGACAAGCTGAGCCGCACTCCGGCAGCCACGCCCGGTGCCATACGCGCGCTGGTGCTGGCACCCACCCGAGAGCTAGCCGCGCAGGTCGAGGAATCGGTACGAACCTACGGCAAGTACCTGGACCTGAACTCCACCGTCATCTTCGGTGGCGTGGGCATGAACCCGCAAATCCAGCGCATCAAGCGCGGCGTCGACATCCTGGTGGCCACGCCAGGCCGCTTGCTTGATCTGCAAGGCCAGGGCTACATCGACTTGTCTCACGTCGAAGTATTGGTCCTAGACGAAGCGGACCGCATGCTCGACATGGGCTTCATTCACGATGTGAAGAAGGTCCTGGCCATGCTGCCCAAGGCCAAGCAGAGTCTGCTGTTTTCGGCTACCTTCAGCGACGAAATCCGCGAGTTGGCGGGCAACCTGCTGAAAGATCCGAAAAGCATCCAGGTGACGCCTCCCAACACGACCGTGGAGCGCATCAGTCAGTTGATCTACCCGGTCGGTCGCACCCGCAAGAAGGAAGTGCTGGCCCATCTGATCGGCGAGGGTAACTGGAGCCAGGTGCTGGTATTTACCCGAACGAAATACGGCGCCAACAACGTGGCCGAATACCTGTCCAAGCACGGCATCAAGGCGATGGCGCTGCATGGCAACAAGAGCCAGAGTGCTCGCACACAGGCTCTTGCTGAGTTCAAGAGCGGAGATCTGCGTGCTCTGGTCGCCACTGACATCGCGGCGCGCGGTATCGATATCGACGAGCTGCCGCACGTCGTCAACTACGACATTCCCAACGTGGCCGAAGACTACGTGCACCGGATTGGCCGCACTGGTCGCGCGGGCGCCACTGGCCAGGCGGTCAGCCTGGTTTGCATGGATGAAGAAGGCTTCATGATGGAGATCGAGCGCTTCACCAAGCAGCAGATTCCCGTGCAAATCCTGGATGGCTTTGGCCCTGCACCCGATGAAAGGGCTGAGCCCATTGCCATGGGTCGTCAGACTCTGTGGGGTGGCCTCGGAAAGCCGCCGGGCCGGGAGGTCATGGCCGCTGCTGCCAAGGCTGCGCGCCAGGAAATGATGCAGCGCATCCGTGAGAACAAGGGAACCCAAGGCGGACGCGGCCAAGGTGGTCGCGGCCAGGCGCAAGCCCGCCGACCCCAGCGTGGCGACGGCGATAGCCGCATGAACGCGCCGGAAGGTGCCGAGTTCTCAGCCGATGTTCCTCGCGACGACAGCCAGTCGCCACGGCAGGGCCCAAATGGTCCGCGCGCGCCAGGTCAGCCAGGCAATGGGCGCAACGGCCGCCGTCGCCGCAGCGGTGGCGGTGTCAACAACGGCCCACGTCCGCCGCAGCAAGGTCAGCCGCGTGATGCAGTCCAGGGTTTCGATAGCGATTACGACGACCGCGAACCCGATCGTCTGCCGCGGAACATCGATCCGTTGCAGACGAACCTGCACGGTAAGCGCCATCGGACTGCCCCAGGCTACGGTGCTGCAGGCCAGCCCGACCCGATGCGTACCAGCATCGACGTGATGGCCAAGTCCGGCGGTAATCGAAATCGCGGTCGCTCTGGCGGCGGTGGTGGTGGTGGTGGCGGCTACGGCGGCGGTTCTGGCGGCGGCGGTGGCGGCCGAGGCGGGAACTGGCGCGGAGGCGGCGGGTTTGGCCGCTAACTGGCACAGCCCTTCGTGATCTGCGGAGGGCACCTGCACAAAAAAAGCGCCCTGGCTTGATGGTCAGGGCGCTTTTTTCATAGGGATGCCCTGCATAGCCCTCGCGAGTCGGTGGTAGTGCGGATCGGGATGAGGCGCAAGGCGTCTTTTTGCAGCCAATAGCCCAGCTATTGGCAAGAAAAGCAACGCAGCGGATCGCCCGAGGCCGTGCTGCCACCGACCGCAGGGAGTTATGCGGGGCATCCCTAACGACTTCAGGAAATCAACTCGGCCGCATTCAATCCAGCCTCGGCTCTCAGCAGAGCTGCCTTGTCGGTTTTTTCCCAGCTGAACTCTGGTTCATCGCGGCCGAAGTGTCCGTAGGCGGCGGTCTTCTGATAAATCGGGCGCAAGAGATCCAGCATCTGAATAATGCCTTTGGGGCGCAGGTCGAAGTGCGCACGCACTAGCTTGGCGATCTCTTCGTCAGGAATGGCGCCGGTGCCTTCGGTATACACGGTAATGTTCATCGGCTCGGCCACCCCGATGGCATAAGCCACCTGAATCTGGCATTGGCGTGCGAGGCCAGCCGCGACGATATTCTTGGCAACATAGCGTGCGGCGTAAGCGGCGCTGCGGTCCACCTTGGTTGGGTCCTTGCCGCTGAAAGCTCCGCCGCCATGTGGGCAGGCGCCGCCATAAGTGTCCACGATGATCTTGCGTCCTGTCAGGCCACAGTCACCCTGCGGACCACCGACAACGAAGCGGCCTGTCGGGTTGATCAGGTACTTGGTTTCCTGGAGCCACTCTTTGGGAAGGACTGGCTTGATGATTTCCTCGATGATGGCTTCGGTGAAGCTGGCTTTCATCGTGGTTTGTGTTTCACTCTGGTCAGGGCTGTGCTGGGTGGAAAGCACCACGGTGTCGATGCTGTGGGGTTTGCCGTCCACGTAGCGCATCGTCACCTGGCTCTTGGCATCCGGACGCAGGAAAGGCAGCTTGCCATTCTTGCGCAGTTGTGCCTGGCGCTCCACCAGCCTATGCGCGTAGTAGAGAGGCGCAGGCATCAACTCGGGCGTTTCATCGCAGGCGTAGCCGAACATCAGACCTTGGTCGCCCGCGCCGGTGTTCAGGTGGTCGTCCGAAGCATGGTCTACACCTTGAGCTATGTCATTGCTCTGCTTGTCGTAGCAGACCATGACGGCACAGCCCTTGTAATCAATGCCATACTCGGTGTTGTCGTAACCGATGCGCTTGATGGTGTCGCGTGCCACCTGAATGTAGTCCACCACTGCATTGGTGGTGATCTCGCCAGCCAACACTACCAAGCCCGTGTTGGTGAGGGTTTCAGCTGCCACGCGCGAGCGGGGGTCCTGGGCCAGAATCGCGTCAAGAATGGCGTCTGAGATCTGGTCGGCGACCTTGTCCGGGTGGCCTTCGGAAACGGACTCTGAAGTAAAGAGAAAGCTATTCGCCAGTTCCATTTGAATAAACTCCAACAGTTACGGAAAAACGCGTTGCCGTAGACCTTGCGGGAGCACTGGCGAACGCTTTAGCAGATTTTTTACGTCGCCCTGCAAGTTGCTCTGTTAACTCGGCGACACAGACCATCTTACCCTATCCATGCTGACCTTGTTTCGCTTAGTGTCGGGCTGGCCGTTGGCGCTGCTTCACCTGGTGGGTGGCACGCTAGGCTGGCTGGCTTGGCTGCTCTCGCCCACGTACAGGCGCCGTTTTGCCCAGAACGTCCGTCAGGCTGGGTACCGCTTCAGCGAGGTGCGCGCGGCTGTGGCGCATGCCGGCCGCATGGTGGCCGAAACGCCGCGCCTGTGGTTCGGTCCGCCTGTGCCCATGCAATGGTCCGGCACGGAGGTGGTGGATGCAGCCTATGCGGCGCGCCGAGGCATCGTTTTCCTAACACCGCACTTGGGGTGCTTCGAGATCACGGCTCAAGGCCTGGCGGAGCGCTACCACGCCGAATACGGACCTATCACGGTGCTTTATCGTCCGGCACGTCAGCCGGCACTCAACGAAGTGATCGAAACGGCACGTCGCCGTGAGGGGCTGGAAACAGCGCCTACCACGCTCTCCGGCGTGCGGCAAATGATCAAGGCGCTGCGCGCTGGTCGTGCCGTGGGCTTGCTGCCCGATCAAGTGCCGCCCGACGGCATGGGGCAATGGGCGCCTTTCTTTGGTCAGTCTGCCTACACCATGACCCTTGCCGCTCGGCTCATCTTGCAGACCGGTGCCACACCATTGCTGGTGTGGGGCGAGCGACTCCCTGGCGGGCAGGGATTCCGGTTGCGCTTTCAGGCGCTCGCCGAACCATTGGCAGCGGATCTGGAAGCCGCCGTGGAGCAAATCAACCGAGAGATGGAGGATCTGATCAGGCAGTGCCCACAGCAGTATTTGTGGGGGTACGGGCGCTATAAACAACCGCGCAAGACTTGACGGTGACCTGGTGAACGCTGTTTTCGCAGCGATCATCCCCTCGTGACGGCTCTCACACAGCAGAACTAACAGCAACACATGCAGCACCCGGGAATCCTTTTGATGCGCGCGCTGGCGCCGCTACCCTTGGCGTGGATCCGTGCCCTGGGCAGCGTGATGGGGCGCTTGCTTTTCGTGCTCGCGCGTCAACGCCGGCACATCGCGCTGACCAATCTCAGGCTGGCCTATCCAGAGTGGTCAGAAGATCGGCGCCGAGCGGTGGCAAGGCGAAGCTTTGTCTACTTCAGTCAGGCTTTTCTTGATCGTGCATGGCTTTGGCACGGCGATCCCGAAATCGTGCGCCAGCGTTTGCACGTGACAGGTGCCACGCAAGACCTCACGCGAGAGGGTGCCGTGGTCATGTTCGCGCCGCACTTTTACGGCATGGATGCCGGCGGCAGCGCTGTCATGCAGCAAATTGATCGGCCAGCTTGTACCATCTACACCACGCAGCCCGATGCCGTGCTGGATGCCTGGATGCAGCGTGGCCGCCAGCGATTTGGTGATGCAACGCTGCTGAGCCGGACACAGGGGGTAAAGCCCATTGTTCGTGCGCTGCGTGAGGGCAAGATGCTTTACTTGCTGCCAGACATGGATTTTGGGCCTTCTGAATCAGTTTTTGTGCCATTTTTCGGGGTCAGCGCCGCCACCGTGCCTTCGCTTTCGCGCTTTGCCAAGCTCGGAAATGCACGGGTGGTGCCGGTCGTGACGCGCCTGATTGGCACCGGCTACGAAGTTCGGGTTTACCCGGCATGGGAGGCCTATCCCAGTGCCGACGCAACGGCCGACACAGCCCTCATGAACGAGCGGCTGCAAGGCTACATCAACGAGATGCCCGAGCAGTACTATTGGGTGCACAAGCGCTTCAAGACCAGACCGCCGGGCGAGACTTCACTGTATTGAGGGCCTGATCCATGAGCATCCGAATTGTTCGTCTGGGCACGCCGCGGTCAGAGGGAGAAGGGGTGCGTATTGGCACTGTGCGGCGTCCGCCTCGCGGTGTGCCGAAGGCGCAGTTCTCCAGTGGCAACTGGTACGACGTCTGGTACCCGAATCTTTCGCCCAGCCCCGAGAGCATGAAGCTGGCGCTTTCGACACACGAAGAGCCTGACGCCAGCAAGGCTGCCCAAAATTGGGCTTTGTTTACCCGCTTGTTTCGTCGCGAAATGGCCGCACCGGAAGCAGCACGCACGCTGGATCTGCTGGCGGCGTTATCCCACGGTGCGAACTTCTCAGTGGGGTGTTACTGTGCCGATGAGGCGCGCTGTCACCGCTCCATCTTGCGTGCCCTGCTGGCTGAACGTGGGGCGGACATCAAGGACTAGGCTCAGCCCCGTCCTCTTCAGGTGCGCCGTCATCGGGCGGGCTCCCAATCGATGGTGTCGCGTCCACCAAGTCCCGTAGCCAAACCGCTGCGTCTTCCACGCCTTGGCGTTTCAGCGCAGAAAACAGCTTCACCTCGCCGCCGCCGGCTTGCAGCCGGGCGATGGAGAGAGCCTTGGCCTGCTCTGCACGCGTCAGTTTGTCGGCTTTGGTCATGAGGATCAGGAACTTCAGCCCTTCCTCGACGCGCGGTCGGATAACCTCCAGCAACACCTCGTCCAGCTCTTTCAGGCCGTGCCGGGGGTCGCACAGCATCACGATGCCCGCCAGATTTTCACGACTGACGAGATAGTTGGCCATGACCTGCTGCCAGCGCCTCTTGTCGGCCTGCGGCACGGCGGCGTAGCCGTAGCCCGGAAGATCAGTCAGCACGGCATCGGTCAGGCCCTGCCGGCCCAGGGCGAACAGGTTGATGTGTTGAGTGCGCCCGGGCCGCTTGGAGGCGAATGCAAGCTGGTTCTGCTGTGTCAGCGTGTTGATGGCGGTGGATTTTCCGGCGTTGGATCGGCCGACGAAAGCGATCTCCGGTACGTTGTGCTCTGGCAACTGGTTGAGTTGCGCGGCGGTGGTCAGGAAACGGGCTGTGTGGAGCCAGCCCATTGCTTCGCGGGCGCGTTCCTGATCGGCAGCGGCAGCGGCAGCGGCAGCGGCAGGGGCAGGGGCGGGGCGGGGTGAATGAGGAGAGCGGGGCGGATTGGTCATGGCTTAGAGTTCCTGAGAGCCTGTTCAAAGTCTCCTCGCGGGTCCGTTGCGCCAGTTGCACTGCGCTCGAAAAACCGCGTCTGCGTTGTTGAAATTACTCGCGATACCACGGGGTATCCCTGCGTTTTTCGCCTTGCAGCCACAGCATTTCGAACACAACGGCCCTCGCGCAGAGACTTTGAACAGACTCTGAGACATGGGAAGGCCATGCGCGGAGGCTGTTGAAAGAGGCGAGTTGAGGAGGAAGATGGTGAGCATTGTAGAATCAGGCGGTTAGGTGCACCCGATGTGTGGTGCACCAATTCCTCACGACACTACTCAAGAAGACGATCGCCCATGAAGTCGTTCGCCACTTTGCTCACGGCCACCTTGCTAGCCGCCTCAGTATCCGCTTCTGCCGCCGACGCGCCTGCCGCGCCGAAGGTAGACTTGGTCAAAGGGGCTGCCAGCTACGCCGCCGTGTGCGTCGCCTGCCATGCGGCCGACGGTAACTCCACCGTGCCTGCGCAGCCCAAGCTGGCTCAGCAGCATCCTGAGTATCTTCTCAAGCAATTGCTTGAATACAAGAGCGGTGCCCGCAGCAACCCCATCATGACGGGTTTCGCCACCGCGCTGAGCGAGAGCGACGCACGCAACATCTCCTGGTGGCTGGCTTCGCAAAAGGCCGTTCCTGGTTTTTCCAAGGAAGCTGGCACGGTCATGCTCGGCGAGCGTATTTACCGTGGTGGTATTCCTGATCGCACCATTCCTGCTTGCGCTGGTTGCCACAGCCCCAACGGCTCCGGCATTCCCTCGCAGTATCCGCGTCTGTCTGGCCAGCACGCAGATTACACTGCCGCTCAACTCGTCGCTTTCCGCGATGGCACCCGCAAGAATAATGCGGTCATGCATGATGTGGCTGCCAAAATGAACGACCGCGAGATCAAAGCGGTGTCTGATTACATCGCCGGTCTGCGCTAAAGAATAAGAACCAGGAGCCGGGGCGGATCACCATCGCGATCCCTCGGGCTCTCGGTGTCAGCACATACCAAGGTGTATTCGCACTTGATTTTTCAGGTGCGAATGCGCGCCAAACCGCGTCTGTGGCGCGGTTTTTTTCTGGAAGCTAAAGGACTGATGCAAGTCAAGAAATTTGCATTCCAAGGAAACCAATTGCTAGGTTTCACGCTCCAACGGTGCGAGTACGAGTACGCCTGCGTGTAAGCAAGCGGTTGGTTAACAGGCGGATTTCAAACGGCATGGCAACGATCACTACGGAAGGCTTCGAGCCGCAAGGCGGCTCCCGAGTTTGGCGCACGGCGGTGGAGGTGCTGTCGTCCATGCGCTTCGCGATTGCGTTGCTCACGGTCATTTGTATCGCATCGGTCATTGGTACCGTGCTCAAGCAGCACGAGCCGGCGGTCAATTACACCAACCAGTTTGGGCCATTCTGGGCCGAAGTGTTCCTCGCTATCAAGCTCAATGCGGTCTACAGCGCCTGGTGGTTTCTGGTGATCCTGGCTTTTCTGGTGGTAAGCACATCGCTGTGCATTGCTCGCAATACCCCCAAGATCCTGTCCGATCTCAAAAACTACAAAGAAAACATCCGCGAACAAAGCCTCAAAGCCTTTCACCACAAGGCCGAGGCGCAGTTGCCCGGCTCTCCGGAAGCTGAGGCACAGCGCATTGGCCAGCTGCTGGCGGGCGGCGGTTGGAAGGTGAAGTTGCAGGCACGGGAGTCCACCCAGCGGGGTGCCAAGGGCTGGATGGTGGCTGCCAAGGCAGGCGGCGCCAACCGGATTGGCTACATAGCCGCTCATGGAGCCATTGTCATGGTCTGCCTCGGCGGCCTCCTTGATGGCGATCTGATCGTTCGCGCGCAGACCTGGTTCGGAGGCAAATCAGTCTATTCCGGCAGCGGTCTGGTGTCCGAAGTGAAGCCTGAGCACCGTTTGTCTGAACGGAACCCCACGTTTCGCGGCAA
This sequence comes from Ottowia caeni, assembly GCF_050821495.1. GTDB lineage: Bacteria > Pseudomonadota > Gammaproteobacteria > Burkholderiales > Burkholderiaceae_C > Ottowia > Ottowia caeni. The sequence continues at coordinate 3,947,284 of NZ_CP151080.1, read as the reverse complement.
CCTCATGGTGGCCGAAGGGTCCCAATCCAGCACCGCCATATTGAGCCAGTCTGACGGCGTGCTCCTGCAAGAGCTGCCTTTTGCGGTTGAACTCAAGAAGTTCATTGTCGAGTATTACTCCACAGGCATGCCCAAATTGTTCGCCAGCGAAATTGTCATCCATGACAAAGAGACGGGCGAGACCAAGGAAGCACGTGTGGAAGTCAACCACCCGGCCAGCTACAAAGGCGTGCAGATCTACCAAAGCAGCTTCGACGACGGCGGCTCGCGGGTGAAGCTCAAGGCGGTTCCTATCAAAGCCAGCAGCCAGCCGTTCGAGATCGAGGGACAGATCGGCGGATCTTCGGAAATCACCAACGGCAGCGAGAAGCTGACGCTCGAATATACGGGGCTGCGCGTCATAAACGTGGAGAACCTGACCAATGAGCAGCCGACAGGTGTCGATGTGCGCAAGGTCGATCTGCGTCAGGCGCTGAATGATCGTCTCGGTGCGGCGGACAAGACCACCACCTCGCGCGAGTTGCGCAACGTGGGCCCCAGCATTAGTTACAAGTTGCGCGATGCTGCCGGCCAGGCACGTGAGTTCAATAATTACATGTTGCCGGTGGACACCGGCGACGGCGTGCCGGTGTTCCTGCTGGGTGTGCGCGATACACCGGCCGAGCCATTTCGCTACCTCCGCCTCCCGGCCGATGAAGACAGCAGCATGCAAGGCTTCTTGGGCATGCGTGCGGCCCTGCTTGATCCTGCGCAGCGGGAGCGTGCGGTACGCCGCTACGTGATGAAGGCGGTGGAGCCAGGGCGGGCTGAACTCGCTGAGCAATTGGCGGTTTCGGCCGGACGCGCATTGGGTCTGTTTGCTGGTGTGGAAATGGTCAAAGGCCAGCAAAAGGGCGGCTTGCAAGCCATTGCCGACTTCATCGAAGACGCTGTCCCCGAGAGCGAGCGTGAAAACGCCGCGGGCGTCTTGCTGCGCATTCTTAACGGTACCTTGCTGGAGCTGAATTCGCTTTCTCGTGAAACGCGGGGCAAGCCTCCGCTGGAGGAGAACGAAGCGAACGGCCGTTTCATGACGCAGGCTGTGCTGGCGTTATCAGACATCAATTTCTACCCGGCCCCTGTGGCACTGGAGCTCACCGACTTCACCCATGTGCAAGCCAGCGTGTTCCAAGTGGCTCGTGCCCCCGGAAAGACTGTGGTCTATCTGGGTTGCCTGTTGCTCATTCTGGGTGTTTTTGCCATGCTCTATGTCCGCGAGCGGCGTTTGTGGGTGTGGCTGGCTTCCGAAGGCACCGGCGCCCACGCAACGATGGCCTTGTCTTTCAACCGCAAAACGCTCGACGCCGATCGCGAACTCAGCGAGCTTCGAGAGAAATTGCTGGCGTCTTCCTGACCTGATGTCTCAGTTATTGAACTCGAGACTTGGGACCTAGAGATCTGGATATGAATATCACTACCACCGTAGCAGCATCTTCTTCTGGCACGCTGACCCTGAACGAGGGCTACTTCATTCGTCGCAAGTGGGATGAATGGCTGTTTGCCGTGTTGGCGGTGGCGGGCGCCCTGTTTGCGTTCTCAAAGTACCATGCCTCCATGGATATCTACGAGAAGTGGATTCTGGCGGGTACAGTACCTGTGGTCGTCTGGCTGGGCTGGTTCTGGAGGCCGTTGCGGCACCTGATGCTCGTGGTGGCGGCGCTGTCGCTGCTGGCCATTGTTTCCTACGACGGCGATCTGCGGCGCGGAGACACCGTTTTCTGGCTCAAGTATTTCATCTCGAGCCAGTCCGCCATCCTCTGGATGAGCATGCTGTTTTTCATGAGCACGGTGTTCTACTGGGTGGGCATGTTCTCGCGCGGTCAGGCTGCTGCCTTCGAGGGACTGGGCTCCAAGGTGGCCTGGGTGGCGGTCACCCTCGCACTTGTCGGTACCATGGTGCGCTGGTATGAAAGCCATCAGATCGGCCCAGACATTGGCCACATCCCGGTCAGCAATCTGTATGAGGTGTTCGTACTTTTCTGCTGGATGACAGCGCTTTTCTATCTCTATTACGAAGCGCAGTACAAGACGCGCTCCATGGGTGCCTTTGTCATGCTGGTGGTGAGCGCGGCCGTGGGCTTCCTGCTTTGGTACACGCTGGTGCGCGAGGCGCACGAAATTCAGCCTCTGGTGCCGGCGCTGAAAAGCTGGTGGATGAAGCTGCACGTGCCGGCCAACTTCATCGGCTATGGCACCTTTGCGCTGGCTGCCATGGTGGGCTTTGCCTATCTCATCAAGTTGCAGGTGGCCGAAACCCGCTGGTACCGTATGGCGCCGATCTGGTTGTTTGGCGTGGCCTTGTGCTTCGTGCCCCTGGCATTCCGCCAGCGCAGCGTGGGAGAGGCGGGCGGTACTTACTGGTTTGTTTACGCGGTCATCGCGGCGTTGGTTATCGGCGGTATTGTGTTGGGCCGCAAGCGCATCGCCGAACGTCTGCCCAGCCTGGAAGTGTTGGACGACGTGATGTACAAATCCATCGCGCTAGGCTTTGCATTTTTCACCATTGCCACGGTGCTTGGCGCGCTCTGGGCCGCTGACGCCTGGGGCGGCTACTGGAGCTGGGACCCGAAGGAGACCTGGGCTCTGATCGTCTGGCTGAATTATGCGGCTTGGTTGCACATGCGGCTGATGAAGGGCTTGCGCGGCGCCGTGGCTGCCTGGTGGGCCGTGGCAGGACTGGCTGTAACCACCTTCGCCTTCATTGGCGTCAACATGTTCCTCAGCGGTTTGCATAGCTACGGCACGTTGTAGACATCCCTGTTTTGGGATTTATTGCTATCTTTGTAGGAGCGGTTTTAGCCGCGAAAGACGACCAAAACAAGCTGCATTGGGATGTGAACCTGGCTTGAAAGACCCATATCATGCTGATCCGAAACACTGACTCAGGTTTTATCCATCCGCACCCGAGCGAGATCACGCCGCCCTCCGTTTACCATGGCCGGCGAGAGTTGCTCAGGCTGATGGCCGGCGGAGCCGCCGGTAGCGTGTTGGCCGGTTGGGCGTCGCGAGACGCGTGGGCCCAGGGGGCTCGTCCTGGCAGGGGTGCTCCGCTGGCTGCCGCCAAGTCAAACGTGGCCGGCGCGGTCACCATGGAAAAGTCGACCGACTACAAAGACGCTACCAGCTACAACAATTTCTACGAGTTCGGCACCGACAAGAGTGACCCGGTGCGCTACGCCTCGACTCTGAAAACCACGCCTTGGTCGGTGGAGGTCGAGGGGCTGGTCAATAAGCCCGGCAAATATGATCTTGAAAAGTTGCTCAAGCTCTCACCCATGGAGGAGCGCATCTACCGCCTGCGCTGCGTCGAAGGCTGGTCCATGGTGATTCCCTGGGTGGGGTATTCACTCTCTGAACTGATCAGGCGTCTGGAGCCGCAGGGCAGTGCCAAGTATGTGGAATTTTTCACCCTGGCGGACAAGGCCACCATGCCTGGCCTGCGTTCCGATGTTCTCGATTGGCCGTATGTCGAGGGCCTTCGCCTCGATGAAGCCATGCACCCACTGACTCTGCTGACGTTCGGTATGTACGGCGAAGTGCTTCCCAAGCAAAACGGTGCCCCTGTGCGGCTGGTGGTGCCCTGGAAGTATGGGTTTAAATCAGTCAAATCCATCGTCAAGATCCGCTTTCTCGACAAAGAGCCGCGAACGGCCTGGAACAAGGCGGCTGCGAATGAATACGGCTTCTACTCCAACGTTAATCCGACTGTGGACCACCCGCGCTGGAGTCAGGCCACGGAACGTCGCATTGGAGAAGACGGCCTGTTTGCAAAGCGACGCAAGACATTGCTCTTTAACGGCTATGAAGCGCAAGTGGGGCAACTTTATGCGGGCATGGATCTGAGGAAGAATTTCTAGTTCACACCCCCGGTACCTGCCTCCTGTGAAAAGCGCCCTGCTCAGTAGAGCCGCCAAGCCAGTGCTCTTCGTGTTGTGCCTGCTGCCTCTGGCATGGCTGGTGTATGGAGCTGCCTTTGATCGGCTAGGCGCCAACCCTGCAGAGGCGCTGATTCGTGGCCTGGGTGAATGGACGCTGCGGCTGCTGTGCGTGACCTTGGCTGTCACGCCCTTGCGTGTTCGCTGGCGACTGCCGCAGCTGGCCCGATTCAGGCGCATGTTGGGGCTCTTCGTATTTTTTTATGCCAGTTTGCACTTGCTGGCCTATGCCTGGCTCGATATGGGCTTCGAGGTCGCGGATATTGCGCGCGATATTTCCAAGCGGCCATTCATTCTGGTGGGCTTTGCAGCGTGGTTGTCTCTGATGCCGTTGGCGGCGACCTCGTTCAACCGCGCTATCCGTGCCATGGGGGCGCGCCGCTGGCAGATGCTGCACCGGCTTGTTTATGTGATCGCCGGCCTCGCGGTGCTCCATTTCTTCTGGATGCGAAGCGGAAAGCGCGACTACGCCGAGGTGGTGGTGTACGGCGCGCTCATCGGCGCATTGCTGCTGGAGCGTGTGTGGCGCGCATTACGCACCACACGCTCGTCGCGAACAGAAGGTCCCGGACTTCCGTTCTCAGGGTAATTCCAGCCGCCACAAGTCCTGCACGCTTTCGCGGGCACGAATGAGGCGGGAGTTGGCGCCGTCCACCAAGACCTCTGCGGGGCGGGGGCGGGTGTTGTAGTTGCTACTCATGCTCATGCTGTAGGCGCCGGTGGAGAGTACGGCCAGCAGGTCGCCGGGTTGCACGGCGAGGTTCCGGTCTCGGCCGAGCCAGTCACCGCTTTCGCACACCGGTCCGACAACGTCGTACGTGACGGGCGCGTCATCACGCGGCTGCAGCGCCACGATCTGGTGGAATGCCTCGTACAAGGCAGGGCGCGGAAGATCGTTCATGGCGGCATCGACAATGCAGAAATTCTTCTGCTCGCCGGGCTTGAGATACTGCACTTCAGTAATGCAGACCCCCGCATTGCCGACCAGCGAACGGCCGGGCTCGATCATCAGCTTACGGTCACCGAACCCGCGAGCGTCCAGGCGCTCCAGCAAGCGGGCCCACAGCGCATCAGCCGCCGGTGGAGTCTCGCCGTTGTAGTCGATGCCCAGGCCACCGCCGAAGTCGATGTGGTGAATGGCGATGCCCGCGGCTTCTATGCTCGTCACGAGATCAAGCACCCGATCCATGGCTTCCAGGTAAGGCGCCTCCTCGGTGATCTGAGACCCGATGTGGCAGTCAATGCCTACTACGTGCAAACCAGGCAAAGTGGCTGCCCGTTGATATGCTGCCAGCGCATCCTCGTGTGCAATGCCGAATTTGTTGCCTTTCAAGCCTGTCGAGATATAGGGGTGCGTCTTGGCGTCCACATTGGGGTTGACGCGGATACTGACTGGCGCGACCTTTCCGCATTCCCGCGCCACCGCGTCAAGCACCTCCAGCTCCGCCAGGCTCTCGATGTTGAAGCAGCCCACGCCCGCTTCCAAGGCTTGTCGCATTTCATGGCGAGTCTTGCCGACTCCTGAAAAAACGATTTTTGCCGGCTCCGCACCCACGGTCAAGGCTCGTTCGAGCTCGCCACTGGAGACGATGTCGAAGCCGCAACCGGCGTCCGCCAGAAGCTTCAAAATGGCAAGGCTGGAGTTCGCCTTCATGGCGTAGCAGATCAGTGACTTGCGACCCGCAAGTCCGCGCTGGTATGCCGTCAGTGCTGCCAGGATGGCGGCCTTGGAGTAAACGAACAGGGGTGTGCCATGCTGAGCGGCCAGGTCGCGCAAGACAACCTGCTCGACCATCAGCTGACCATTGCTATAGGCTACGAACGGGCGGCCAGGTAATTTGGCCTGTGAGGAAATCGGTGGATTCATTGGGTTTCAGGCAGGTTGGGCAAAGCCCGTGGACGAGAAGGGCTGCTGGGTGTCGAGACCGGAGTGGGCGACGGATTGGCGGCTGACGCGCGCTCAGACTGACCGAAGACTGTTTGCGGAAGTGTGGCACGATCCGCGGTGGGAGCCGTAGCGGGAATGAAGAGTGGGCCTTTCTGCCCGCAAGCTGCCAATAAGCCCACTACGAAGGGCAGGACAAAGGCGGTCGCTAGAATTCTTGGAAGCTGGCGCGTAAGAGGCATGGGGAAACAATCTCTGGAAACCGCAGTTGACCGCTTTAGTGGGAGTGAAAGCACGATGCGCCGGTTCCGATAAAGTTCGTCCCGTGTGCGGGGCATATCGCGTTGCCGTGACTGCCTGCTCCAACCGTGACAACCTCCCGGGTTCGTCCGACCACCGTTTTTTAAGATTGTAATGACCGACCTAGAATATTTGGACATGGCCGAGGCGTTGCTCGCCCAGATCGAGGCACGCTGCGACCAACTCAACGAAACCACCGACGCCGACATCGACAATCAGCGCGTTGGTGGTTTGGTCACCCTCGCATTCGCTGATGGTAGCCAGATCGTGGTGAACCTGCAGAAGCCGTTGCAAGAGATCTGGCTGGCCTCCCGTTCGGGGGGCTACCATTTTCGTCATCAGGATGGCGGCTGGCGCGACACCAAGACCGGGGAAGACTTCTTCGAGCGCCTGTCCGCCAGCGTCAGCGAGCATGCAGGCATGCCCCTGACCTTTAGCGCTTAGAGCTTCCGAGGTGCCTTTCGGCGCCCTGTGCTCGTGGAGAAACAAGAGGGTTTCCTTGTAGGAGCGGCTTCAGCCGCGATTGGTTTCCTTCGGAGCACAAGACGCCATTGATGACGGTGACCCTTCGCGGCTGAAGCCGCTCCTACAAAAGCAGAGACGATGGAGGCCGTTTTGGGCTTTCAAAGTTTTGTTTCTCATGAGCCTTTTCAAAGTCTCTCCCTGACTCTCTGCTTGATGCTCAGTTCTTGAACAGATCCAGAATCCGGTTGCGCTCCTCGGAGGGTGCTGCGGCTGCCCCGGATGTTTCGGGCGGTGGAGCAAGGCCCGCGCCCTCCAGGTGACTGATGCCGCCGCCCCGGGCGTTTTCCTCGTAGTACCACTCGCCGCCAACGTTGGTCACGCCTTCGGGGGGTGTCAGCTGCGCCACGGGTACGTCCTTGAGGGCGCTCTGCATGAAATTGATCCAGATCGGTAGCGAGAGCCCGCCGCCCGTCTCCCGGGCACCCAGGTTGCGCGGGGTGTCGTAGCCCATCCACACGACGGCCGCCAACGTGGGTTGGTAGCCCGCAAACCAGGCGTCAATCGAGTCGTTGGTGGTGCCTGTTTTGCCGAAAAGATCAGGGCGCTTGAGCGTGGCCTGCGCCCGTGCAGCTGTCCCGCTCCGCGCGACTTCCTGCAGCATGGTGTTCATGATGAAGGCATTGCGAGCGTCAATGGCCCGATTGGACTCCCCAGGTTCACTGGGTTTGCTGCCTGCCAGAATTTTGCCTGTGTGGTCAGTCACGCGCGTGACCAGAAACGGATTGACACGGTAACCACCATTGGCGAACACGCTGAATCCGGCGGCCAGTTGCATGGGGGTCACGGAGCCGGCCCCAAGCGCCATGGTGAGGTAGGGTGGGTTGCGCTCGGCATCGAAGCCGAAGCGGGTGATCCAGTCTTGCCCGAATTGCGGTGTGATCGACTGCAGTACCCGGATCGAGACCATATTGCGTGAGCGGGCCAGTCCGCGCTTCATGCTCATGGGGCCCTCGAAGCCGCCTTCGTAGTTCTTCGGCTCCCATGGCTGGCCGCCGGTCACGCTGCTGTCGAAAAACAGGGGTGTGTCGTTAATGATGGTGGTGGGCGAAAAACCCTTTTCAAGCCCCGCCGAGTAAATGAAGGGTTTGAAGCTGGAGCCCGGTTGGCGCCACGCTTGCGTCACGTGGTTGAACTTATTCTTGTCGAAGTCGAAACCGCCGACCAGGGCCTTTACCGCGCCGTTTCGTGGATCCAGGGCGACCAGCGCGCCTTCCACCTCGGGCAGTTGCGCAATCTCCCAGCCTCCTTTGCCCGCTTGAACCACACGAATCACAGCGCCTGGCCGGATGCGAATGGCCGGTGCGGCCTTGGCTGAAAGCCCCCTTGCGCGGAACGCAGGCCCTCTCCGGTGATCGTGATCTTGTCTCCGCCCCGGCGCATGGCTTGCACCTCCCGTGCATCGGCCTGCAGCACCACGGCAGACAAGAGATTGCCTGTGTCGGGGTGGTCGTCCAGCGCGTCGTCCACCGCATCCTCGATCTCGGTAGCCTCTTTGGGGAGATCGATAAATTTCTCTGGGCCGCGATAGGCCTTGCGGCGATCAAAGTCCAGGATGCCGCGGCGCAAAGCGTTATAGGCGGCGATCTGGTCCGGGGCGTTGATGGACGTGTATACGTTCAGGCCGCGGCTGTAGGTCTGCTCGCCATACTGCGCGAACATCAGTTGGCGCACCATTTCGGCCACGTACTCGGCGTGCACGCGCGTGGTCTCCCTGGCGGGTCTGATACGCAGTTCTTCCTTCTTGGCCGCAGCTGCCTGCTCGGCGGTGATGAAATCATTCTCCGCCATGCGCTCAATGATGTAGAGCTGCCGGGAGCGGGCACGGGTGGGGTTGCTGATGGGGTTGTTGGCGGAGGGCGCCTGTGGCAACCCCGCGAGCATGGCGGCTTCGGCAATCGAAATGTCCTTCAGAGGCTTGCCGAAATAGGCTTCGGAAGCGGCCGCGAACCCGTAGGATCGATTGCCCAGGAAGATCTGGTTCATGTAGATCTCCAGGATCTGGTCCTTCGTGAGCAGATGCTCCAGTTTGAAGGTCAGCAGAATCTCGTAGATCTTGCGTGTATAGGTTTTTTCCGACGTCAGGTAGACGTTGCGCGCCACCTGCATGGTGATCGTCGACGCTCCCTGGCTCTTGACGCGGCCCAGGTTGGCGATCGCGGCGCGCACCACCCCAACGTAGTCCACCCCGTTGTGCTGATAAAAGCGGGCGTCCTCAATCGCCAGTACCGCATCCTTCATGACCTGAGGAATTTCCTTGATCGGCGTCAGATGGCGTCGCTCCTCTCCAAATTCGCCGATAAGTGAGCCTTCTGAGGTGAACACCCGCAACGGCAGCTTCGGGCGGTAGTTCGACAGCTCCGACACATCGGGCAGGTTCGGATAGGCAATGGCCAGTGCCATCAGGCCTGCCATGACAGCGCAGAGCGCCAGGGCCACCATGGAGCCAGCCGCCCATGCCAAGCCCTTCAGGGTCCAGATCACCCAATTTGCTCTTTGGGCGGCAGCACGCTTGGCGGCGTTGCCTGAGTTTTCGGTGGCCATAGGTCTAGATCAATAGTTGAGGGATGCTGGCGCAGGAGAGGCTCAACTGAGCCAGTTATCTACTACGTTTTGCAACATATTCATGCCGATGTTGGTTTTGGGGAGAAAGCGAAGATAATGAATCGTGTTTGATCGTTAGTTTTTGACAACGAGTGAAACAAAATTCATCTCGAATTTCCTTTATCCTACAAAGGTCTTCCTGCTAGCATGCAAGTGAGTTGTTAAGTCTGAAGTGCTTCAATTGACGTAAAAAGTAACCGGATACTGTCTTGACTATTGCTTCGATGTTCAGTCGCGGACCTGCGCCAATGATTGGCCTTGACATAAGCTCCTCTAGCGCGAAGCTGGTCGAGCTGGGTCAGGATCGTTCCGCAAACCTTGTGCTCGAGCGCTGTGCCATCGAGCCGCTGGGTCGCGGCTGGGTCAATGAAGGTAATGTCGAAAAATTCGATGAAGTGGCTGAGGCTTTACGTCGGCTGGTCAGAAAAAGCGGAACCAAGGCAAAAAATGTGGCCTTGGCCCTGCCGGCTGCGGTGGTGATCACCAAGAAAATCATTTTACCAAGCGGCTTGACCGAGCGTGAAATGGAGATCCAGGTTGAATCGGAAGCCAATCAGTACATTCCGTTTTCTCTTGACGAGGTGAGCCTCGACTTCTGCGTGGTAGGCCCCAGTGCAACTTCAACAGGCGATGTGGAAGTCATGATCGCCGCCTCCCGAAGGGAAACGGTCAGTGACCGTCAGGGTTTGGCTGAAGCCGTTGGGCTGAATCCGGTCGTGATCGATGTGGAGTCCTACGCTTCGCGCCTGTCCGTTGGCCGGGTAGTCGAGCGCCTTCCCGGCGGCGGTGCCGACGCCATGATCGCGCTGATAGAGATCGGCGCCAACATCTCGACCCTGCAGGCATTGCGCAATGATGAGCTTCTCTACGAGCGCGACCAAGTTTTTGGTGGCGCCCAGCTGACTCAGATGCTGGTGCGGCAGTACGGCTTCACACAGGAAGAAGCTGAAGCCAAGAAGCGGGCCGGAGAGTTGCCTGACGACTATGGCCGAGTGGTGCTGCAGCCTTTTCTGGAAGCGCTCGCGCAGGAGGTGGAGCGGGCCCTGAAGTTCTTCTTCACCAGTACGCCGCATCACAGGGTGGACTACATCTTGCTTGCGGGGGGGGCGCCAATCTGCCGGGCCTCACAGAAGCCGTGACCAGGCACACATCGTTTCCTTGTCAGGTGGTCAACCCGTTCGAAGGCATGGAAATTGGCCGTGCCGTGCGTGAAAACCGCATGCTGCGTGAAGCGCCTTCCTATCTGACGGCGTGCGGGCTGGCCATGCGGAGGTTCCTGCCGTGATATTGATTAACCTGCTGCCGCATAGAGAACTGGCTCGCAAGCGTGCGCGTCAGCTTTTCAACGCGTCGTTGATGGCCTCGATCGTGGGCGGAGCACTGGTTGCCGCCGGGGTGTATCTCTGGTACCAGAATGCCATTGCGGACCAGCAGGGGCGCAACGCGGTTCTTCAGGCCGAGATCAAGAAGCTCGACAACGAGATCAAGGAAATCGCCACGCTGCAAAATGAAATTGCGGCGCTGAAGGCGCGTCAGCAGGCGGTGGAAGATCTGCAAGCCGACCGCAACCTGCCAGTGCACCTGCTCAATGAAGTTGTTCGCCAACTGCCCGATGGGGTCTATCTCAAGACCCTCAAGCAGGAAAACCGCAACGTTCTTCTGGGTGGTGTGGCGCAGTCGAACGAGCGTGTCTCGGCATTGTTGCGCAACCTCTCGCGCAACAGCGAATGGGTCACCAAACCGGAACTCGTGGAAATCGTGGCGAGCAATCTGGCGCTGACTCCACGTGAGCATCGCCGTGTCTACAACTTCGTCGTGCGGGTACAGCTGCAGCGCGCCAGTGATGTGCAACCGGCTGCGGCCGGGGCTGCCGCGAAACCTGCCGCCAAGCCTGTTGCCAAGAGCTGATCGGCTGTAAGCAACCTACTGACGCAATATTTCCAAACATGGACATCTCAGGCTCACTGCAGGCGATTGGAGACCAGTTCCGAGGGCTGGATACCCGCGACCCATCGTCTTGGCCCGCGATTCCTCGGTACGCATTGCTGGCGGCAGTGGCCGCCATCGTTCTGGGCCTGCTCTGGTTTCTCTGGCTGACGAACTCCAACGACGAGCTCGAGGCCGAACGTGCCAAGGAGGTGACACTGCGTACCGACTACACAGCCAAATTGCAGAAAGCGGTCAGCCTGGAAGAGCTTAAGAGGCAGCGCGTCCAAGTCATGCAGTACGTGACCCTTCTTGAGAAGCAGTTGCCCAGCAAGTCGGAAATGGACGCCTTGCTGTCCGACATCAACCAAGCCGGCGTTGGGCGCAGCCTGCAGTTCGATCTGTTCCGCCCAGGGCAGGTGGCCGTCAGGGATTATTACGCCGAGTTGCCTATTGCCGTGAAGGTCACAGGTCGCTTTCACGACATAGGGGATTTCACGGCTGACATTGCGCATTTATCGCGAATTGTCACGCTCAACAACCTGGCGATCGCGCCGAGCGCCGGCAAAGACGGGGCGGGTACGCTCACGCTGGAAGCTACAGCCAAAACCTTCCGCTACCTTGATCCTGACGAGGTGGCGGCTCAGCGTAAAACAGCGCAGGGCGCGAAGGGGGCAAGAAGGTGAGCTGTCGCTTGAATAAAGCCGTAAGCGGGACCCTGGGGCTTGCAGTCTTGGCGGGGTCGTTGGCTGGCTGCGCACCATCGGGTGAAGGCGACCTGCAAAAGTGGATGTCCGAGCAGCGGCGTCAGACTGTGCCGCGCGTGTCGCCCATCAGCGAGCCCAAGCGATATGAGCCGTTGAGCTATACCGAGGCCGCTGCCTTGGATCCCTTCAGCCTTCAAAGGCTGACTCAGGCATTGCGCCGCGACACGTCCTCTGTGAGTAACAGCGCCGTGCTGGTGGCTCCGGAGCTCAATCGCCGCAAGGAGCCGCTGGAGAGCTACCCGCTAGACGCGATGGCCATGGTCGGCAGCCTCGAGCGAGGTGGCCAGCGTGTGGCCTTGATCAAGGTCGATAGGCTTCTCTACCAAGTGAGAGTGGGTAATTATCTGGGTCAGAACTTTGGCCGCGTGATGAAGGTCACCGAGGGCGAGGTCACCTTACGTGAAATTGTGCAGGACGCAGCCGGCGAATGGATCGAGCGGAGCGCAGCGCTGCAACTGCAGGAGAATGCAAAATGAGGAACTGGGAAAATTCAGCGTGGAGGTCTCTGCGACGAGCCGCGTTAGGCTTGGCCGCATTGGTCACTGCAGCCGGTGCGTTAGCCCAGGTGAGCATCGAGGCGGTCACAGCTTCGATTCAGGGTGGCTCGGAGGTGGTGCGGATCGACCTATCCCAGCCCCTCAAGGCCGTGCCCGAAGGCTTCGTCATTCAATCGCCTGCTCGAATCGCACTTGATTTTCCGGGGGTAAGCAATGCGCTGGGCCGCACCCAGGTGCCGCTGAATCAGGGTAATGTGCAAACCGCCAACGTGGTGCAAGCAGGTGACCGCACGCGTGTGGTGCTTAACCTGAATCGATCCGCCAATTACCGGGCAGAGGTGCAAGGCCGCGCGCTGCTGGTGGTGCTTGACCAAGTGGTCACTCAGGCGCCAGCCAGTTCGACGGCGCGCATGTTTGCAGAAAGCCAGCCCAATGCGGACGTGCTGCCCCTGCGGGACATCGATTTCCGCCGCGGTGTCGAGAGCGCCGGCCGCGTCGTCGTCGACCTGCCGAACAATCAGGTGGGGGTCGACATCCGACAGCAAGGGCGGAACCTGGTGGTCGAATTCCTCAAGACCAGTTTGCCCGAGGGCCTGCGCCGTCGTCTTGATGTCACTGACTTTGGCACCCCTGTGCAAACCATCACAACCACCCAATCGGGCGACCGTGTGCGCATGGTGATCGAGCCCAAAGGGCAATGGGAGCACAGCGCCTACCAGAGCGACTCCCAGTTGGTCGTCGAAGTGCGTCAGCAGAAGGTGAACCCAGACAAGCTCACGCAAGGCACGGGCTACAGCGGCGAGAAGCTGTCTCTGAATTTCCAGAACATTGAAGTGCGCTCACTGTTGCAGGTGATTGCAGACTTCACGAACTTCAACATCGTGACCTCCGATTCTGTGCAGGGCAACCTGACCCTGCGCTTGAACGACGTGCCTTGGGACCAGGCCCTTGACATCATTCTTCAGGCCAAGGGCCTGGGGCTTAAGCGCAGCGGCAATGTCTTGCAGATAGCCCCCAAGGAAGAGTTGGCAGCCAAGGAGAAGGCCGAACTTGAAGCTTTGGCGGCTGTGCAAAACCTTGAGCCCTTGCGGACGCAATCGTTCCAGCTCAACTATACGAAGGCCACCGACATTGCGCGGCAACTCATGGGTAACAGCCTGGGTGGGTCAGGCGGGGTCGGCAGCACAGCCACCACCCGTATCTTGAGCCCGCGCGGTAGCGTTATCGCCGAGCCGCGAACCAACCAGATCTTCGTCTCCGACATATCCACCAAGCTGACGCAGGTGCAGGAGATGATCTCCAAGCTCGATATTGCGGTGCGCCAAGTGCTTATCGAGGCCCGGATCGTGGAAGCTTCAGACACCTTTGGCCGCTCGCTCGGTGTACGCTTGGGCGGTGCCGACCTCCGCGGCGTGCGGGGCGGAGATGCGGGCTATGGCCTGGGTAACGGTAACCGGGTTGCGTTGGGCGGGTCCTACAACGCCGGCATTGGAACTACCGTGCCTGGCCAGTCGCCACTGCTCACTTACGACACCAGCGGCAGCGACAAAATCGGCAGCACCAATTTTCTGAACCTGCCTGCGGCAGGCTTCAATGGCTACAACGCGCCCAGCCTCGCACTCTCGCTTTTCAATTCTGCTGCCAACCGATTCCTGAACCTCGAAATTTCCGCCATGGAGGCCGACGGCAAAGGCAAAATCGTTTCCAGCCCGCGGGTGGTGACTGCTGACCAGACCAAGGCCATCATCGAGCAGGGTACGGAATTCGCCTACCAGCAAGCCACCTCAAGCGGCGCGACCGCAGTGGCTTTCCGCAAGGCCGTACTGAGCCTCGAAGTGACACCGCAGATTACGCCCGAGGGCAACGTCATTCTTGATCTGATCGTCAATAATGACAGCCCCGGAACAGTCATTGCCAATGCCATGTCCATCAACACCAAGAAAGTCCAGACCCAGGTTCTGGTCGAAAATGGGGGAACGGTGGTCATTGGCGGTATCTTCACCTTGACCGAAAACGAAGTGGTCAACAAGGTTCCCCTGCTCGGAGACATTCCCTTGCTGGGCAACCTTTTCAAGAACAAGACGAAGAACTCCGACAAGCAGGAAATGCTGGTGTTCATTACTCCCAAAATCATCACGGATCGCAGCGCGATGCGTTGAGCTTCCATTTTTTAGAGGTCGAGAAAAATGCGTAGATTCTTCCTGGGGTTGCTGGCGGTGCTGCTGTCGCTTGGCGTGGCATCGTGCGGCGGAGGTGGCGGGTATGACGGGGAAACCGGACCCAACAACAGCTTGAGAATGAGCCCGTTGCTGAGTGACGTGGGTTTGTCGGTGGGCTACATTGCCAAGGTGGCGCGCATCACACAGGGTGTTGAGCCGTATTACGTCTTGTCTTCCGATCCATCGGTCAGCGCCCAGTTGCTGGAAGACGGAACCCTGGTGGTGCGGGGCAATGCTCCAGGAACTTCCACCGTCTCGGTTCAGGATTCGAGTGTCAGCCAGAAGTCGATCTCCCTTACCGTTCAGGTGACGGCAAAAGCTTTGTCCACTTCAGTGGGCACTGCGCTGACTCTCGCCGCCAATGAGTCGCGCACCTTCACGGTCACCGGCGGCATGGCGCCTTACACGGTTTCCAGTAGCAATAATTCGATTGTTGCCGTTACCTCTCAAATGGGAGGCGTGATCACAGTCACCGGAAGATCCAACGGAGTTGCAACTCTGCGGATCACCGACGATATCGGCGCTACCCTGGAAGTGACTGTTACGGTTAATGCGCCAGCGTTTAGCGTGAGTCCTGAAACTGCCACAGGCCAAGTAGGCACCGAAATGGTGTTCTCCATCCTCGGCGGCGTTGGGCCATACACAGCGATTTCCTCGGCGCCTGCAGTGGCGACCGTTCAAGTTGCCGGGGATATCGCTCGCGTGCAACTCAGAACCGAAGGCGAGAGTACGCTCACCTTCAGGGACGCGATGGGGCAGAGTGTCAGCGTGACGGTCACCTCAACGCAAACGCTGCCACCATTGAGCCTCGCGCCTACCTCTGGCAGCGGGCAGGTTGGTACAGGTCTGGTGTTCACCGCGATCGGCGGAGCTGGTCCGTTTACTGCCAGATCTTCCAATCCCTCGATCGCTTCAGTCAGCGTGAGTGGCTCGACAATCAATGTTTCGTTGTTGGCAGTGGGCAGCGCTTCCATCATCGTGCTCGATTCGAAGGGTCAGAGTGCAACCGCAACGGTCACGGCCACCGGCGGTGCGGCTCAAGCGCTGACTGCAAGTCCTACTGCGGCTTCTGATGAGGTTGGCCGTACGGTGGTCTTTACCGTGGCCGGAGGCTCCGGTCCGTACACGGCAGTTTCTTCGAGCCCGAGTCGCGCCACCACTAGCGTGAATGGGTCGCTGGTGTCCGTGAATCTGATCAATCTGGGGGCGAGCACCATCACAATCCGAGATGCTCAGGGCCAATCTGTCTCTGTGTCCGTGACTGGTGTTGCACCATCCGCCGGCGGTGGGGTGCTTCCGATCAGCCCGCTCAATCAGACTGTGCTTCACACCAGCACCGCTGGAGTGAACTATTCACTTGGTGGCTTCGGACCTTATGTTCCTCTTTTGTCTGCATCCGATACGGATGTTGCAAGCGCGTCTGTTTCCGGCAATACGCTGACCATCGGCGTCGGAAACAATGGAGCTGGAACTCGTTGTATTCTTCCAGGTACTACGCGTGATATTCAAGTCACCGTGGTTGACAACAGTACCGGAGCAACCGGAATAGCCACTCAGACCATCGCAGGTGTAGGAAGCTGTCCGTGACGCAATGTGCTGCACTGCACGGCTGTATCAAGTGCGTTCGTGCCGCATTCTGAATAGGCGCAATCCTCGATAGAATGTTTGTGCGCTACGCTCTTGTCGGCATGCCCGGCTGTGGAAAATCCACCGTCGGGCGGCAGCTGGCCAAGCGGCTGGGTTTGCCGTTTTTTGATTCCGATACAGTCATTGAGGAACGCATAGGCGGCTCCATCCGGTCTCTATTCGAGACGCAGGGGGAGGCCGCTTTTCGCGACCTGGAAGAGCAAGCCATTGACGACCTGACCCGACAGGGTGCCAGCGTCATCGCCACAGGTGGGGGCGCTGTATTGCGCCAGTCCAATCGAGAGCATTTGAATTCGCGCTGCTTGGTGATTTACTTGCGGGCCTCGCCAGAGCAACTGGTTCGAAGGTTGCGCCAAGACACCAAGCGCCCCTTGCTGCAGGTCGCCAACCCTCTCAAGCGCCTGCAGGCACTTTATTCGGAGCGCGATCCGTTTTACCGCGAGACGGCACACTTCGTGGTGGAAGCCAGAGGGCCTTCCATAGCCATGCTGGTGAACCGGATTGTCATGCAGATCGAGATGGCTCAGTCGGTTCAACCTGGATCCGGCAGTTGACCGCTTGCAATCTCCAAGAAAGCCGAGTGGACACTCAATTTCGATGCTCCGATCACGCTCACCCATTAGGTGAGAGCGCTACGCACCCGATCAGGCCGCCCTCGGGCACGCTGGCGGCGTTGCTCGTTCTTGCAGGCTAGGGGCCTGCCGCGTCCTCACGTCTTGCCAGCGCACCCGATGACGACCTGCTCGGGCGCGTCCAACTGCCGGATCCAGGTTGAATCAGCACAACCGGTGAAGCCAGGCTGAATCGAACGCCCGCAGGCTCTACACTGGAGCCTATGCAAGGAATTTCTTTCGCGCAGCAGGTCACCATTGATCTCGGCGAGCGCAGCTATCCCATTCTCATCGGCAGTGGCTTGCTGGATGACCCCGGCGCTTTTGAAGGCTCAGCCGCCGGTACGCAAGCCCTCATCGTTACCAACACAACGGTAGCCCCACTGTATGCCGAGCGCTTGGAGCGCGTGCTTGCGCGCCGGCACTCTCAGGTTCGCACGCTGGCCTTGCCAGATGGTGAGGAGCATAAGAACTGGGAAACCCTGAATCTCATTTTCGACGCGCTGCTCTCCAGTGGTGCGGATCGTAAAACCACGCTCTACGCGCTGGGCGGTGGCGTGGTCGGCGACATGACGGGCTTCTCGGCAGCCTGCTATATGCGCGGCGTACCTTTTGTGCAAGTGCCCACCACATTGCTGGCGCAGGTCGATTCATCGGTGGGTGGCAAAACGGCCGTCAATCACCCGCTAGGCAAGAACATGATTGGCGCCTTTTATCAGCCGCAGCGTGTCGTATGCGATTTGGATGTGCTCAAGACCTTGCCGCCGCGCGAACTGTCCGCTGGCTTGGCGGAGGTGATCAAATACGGCCCGATTGCCGATATGGAATTCTTTGCCTGGATCGAGAACCACATTGACGCCTTGCGCGAATGCGACACCGAGACCATGGCGTATGCCGTCAAGCGAAGTTGCCAGATCAAGGCCGATGTCGTGGGAACCGATGAGCGCGAGTCCGGTCTGCGCGCCATTCTGAATTTTGGCCACACCTTCGGCCACGCCATTGAGGCCGGCATGGGGTATGGGGCTTGGCTCCATGGAGAGGGCGTTGGCGCGGGCATGGTCATGGCGGCAGAATTGTCGCGAGAATTGGGCTTGGTAGACGCAGCCTTCGTGCAGCGCCTGAAAACGCTCATTCATCGTGCAGGACTGCCCACTCGGGGCGCGACAATCGACGAGGCTGACAACGCTGGCCGTTACTTGCAACTGATGCGGGTGGACAAGAAAGCCGAAGGCGGGGAGATTCGCTTCGTGGTCATTGACGGGCCCGGTCGAGCCGCAGTCCGCAGCGCCCCGGATGCGCTGGTGCGTTCAGTCATTGACCGATGCTGCGCAGCCTGACGGAGGCAGGGGGTGCACTCTGACCCCTCGCTCCTGATGATTGCAAGCGTCCAACTGGATCTAGGTTAAATTGTTCTCGCCAGCTTCTGACCCCGCACGCTCCAGAGGGCGCCGCTACCCACAAGCGCCTGCTCCCACGCGCAGCGAATACCAGCGCGACCGCGATCGCATCGTGCACTCCACGGCGTTTCGGCGGCTTGTCTACAAAACACAAGTTTTTCTTAACCATGAAGGCGACCTTTTTCGCACCCGCCTGACCCACTCGCTGGAGGTGGCTCAACTGGGGCGATCCATTGCTCGGTCATTGAGGTTGAACGAAGATCTGGTGGAGGCCATTGCGCTCGCACACGACCTGGGGCACACGCCCTTTGGTCATGCTGGGCAAGATGCGCTGAACGATTGCATGGCGCAGCACGGCGGTTTTGAGCACAACCTTCAAAGCCTGCGCGTGGTTGATCAACTGGAGCAGCGCTACCCCGAGCATGATGGGCTGAATCTCTCATTTGAGACCCGAGAAGGAATTCTCAAGCACTGCTCGCCAGTGAACGCCCGCAAGCTTGAAGCGGCCGAGCCCGGCGGTGTGGCGCGCCGTTTCCTGGATGGTACGCAGCCCAGCCTGGAGGCGCAACTGTGCAACCTGGCCGACGAAATCGCCTACAACGCCCACGATATTGACGACGGCGTGCGCTCCGGCCTGCTGACGCTGGAGCAGGTGGCGGCCGTGCCGTTATTCGTACGCCATCATGCCGATACCTTGCGCCAATATCCGACGCTGAAAGGCCGGAGGGTACTTTTTGAAGCCATTCGCCGCATGCTCAGCGCGCAAGTCTACGATGTCATCGACGCCACGCAGGCTGCCATTGATCATGCTGGCCCCCACAGTGCCGAGCAAGCGCGTCTTGCTGGTCCTCTCGTGTGCTTCGGCCAGGAAATGCGCGCCCAGTCGGCGGAACTCAAGCGCTTCTTGTTTACCAATCTGTACCGCCACCCGCAGGTGGTAGAGACTACCGACCAAGCCAAGCAGGTAGTACGGGAACTGTTTTCAGCCTACCTGGAGCTCCCGGCAGAGTTGCGTGCCGAGTTTTCCCAACGCCCTGATCGCGAGCGCGCCATTGCAGACTACATCGCCGGCATGACCGATCGGTTCGCGCTGCGTGAACATGAGCGTCTCACAGGCAGAAAGCTCCTGGCATGATCTCGTTCTCTGCGCAAGGCAACGAACGGGCGGGGCTGCACCCAGCCTGGATCGTCATACTGGCCGGCGTCAGTGCAGCGATGCACATCGGAAAGTTGCCCCCGGCGCTGCCGGTCCTGCAGCATGATTTGGGCGTCACCCTCGTGGAATCCGGCTTCCTGCTGTCGCTGGTGCAGCTCGCTTCCATGGCGCTGGGCCTTTTTGTCGGTCTGACCGCAGACGGCATTGGCCTACGACGCTGCATGCTGATGGGGCTCTGGCTGCTTTTTGCTGCAGGCACGGCAGGCGGGTGGGCGGATGACGCGTCTACGCTGTTGGCTCTGCGCGCCATTGAAGGGCTAGGAATTCTGCTGACCACGGTCGCTGCGCCCAGCATGATCCGTCGCGTCGTGGCCCCGCGGCAACTCACGCGCATGATGGGCTTCTGGGGAGCCTTCATGCCGTTTGGTACGGCCATGGCACTGTTGCTCGGCCCCTTGATGATTGCCATGTTGGGGTGGTCTGGGTGGTGGTGGTTTGTGGCCGGGCTCTCGGCGCTCATGGCTTTGTGGGTGCAAGCCAGGCTGCCGCCTGACGAGCGAACTTCCTCGCACGCGTCTGGCCCCTCAGACTGGGCCACGCGCCTGACCCAAACAATAAGATCTCCCGGGCCATGGCTGAGTGCCTTGACCTTCGCAGCTTACTCGGGACAATGGCTCGCGGTGATCGGTTTTCTGCCTTCACTCTACGCTCAGTCGGGTTGGACGGGAGCGGTTGGAGCAGTATTGACCGCATTGGTAGCTGCCGTCAACATCATGGGCAACATTGCCGCCGGCCGGCTCTTGCACCAGGGCTTTGCAGCCCGAACTCTCTTGTGGGCGGGCTTCGGAGCCATGGCTCTCGGCACGTTCCTGGCTTTTGGTTCGTTCACAGAAGGCAGCCCGGTGATACGGTACGTGGGCGCGCTGCTGTTTTCAGTGTTCGGAGGGCTGATACCGGCCACCCTGTTTGGCTTGGCGCCCATCATGGCACCCAATGAACGCACCATCTCCACCACGGTTGGCTGGATGATGCAATGGTCTGCCGCAGGCCAACTGACCGGCCCTCCGGTGGTGGCATGGGTTGCCAGTCAGGCCGGTGGTTGGCAATGGACCTGGGCCGTTACCGGAGCCTCTTGTGTGGCCGGCGCCCTGTTGGCTGCACTAATTGCGCGCCGAATAGGCACAATACAGCGTAAATCCAGGAGCGGCAGTTAGCCTCTCCCCCCATTCCCTCTGGGCGAGCGTGAGGCTTTTTCTTTCCCCTCTCCCTCTGGGAGAGGGTAGGGTGAGGGCACGCACAGCGATTCCTAGAAAAAATCATTCGATTTGCTTCACCCGCTCCACCCCAAGCTGAATTTCGCCGAGCGCCCGCAAAAAACACACCTGACCATGAACACCCAAGAAATCGTCATCACCGACACCCGCCGCTGGCTGGAGCGCGCAGTAATCGGCTTGAACCTGTGTCCCTTCGCCAAGGCGCCGCATGCCAAAGGGCAAATCCACTACGCCGTATCTGACGCCACCGACAGCGACGCTTTGTTGCAAGCGCTGCGCGAAGAACTGCATGCCCTGGCCGAGGCGGATCCCGCAGAGCGCGAAACCACCCTGCTGATAGTTCCCCACGCCTTTGCCGACTTCCTGGAATTCAATGACCTCCTGGACGATGCCGAGGCTATTCTGGAAGAACTCGGGCTGGAAGGTGTGCTCCAGATCGCCTCTTTTCACCCCCGTTTTCAGTTTGCCGACACTGAAGAAGACGACATCACCAACGCCACCAATCGCTCCCCTTACCCCACCCTGCACCTGATCCGTGAGGAAAGCATTGATCGGGCCGTGGAGGCCTTTCCGGAGGCGGAAGCGATTTTCGAGGCCAACATCGCCAAGCTGGAAGAGTTGGGTGCCAGTGGTTGGGAGGCGTTGGGTGTGGGCCCAAGCCCCGAGGGACAGGTCAAACCATGAACTCCACCCAGAAAGAGCGGGCACGCCCAAAGCCCGGCAAGACGGCTGAACACCCCAAGGGGCGCCAGCAAAAAACCGCTGCGTCTAGCGCGGCACCCATCGCCGAACTTCGGCCCGGCCAGTCGGTGGAGCTACTGCAAGAGTTGCATATCCTCACGCGGGAAGGCAAGCTGAATCAGGACTCGCGCCGCAAGCTAAAGCAGGTTGAGCACCTTTTCCAGTTTATCGAGAAGCTTCTAGCCGAACTCAAGCCCCACGGGGAGGAGCTTACGCTGGCAGACCATGGCGCTGGCAAGTCCTACCTGGGGTTCATCGTTTATGACTTGTATTTCAAGCCGCGCGGCAGAGGGCACATTTTCGGCATAGAAACGCGTACTGAATTGGTCGAACGCTCGCGTCAGTTGGCCGAGCGCCTGGGCTTTGACCGCATGCATTTTCTCGCCATGTCGGTGGCGGAGTCGGCCAGTGCCAGTCAACTGCCTGAAAGGGTGGACGTCGTCACTGCCCTGCATGCCTGCGATACCGCGACGGACGACGCCATCGCTTTCGGTTTGGCGAAGCAGGCGCAGGCTATGGTGCTGGTGCCCTGCTGCCAGGCAGAAGTGGCAGCCTGTCTACGCCAATCCAAGGCTCTGCAACTGGCGCGCACCCCGTTGGCGGAGCTGTGGCGCCATCCGCTGCACACACGCGAAATGGGCAGCCAGCTGACCAACGTGCTGCGCTGTCTGTACCTGGAGTCGCAGGGCTATCAGGTAACTGTGACCGAACTGGTCGGCTGGGAGCACAGCATGAAAAATGAGCTGATCATCGCCAAATGGACAGGCCACAAAAAGCGCAGCGCCGCCGAACGCCTGCGCACGCTGCTGGCTGAGTTTGGTCTAGAGGAACTGCTTCTCACAAGATTTTCGGCCCTAACCTGAAGGTTCCCCCTGGGACCGCCGAGCTCCAGCTCGGCACGGCAGCGTTCGGGGAGGGCAGAGTGCCGAGCTGGAGCTCGGCGGTCCCGGGGGAAGGCGTACCTGCAAACGCTGCACTCCCAGTATTGGCAGTATTCCCAGGATTCTTCCGCATTCCCAATCAGGCGCAGCCCGCAGCCCCGTCCTGACTCAGTTCATCAGCATATTGTTCACCACTTGCCGCACTCCCGGCACGCTGCGTGCTATCTGGAGGGCCAGGTCACGCCCGCCAGTGCCGTTCGCAGGTGTGCCAGAGATTGTGACCACCCCCTCACTCTGCACTTCAGCCTTCAGGCCGTGGGCTCCTACCCGGGGGTCTGCGCTCAGTGCCGCCATGACGCGGCGTTCCAGATCTTGCCAGCGGCTCATTCGGGCCGCAGACTGGGGCGACATGGAGCCGGTCGACGGCGAATTCCATCCGTCGTAGCCGCCAGCACAGCCCGTCAGCAAAGTACCGGCGGCAAGGGAAAGGACTCCGACCAGTCGTCCAGTGGATTTGGGAATATTTTTCATGAGTACTCCTGCCAAGGGCGCCGTTGCCCCGTTGAACTCATGATAGCGAAAATGGCAAACGATCTAAAGACTGCGCTCCCCACTTCCTTTCCCTGTCTGGTCATCCTCGCGAAGGCGGGGATCCAGTGCGGCCTGTCCAACGTCGCTGGATCCCCGCTTTCGCGAGGATGACGAAGACGGCGAGGCGCTTGTGGGAAGAAAATAATCATGGGAGCGGATCAATGTCATCCGCTGTTACCTCCACCCCTGCTTGCCAAGCGCACGCCGCTATCGGATAGACGGCCTCTGCCCGCCAGAGCATCGTTCAATGCCCGCCAGATCTTGTCGAGACTGAACCCGTTCGAACCCTGCTGACGCCAACAACTCACGCACCGTAACAGCCTGATCCCAGCCGTGCTCCAGCAGCAGCCAGCCGCCGGGCACCAGGTAATCTGGCGCCTGGGCAATCAGCTGCCGAATATCCGCCAGACCATCCGCTCCGCTCACCAGCGCCCCGTGCGGTTCGTGCGTCAATGCCTGCAGGTGCGGATCGTCTTCCCGGATGTAGGGCGGGTTGCTCAGGATCAGATCAAACTGCTCGCCACCGACCGGGGCAAACCAGCTGCCCTCCAGCAGGCGAAGCGGCAAATTCAGGCGCTGGGCGTTCGAGGCGGCTACAGCCAACGCGTCTGTGCTGCGATCAATCGCGGTCACCTTGGCTGCGGGCCGCTGCTGAGCTAGTGCCAGCGCGATCGCACCACTGCCCGTGCCCAGGTCGATCAAACGCCATCGCGTGGCCCGAGGTTCAGGAGGGCAGAGTTCCAAAGCCCAGTCGACCAGAGTCTCGGTATCATCCCGGGGGTCCAGAACACGGGCATCCACCGCCAGGTCGAGGCCATAAAAAGGCTTGTGCCCGGTCAGGTAGGCCATCGGTTCGCCTTGCAGACGCCGGTGCAGCATCTGTTCAAACCGGCCCGCGGCCTCGGTGGGTACATCGTCACCGTCGTGCGTGACCAGCCATGCCCGGTCGTGCGTGGGGCGTTCCAGCACATGCAAGAGCAGCATTCGCGCTTCCGATAGTGGAAGCCCCAGCCCCTGCGCGTAGTTGAGCGCTTGTGCGAGATTCACGGAGGGGTCAAGGCGCAGACATGCGGTCCACCACATCGCGCACGCCTGGAATCTGACGTGCGGTCTGCACGGCCAGTTCACGCTCAGCGGCAGAGGGCGGCGCGCCACTCAGAATGATCACGCCGCCTTCAAATCCTTCCACTTGAAGGTTCGACCCCGCCAGGCGCGGTTCTGCATTCAGCGCGGCGCGAACGCGTTCAGCCAGTCGTTGGGCGCCTGCCGTGGTTCCGGCCTCCATCGTGGCCGGAATGTTCTCGATGCGCGGCAGCCGAATGTTCTGCGGCGTGGCCCCCCAAGGCGTGCCCCCCGTGCACCCAGCCAGCAGTACCGTGGCACCGCATGCGCAGGCGGTGAGAAATTTAACAGCTCGCATAGTCAGCCTTTCGTCCTGGAAACGGCTTTTAGGTTCATGCATTCACTTCCAGCTCGGCCATTTGCTCAGCCTCACGCTCCGCACGGAGCGCACCAATGACCTCACTCAGATCACCCTCCATGATGTAGGAAAGCTTGTAGAGTGTCAGGTTGATGCGGTGATCAGTCAGTCGTCCTTGAGGGAAATTGTAGGTGCGAATACGGTCGCTGCGGTCGCCTGAACCAATCAGCCCCTTGCGCGTGGCGGCCTCCTTGGCGGCTTTCTCGCTTCGTTCCTTTTCTTGTATGCGCGCCTGCAGTACCTGCAGCGCCTTGGCCTTGTTGGAATGCTGGCTGCGGCCATCCTGGCATTCGGCCACGATCCCCGTGGGCAAGTGAACCACCCGCACGGCAGAATCGGTTTTGTTAATGTGTTGCCCCCCGCACCTGAGGCCCTGAAAGTGTCAATGCGCAGGTCTGCCGGGTTCAGCGTAATGGCTTCTGCTTCATCAGGTTCCGGCATCACCGCCACCGTGGCCGCGCTGGTATGAATGCGGCCCTGCGTTTCCGTGACCGGAACGCGCTGCACCCTGTGCCCGCCGGATTCAAACCGCAGTTGGCCATAGGCGCCAGCGCCCTCCACCTTGATCACGATCTCCTTGTAGCCGCCAATCTCAGCAGGCGACTCGCTCATGATCTCGCAGCGCCATCCTTGTCGTTCAGCGTAGCGCATATACATGCGCGCCAGATCGCCAGCGAAAAGTGCGGATTCGTCTCCGCCCGTCCCCGCCCGAATTTCCACAAAGGCGTTGCGCTCGTCCTGCGGGTCTTTGGGCAGCAACATGCGTTGCAGTTCCGCGTCCAGTTCAGCCAGTTCGGCCTCACTCGCCGCCATTTCTTCCCGAGCCAGGTCGGCCATGTCCGGATCGTCCAGCATGTCTTCCGCTGCCGCCAGATCTGCCTCGCGCTGCTGATACCGCTGCCAGCGGCCAGCCAGGGCCGACACTTCCGTGTGCTCCCTGGAGAGCTTCAGAAATGCCGGCATATCCGACATGATGTCCGGGCGGGAAAGAAGGAAGTCGAGCTCGGAAAGGCGCTCGGCGTAGCGGATCAGTTGTTGGCGGACGAATGCTTGCATGCGGCCGATATTGTCTCCTAGAAAGGCGGGTTCACCACGGGACGCCAGGCACGCCGCCAGCCGGTGCTGACACACGCGTCGAAGCCTTTGATCGTGCCGCCCACACCGGTGAAATAAGCGGTCTCATCGGTGCAGTCCTGCTTTGGCTTCAGCTGCACGTCACCTTCGTTGTGCAGGCCACGTGTGTTGCGCGAAGTTACGTTCCCGCGTGTGAAGCCTCCATCTGGAATGGCCGCAACCGAATAAAGATCTGCGCGGCCATCTGAGTTGATGTCGAAAGAGCGCTTGTTCTTGCCAGTCAGGCTGTCAAGTATGTACATGATGTTGGGCAGGCTACCCGTGGCGGTGCACGATTCAATCGACATGTCCTTGCCTTCCGGCAGGAAGGTCGTGATCTGCACACTGCTGCCCAGGTTCGAGAGGTCGCTAATGGACCGCTCGCCATTGAGCATGGTGCCGGTCATGCTGATCACGCCCAGGTTCAAGAACCAGCCCTTCTTGGTTTTCCAGTCAACCGCGTTCGAGCTGACTTGGTAGAAGGTTCTGCCTGTGCTGTCTTTGCCAGAGCCATCCTTGGCAGAAGCCAAGTCAATGGTTTGCTCTACCAATTGGCTGTTAGTCACGGTTCCGAAGCCAGCCTTGTCGTCAGAGCCGATGGCCGTGGGATCCCACACCCCGTAAATGCCTTGGCGAGTGGCCGGCGTGGCCAGATCGTCTTCGTCCAGCAAAATGCCGGTAGCGACAACCACAATGGCTCCACACTGGCTCGTACTGCTGTACTTGCAGCCTGTGCCGTCTCCGGGGTGTGCCTGCCAGGCGGGGGCACCATAAATCGGTTGGCTGGCGCCACCCGGGGTGGTGAAAACCGGCTTGTCGTAAGACACCGCCAGCTTGCTGGAGCGCAAATCAAAGCGCCACAAGTTTCCGTTGGCGTCGCCGGCATAGGCCGCTGCAATTTTTCGGTCCATGCCCCGAACCGCAACCACCCCACCCAGGCCGCGGTTACGCATGGTGGTGCCGTCATTGTTATAGCTAGCGGGCAAGGGAATGAATTTGACGACCTGTCCGCTGAACGCGTCCACCACATACAGACCAACTTGTTTGGAAGCCCCTCCATAGTGGCCGCTCGGCGTCAGCATGACCCAGCGGCCATTGTCCAGCTGGCCGGCAGTGGGGCTGTTGGTGACATTTGCCAGATCTTTGTAGCTCGGCGCGGACGAATCCACCTCCCACAGGAAGTGATCCTTGGTCGGCACCCGATCGGCGGCATTCAAGGGCGACTCGAGCCCGTAAAGGAAGTTGCCTGCGCGTCCGCCGGTGCCAAACACCAGACTGCGCCACGTGCCACCCGTGGTGGCGGCCGGCGTCTTGGCGCCATCGTCATAGGCATCATGCTCAACCACAGCGCCATCTAGCACATAGCGGAACCGGAATGCTGGGTTGGCCAGGTCGATTTGTGCTCTCATGGCGTTCTTCGGCATGAATGCCGCTACTTCTGCGCCGCCGCGCACCCTGACGCCTCCAACCGTGAGCGCTGTGTCTGACTGCGCGGCGTTAATGACATGAACCTTGCCTGCGTTAGTGGCTGCAAAAATGGTCGCCGGCAAAGTCTTCTTTTTGGAAATAAATGCGTCGTAGAAAGAGCCGCCGTCTACGCTACCATGCTCGGCGTAACCCATGTTAATGCGCCCGCCCACGAAGACGGGGGCGAATTGACCGAGGCGGAAATCGGCTTTTCTCTCATCCTGTAAATGGCGCCACTTGCGTTGGCCAAGCCGTCTGCACCCAGAAGATATCGAATGAAGGTTTCATCCGTCTTTTGCTGGGCATTGGCGTTCAGCAATGAAGTGAAGTCGGCAGGCAGGTCCGCAAGCCTGGTGCTGTAGTTCAGCTCTTTCCGAAGTGTCTGGTTGATCGAGGGGTTGGCGGGGTCGTATCCCGAAAGGGAGAAAAGCTTCCGGTTATTGACGGAAGGCATTCGCTCATTCGCCGACCATACCGGAATAGGGGTGCCGGAGGCGTCATAGTTGCTATAGTTGCCGTTGGCATCCAGCAGGAATGACTTGATGTCCCCGGTGTTGTTAGAGGTGTTGTATTCCGTCGTATATTTCAGTAGATTTTCTAGCGTCTGGAAATCACCGCTGTTGCCAGAAACTGCGACACCAGCATCGTTGCCGGAACCCACCATGCTGCTGAGAGCATTGTCGATGGCGCGGCGCACATCGTCACTGGAGTAAACGCTGTAGGCGCGACCACCGCCGGAAAACCCCGCACGTATGAAGTCGTTGATTCGGAGATCATCGCTGGTGTCCGAAGAGTTTAGGTTCAATGATTTATTGCTGTCGCCCCATTTGGGCAAGGTGGCCGTATTCCCTGCGAGCCAGTCATTGATATATTTATTAATTGAAGACCAAGTGAGTCCGCCCGAAATACCATTGTCCCCAGTAGGCGTCAGACCCCAGCCGATGGTGTAGGTGGTCATGTTTTGCCAAAACGTAGGGTTGTTCTGGCCGGGAATAGAAGGAACATTATTTGGTAAGGCAGAGCTGAAATCTGTATTCCAAAAGTAGTTGGCAGCCAGATCGGCCAACCCGTTAGAGCTGATGGTGCCATCCGTATACGGAACGTATAAACTACGTGCCGCCAGTTTGGTGGTGACGTTCGAACTGTTCCATCCCGTTGCACCACTCGGGTTGTACTGCAGGGCAGTTGAGTTTCCGCCAGGAGATCCGCTGAAATTGGTTGTGCCATTAATACTGGCGTACTTCCTGTCTGCTCCAGCGCTGGTGCCTGAGTTCCATGCGCCGTCAGAAAGAACGATGGTATAGGCGCGGCGGCAGCTTAGATCGGAGTTGGCATTTTCAGCAGCTGTACTTGTGGGGTCGTTCCGCCAAGGGTTGCCAAGCGTGGTTCGATTATCCTTGTTGTAATATTTTCCTGCGAGCTGCAAGGCATTGTGAGATGGCGTTCCACCGTAGGCCTTTACACCATAGAGCCAGCTATAAAAATCTGATTTCCACTTCTGTGTGGATGCAGATTCGTCGCGAAAGTACCGGACCCCTTGATCCACGCGGCTTGAATCCCAGTAGTCGGACGAGTTGGCAGAATTATATTTTCCATAGCCGATACGGAACTTGTTGTCATATCCCTGCATGGCTTGTCCAACCGCAGTTGTAATAGACAAAATCCGGCTCCGATACCACTCATACCAGTTTATAATATTCTGCCGTTCAATGGCAGCGGCGCAGGTGTTGGAATTCTTGCCGCAGTCACTGCGCGAGTGCCCATCTGGTAACGCAATGCTCTCCGAACTTGTATATGTAAGAGCTATTTCTGTGGCTGCTTCGCAACTGGAGTTGTTGCACATGACGTAGCTGAATTTCGCTGTCGCAGGTACATTTTCAGTTGGGTTGTAGGTCGTGTACTTGGGAACATATGCTTCTGTGTCTGTGCTGTTGCAACTATTGGGCCAGCAGTATCCCCCGGTGCTGGCCCTGTAAAAGAAGCCGCCTGACTTTTGATTGTCGACAAACCTGATTGAGTTAGCAAGCTTGGTGCCGTCTGCCGTGACGCGAGAGCTATATGTGACGGCGGGATTATAGTACTGAGGGTTGAATGTGCTCGACCGCATTTGGTACCAGCCGCGCTTATCATTGGGCGTTTCAACTCTGATTCGAATATTTTCTTTCAGGCCATTTCCATGAGACCAGTTGCCGCCGTTGTTCAGGCATCCCCGCGCTGGGCCTGGCCGCCAGTAACTCGTCATTTCAGGCGGTGCTGTGTACCTTGAGGCGCTCCCATACTTGCATATTTCGTAAGTAGTCCAGGTCGAGGTAATGCACTCGTCGCGGCTGACGGTGCTGCTTCCATCTTTGCAGGCATTCTCAAGCACATAACCTTCGGGGTACTCGAACGCCATCGATCCCGAGTTATCTAGCATGAACACCAGGTTCGGTTTCGCACCCGAAACTACACTGAATAAAGGTGCCTGACTGGGTGCGTTGGCTGCAAATGAGGTAGCTACCACACAGAATAAAATTCCAGCGCTGAGCAGTTGACGTGCTTCTCGAAATAATCTTAGAGGAGAGGCGTCTTTACTTGAGTTGTTCAACCACATCGTCAATTCCCCCTGTAGGAAGGTGCCTTTTATTTGGTCTATTTCCAGCAATCCGCCAAGGACTTGCTGCTGCCACTGGGCGGGCTGTAGGCTTTGACGCCCAGGCTGTTCAAGCTGAACTCGCCACAGGCATCGCCAGTCATGCCGCCCGTTGGGGTGGCCCTTACAGTGAAACTGGGTGGGCTATCCTTGGCCAGCACAATGACGTTGTAGTTCGCCGTGCCCGCGGTTGGGGACTGGCGGAGCCCGGAGGGCAGCAAGCTGGCTGCGGGTGTACCAGTTGTCTGCTCGCTCTCTGTGGTGGTGGTGCCCGATGTGGCGGTATAACGGTCGTTCGCGGAATAATACCGTTGCATGAATTGGGCAGCTTCCTGCAACACAGTTTGTGCTTCGCTGCGCTTTGAACGCTTTATATACTCTGAATAACTAGGCAGCGCAATGGCGGCAAGAATACCGATAATGGCGACTACAATCATGACTTCTATCAGAGTAAAACCATGAACTGATTGATTGATAGGGTGCTTTTTCATTTCTACTGAATCTAAGGGGTGCAACGGCCGTGCATGATCTTCAGCTCTTGGTAAGAACCGATTGCATCCAGGACTCTGCACCGTAAGTGATTTTTCCCGTGTCAGAATCAAATTTTGCGTTGTTTGCAAAGCCGCGTGCTGTGATCAAATAACCTATCAGGGGCGGCGTGTTGGTGTTTTGTATTTTCTGGATCATGCACCGAGGTGCCACGGTCAGTGCCGTAGCGTCCGTATCAATGGCTGCACTCTTGTATTTTTTGAAGTAATGGTCGGGCACTACAATCGCGTTGGCGCCCACCCAATTGGCTGCCGTACGCCAGGCCGCATTCGTATCTTGCTCAGAGCTAATGGTGGTGGTAATGACTTTTTCCGTCAAACCCGTGGTGCCATATTCCTCGTAGGGCTTTCCCTCATCTGAAAATAGAACGATCTGTTCGCAAAAGCGCAGTGCGGTCTCGGCGGCTTCTTGTGCCACCTGGGAAGTGCGAACGCCATTAATGCTGCGTTCGGTCTGAGTGGCATTACGTATGGCTACTGTGCCCAACAGTGAGAGAATCACAACCAAAATAAGTGTGATTACAAGCACTACCCCCTGCTCACGCATGAAGGCGGCATCAGGCAGCTGAGTGGGCGGGGTTTTAATTAGCCTATTATTTTGCATGCCATTCTAAAGATTATTAATGAGGGCGATCAAGGAATAATCAGCCGGTTTCTCAATAAAATGGTGGTGGTGTAGGTTCTACGAAGGTGGCCATCTGTGCTCGTGGCGTCCACGTTGTCACAGGTCTTGTAGGTGAGGCCGCCTGGGGGGGTGTCAGGCACCGGAAGGTCGCTGCGCATCAGCAGGCACACCCGGACGCTCAGCACCCGCCCCCAGCGGTCGTCCGTTATATTTGGCTGGGTGCCCGTGGTGGGCAGTGCGTCTATTTCACTGGCCGTCAGATAATTGATGATCTGGTGGCGCATGGGGTCGTAGCTGGAAGCCAGCTCCAGGCTGGGCCTAGAGGCCACGCCATAGCGCAATTGCATTTCCTCCACGTTTGCCAGCAGGGGTTGGATGTCTCCTGTCGGCGGGCTGACCGCACTGTTCTGTATGCCGCGGCAAACCAGGGTAGGCTGGCCACCTGATGATTTGACTGAGTAGCGGTTGTCGGCCAGAGCATATTTTTCGGGGGCTGTCGAAGGGACGGGGCTTACCTGCGACGGCGTGGTTGTGCTGATGCCATTGCCAATGCAATTGGTGGGGGCTGGAGGCGGCCCGATGGTGGGGTAGGTGTTATAAACCGTCGCCTGGTAGCGAACAGCAATGGAGTCGCTGCCTGCACCAGTAGCGCAGGCCAAACTGGCAAAAGCCACTGCATCGTCAGAGAAGCCACCGTCGCAACCTCTGATGGCGATGCCATAAAAATTTCCGGTGACCGTGGCTCCGCTATTGGGAATAATTTGTTCAGAATACCCGGCCTGCTTGATCTGCGCCTGTATCAAGTTCAAGGCGAGTATGCCGTCTTCATTGAGCTGAGTCTCGTATTGAGACACTTGGCTTGCGCGCCCGGCTGATAAATAAACCGCCATGCCCGCCGACAGAATGACGAGCCCGATCGTCAGCGCGATCAGCAGTTCCAACAGGGTAAAGCCGCGGCTGCTACTGCGCACTGGCTGTACGCCAAGCCGGAAGCTTTTGATAGTGCTCGGCACTCTCATAGCGTGATCCTGAAATACATGCACGCCACCGGAGTTTCGCTGGAGCCCTCACTCACCTTGGGAATATTGGCGCCGCTGGGGCAAGCCTGGGTTTGTTTGAAATCTTGCTTCTGTGCAATTTCTGACCAGATGAGCCAAATATCAAGTACCCGTGTGGGTGGTAAACCCGAAATGCCGGGCGGCGCATTGGTCAGTGAGGCTTCAATGTAGGCCGTTCCTCCAGGCAACCGGTTGGCAACGTTAGTCAGCCACTGCGACTGGTCGTATTTGGCGATGGCCGCAGCGCAGGTATTTACGGGGCTGCTGGCATTGGTGGTGTCTACCGTACAAGATTCGGGTGCAGCAGTGGGATCCGAGGTGGCGGCACCTCGTGTGCTGGATGTATAGGCCACTTTATACTCATAATCAGCAAATGCCGTGAGATTGGATCGTGCCCTTTCAGCATAATCACTAACCAAACTCAGGCCAGTGGCATGCGCGCGTGAAATATGGTTGTATTTCATGGAGGCTGATGTCAAGCCTGCCATGCCCAGGAGCGCTATGGCCAAAACCACCATGGCAACCAGTACTTCGATCAAAGTGCCGCCGGTCTCTTGACATCTTGTGTTCTTCAGTGCGTGGATGTGAGGTACGGAATACATATTTTTATATTAATCCGTACAGTCCGCCGAATCCGCTACATAGCGTATGCGGCCGGGTTTGCTGATACAAATACCCCGTTTTGTTTCGTCGCGTCCAACTACATTAATGCGGTTATTATTTGAATTCAGCAGCCCATTGGGTAGAAATACGAATTTTCCTGCGCGGGTGGGAATAATATCTGAAATACCCGTCAGTGCAACCTGGCGCAGCAGTAATTCATCTTTGGGTTCTGTGTCCGGGTTGAAGTTAAAGTTTCCGTCTCGGTCATTGTTGACAAACACAATCCAGCCAGAGGCGAACCCGTTGGTACCCACGGCAGTGAGGCAGGCGTTGCTAGTATTGTTTGCGACGCGGCACATGACCACCGGCCTGACGCGGGCAATGGCTTCCGTGCGCGCGGTACGCAGGCTGCCGGTAAATGCGTTGGTTGCATTGGCTACTTGCCACTGATTGATGAAACGTGACATGGCCGGTGCGGCAACACCAAGCAGAATTGCCAGCACGGCCAAAGTTACCAGCAATTCGATGGCCGTGACCCCTTTCGAATAATGCGGTTCGCGGGTCCGAATTTTCGGTGTGCTCATCGTAGGTGGGAGGAGTAGAAAATCATGAATGGAATTTTTTCCACTCTGAAATTAACTCCGTTCAACCCCTACTCCGGGTGCGCTCGGACAAGCGGTCACATTCGCTTGATAAAAGGAAAAATCTAATTCTCACACGCCCAGGACGTGTGAAATTTTCACAGGGCAGGAGTGTGGTGCGGGCGCGGATGCGGGCCCGGAAATCAAGACCGCAGGAAAAGCCGGGAGATGGCGTCGACTGTTTGAGAGCGTTGGCTGGGGTCGGCGGTGCGCAATTCGGCCATGGCGCCGTGGAGCATCTTTTGGGTCAGGCCGCGGCTGAGTGCCTCCAGCACAGCCTCGACATCTTCCCCCTTGGCAAGGCGTTTGCGGGCACGATCCAGTTCCAGGGCGCGCCACTCGTCGGCTTGGGCGTTGAGTTGGCGAATCACCGGCACCACGCCGCCAGCCGGGTCGCGCTGATCGACCCAGTGCATGAAGCTTTGCACGCCCGCGTCAATAATGGCTTCGGCCTGCGCTACGGCGGCTTGGCGGTTAGCTTGGCCTGTTTGAACCACCTGTGCAAGGTCGTCGACGGTATAGAGATACACGTCATCAAGCGCCTGTACCTCAGGTTCGATGTCGCGCGGCACAGCCAGGTCAACCATGAAAATCGGCCGGTGGCGTCGCTTTTTCAGGGCGCGTTCGACCGCACCCAAACCAATGATCGGCAGCGTGCTGGCGGTGCAGCTGATGACGGCGTCAAATTCGTGCAGGCGCTGGGGGAGGTCGGCCAGGCGCATGACCTCTCCACCTAGCCGGGTGGCCAGCTTTTCGCCGCGCTCAAGGGTGCGGTTTGCAATCGCGATGCCCTGGGGATCTCGGGCTGCGAAGTGAGTGGCCACCAACTCGATCATCTCGCCGGCGCCTACGAACAGAACCCGAATTTTGTGCAGGTCTTCGAACAGGTTGCCGGCCAGACGCACTGCGGCGGCAGCCATGCTGATGCTGTGGGCACCGATCTCAGTGGAGCTTCGTACCTGCTTGGCGATGGAGAAGCTGCGCTGGAAGAGCTGGTTCAGGGTGCTGCCCAGGGCGCCGGCGTTCTCGGCAGCGCGCACAGCGTTTTTCATTTGTCCCAGAATCTGCGCTTCGCCCAGGACCATGGAGTCCAAGCCGCTGGCGACGCGGAAGGCGTGACGGGCTGCCTGCCCGTTTTCGAGCACGTAGGTGTGGTCGCGCAGCGCGTTGGCAGGCACATTGCCGGACTTGGCCAGCCACTCCAGCGTGTGATCGATCTGGACGCGGTCGCTGGCGCAATAAACTTCTGTGCGGTTGCACGTGGAGAGGATGGTGGCCTCTGGGTGGTGGCTGTGCGACTGCCGCAAGCCGGTGAGCGCCGGTGGCAATTGATCGAGCGCGAACGCAAAACGACCGCGCAGATCCAGCGGCGCAGTGTTGTGGTTAAGCCCAAGTGCCCAAACAGCCATAGCCTGTATTATAAAATTTGTAATCGCTTGCTTGCTTAGGGATGCCCTGCATAACCCCCTGCGGTCTGTGGCAGCACGGCCTCGGGCGATCCGCTGCGTTGCTTTTCTTGCCAATAGCTGGGCTATTGGCTGCAAAAAGACGCCTTGCGCCTCATCCCGATCCGCACTACCACCGACTCGCGAGGGTTATGCAGGGCATCCCTAGAAAAAGCAGGCTTGATCAACATCAAGAATATGGATTTCATAGATCTGATTTTGCATTTGGCCGGTTTTCTGGCGCCTGCGCTGTTCGTGGCGCTGGTGGTGGCGTTGGCGGGTGGCATGCTTTTTGGTAAACGAGCTTCCGTACGAGAGTTTTTCCGGCGCTGGTGCAGGCAAGGCGGTGTCAATTTTGCCGTTGGCCTGGCAGTATCGCTCACCGGCTTGTTCGTGACTTCGGCAGACGGGCGGATGCTCACCTATGCCGCACTGGTGGTGGCTGTGGGAACGAGCCAGTTTGTGCTTTCAAGGAAGTCGTGATTTGTGGTTTCGCGGTCAGCCCGATCAAAGTTTTGTTTCTCACGAGCTTCCCAAGCCCCTTGGGGGCGCCCCGCGTTCTGAGGAGAAACAAGAGGGTTTGCTTGTAGGAGCGGCTTCAGAGGCTGTCGTTAAAGTGGTTGGTGCAGCAGTGGCGATTGCCCCCTCTCCTTTCGGGAGAGGGTTGGGGTGAGGGAGCGCGCCCAAAGACAGTCTCAGATCATGCGCCGCTGCCCTCACCCTGGCCCTCTCCCGGAGGGAGAGGGAAGAAGAACGAGGCCGTTTTGCGACACCCTCTTCAGCCGCGATCGGCTTCCTTGGGAGCACAAGACGCCATTGATGACGGGTGACCCTTCGCGGCTGAAGCCGCTCCTACAAATGCAGGGGCGATGGAGGCCGTTTTGGGCTTTCAAAGTTTTGTTTCTCATGAGGGTGCTGTTCAAGTGGTGCCGGGTCAACAAGGCGCAAACAAGTCCACCCGGTCGCTCACGATGCCATCCGTGCCCAGCGCGATCAGCCGCTCGGCGGCCCATTCGTCATTCACGGTGTAGGACAGGCATTTCATGCCCAGGGCCTTCACCTGGCTGACCAACGCGGTGTCCCATAGGGCGTGGTTGCATACGATGGCCACACATTGGAGTTGCCGAGCGTGATTCAGCCAACCGTCCCACAAGATGTCTAGCAGCAGTCCGCGTGGAAGCTGAGGAGCGGCTGTCATGGCGCCCAGGAGCGACTCTGGGCGGAATGAGGTCAGCAAAGGAGGGGCCTCAGCGTTCAGCCATAACCGGGCGGCGAGTGCTGCCACCACCTGGCCGGTGCGTTCTTCGGCACCCGGCGTGGGTTTGATCTCGATATCCAGATGGTGTCGATTCATCAGGCACCAGCGAGCGAGGTTTTCGAGTGTCGGGATGGGTTCGCCGGCGTAAGCGCGGGAGTGCCAGCTGCCGGCGTCTAGCTGTGCCAGTTCGGACCAGGGGCGCTCCCCTGCGACGCCATGTCCGTGGGTGGTGCGCTCAAGGGTGTTGTCGTGCAGCAGGAAGGGTACACCGTCGGCACTGAGTTTGACATCGCATTCGAACATGCGCCAGCCATGCTGGGCGCCTAGGCGGAAGGCCGCCAGCGTGTTTTCGGGGGCTTGCTTGCCGGCGCCTCGGTGGGCGATCCAGAAGGGGTAGGGCCAGGGGGTGGGCATAGGGTTTTATCCTTTTGCTAAGCGGGAAGGGGGTGTTTTTCGACGCTTGTGAGTAGTGGGTCGCTGTTTATTTTGGATGGGCTGTAGGCCGGGATGTGCGCCCGGCAGCGCAGTATCTTTCTTTTGCTCCGCCACCGGATCGCCGGCCGAAAGAAAGACACCAAAGAAAAGGCGGACCCCACGTGGCGTGTCCCTACGCTTCGCTTCGGGCAACCTGCGCTACTCACGCAAGGGAGGCGCCGCTGAACTCCCTTTGTTCGCTTCGCTCACGCCGGTCAAACAGCAGCGGCGAGTCAGTTCACGAAGCAAGGGCATCTTGCAGTGCCCTTGCCCTCCCCTTGCGCTGCGTTGCTCGGCACTCCCCGAGGGGCGGGGAAACCTGACTCGGGCCATTGCTTTGCTCGGCCCTGGAGCCCTGGGACCGCCAAGCTCCAGCTTGGCATTCTCGCGCCCCGCAAACACCGCTGTTGGCTCTCTGCGTTCTCTACGTTCAAACATCCGCAGCAAGCAAGTTCACGAAGCAAGGGCATCTTGCAGTGGCCTTGTACACCCCTCGCCCTGCGCTTCTCGGCGCGTAGCCTTTCTAATGCTCGATCCGGGCGCCGGTGGCTTCGTCGAAGCCGTGGATTCGATCTTCCAGTGGGAGTACATGGAGTGCTTGCCCCGGTGCGGGTGGGGCTTCGGTTTCGTGCATGCGCAAAATGGTGAGGGGGCCTTCGGGGCCGCCAAGGTGGCCATAGACCAGGCGCTCGGCGCCGAGCATTTCGACGGTTTCAACTTCCAGCAGCCAACCGCCGCTGCCTTCGACCACGCGCAAGTGTTCGGGGCGAATGCCTAGTAATACGCCTTCGCGTACGCCTTCCACGTTCTTGAGCAGATTCATGGGAGGGGAGCCTATGAAGGTGGCTACAAAAGTGGTGGCGGGGCGGTGATAAACCTCTTCCGGGGTGCCAAACTGTTCCATGCGGCCAGCATTCATCACGATCATGCGCTGGGCCAGGGTCATGGCCTCCACTTGGTCGTGGGTGACGAACAAGCTCGTAATGCCAAGTTCGCGGTGCAGCTTTTCGATCTCCAGGCGCGTTTGCGCGCGCAGCTTGGCATCAAGGTTGGAGAGGGGCTCGTCAAACAAGAACACTTGAGGCTGTCTCACGATGGCTCGCCCCATGGCCACGCGCTGTCGCTGACCGCCGGAAAGTTCGCGGGGCTTGCGCTGCAGAAGGGCGCCTAGTTCCAGAATGGCCGCTGCCTTGTCCACCCGCGTCCGAATTTCTTCGGTAGGAACTTTTTGATCTTCAGGCCATAGGCCATGTTGTCGAACACGCTCATGTGCGGGTAGAGCGCATAGTTCTGAAACACCATGGCAATATCCCGCTCGGCCGGCTCCAGATCATTGACCACCCGGCCGCCGATGCTGATCGTGCCTTCGGTAATCTCTTCCAGGCCCGCCACCATACGCAGCAGGGTGGATTTTCCGCAGCCCGAGGGTCCTACGATCACGACGAACTCTCCGTCGTTGATCTGGGCATTGACACCATGGATGACCTGAGTGGCCTTGGCACCGGAGCCGTAGCGTTTGATGACGTTGTTGAATTCGATGGAAGCCATATGAATGTTGAGCGTTCAAGCGTTCAGCTTTGGGGCGAGGTCTCGGCTCAACGCGATACGTTGAACGTCTCGGCCACCTGTCTTATTTCTCGGTGTCGACGAGGCCTTTCACGAACCACTTCTGCATCAGAATGACCACCAGGGCTGGTGGCAACATGGCCAAAATGGCGGTGGCCATGACGACGTTCCACTCGACATAAATCTCCCCGAAGATCGCTCGCTTGATCCCAAGAACAATGGGGTACATGTCTTCGCTCGTGGTCACGATCAGAGGCCAGAGGTACTGGTTCCAGCCGTAAATGAACTGGATCACGAACAACGCGGCCATGCTGGTCTTGGAGAGCGGCAGAAGGATGTCCTTGAAAAACCGCATAGGACCGGCACCGTCAATACGCGCGGCTTCTGCCAGTTCGTCCGGCACGGTCAGGAAAAATTGGCGGAATAGAAAGGTGGCCGTGGCAGAGGCTATCAGCGGCACCGTCAGGCCCGCGTAGCTGTTGAGCATTTTCAGGTCTGAAATGACCTCATATGTGGGCCCGATGCGTACTTCCACGGGCAGCATCAGTGTGATGAAGATCATCCAGAACACCAGTCCCCGAAACGGGAACCGGAAGTACACCAGAGCGAACGCAGACAGCAGGGAAATGGCAATTTTGCCAAGGGCAATGACCATCGCGGTGACGAAGCTTACCCACAGCATGGGCCAACCCGCAGCAATGGTAGCGCCGTTGGCCGTCTTGCCGCCCATGAGGGCCAACTGGTAGGTATAGGCGAAGTTGGTGCCCGGCACCAGCGAGAGCGGGTGGCTTCCGGAAATCTGCTGGGCCGTTTGCGTCGACATGATGAAGGCGACCAGCACCGGGAAGGCGACGATCGACACCCCCACGATCAGTATGGCGTGGGCCATGGCATCCAGTACGGGGCGGCGTTCTACCATCATCTTTGGCGTCCTCAGTACTGAACTTTTTCTCGACAAAGCGGAACTGGAAGACCGTGAGCAAAATGACAATGCTCATCAGTACCACCGATTGAGCGGCTGACCCGCCCATGTCTAGCGCCTTGAAGCCGTCGTAGTACACGCGGTAGACCAAAATGGAAGTGTCCTTGCCGGGGCCACCGTGCGTGGCTGCATCCACGATCGCGAAGGTTTCAAAGAAGGCATAGATCACGTTCATGACCAGCAGGAAGAACGTGGTGGGAGAGAGCAGCGGAAAAATGATGGTCCAGAAGCGCCGCCATGGGGTGGCGCCATCAATGGTGGCCGCCTCGATGACCGCGTTCGGAATGGATTGCAGCCCGGCCAGGAAGAACAGGAAGTTGTAGGAAATCTGCTTCCACACTGCGGCGATCACGATCAGCGTCATGGCGTCGCCTGAGTCGAGTAAATGGTTCCACTCATACCCCATGGCCTGCAGGGCGTAGGAGACCACGCCCCAGGGCGATGCGAACATCATTAACCACAACACGCCAGCCACCACGGGAGCCACGGCATAGGGCCAGATCAGCAGAGTCTTGTAAAGGCCGGCGCCGCGCACCACGCGGTTGGCCATAACCGCCAGCAACAGCGCCACGCTGATTCCCACGGTGGCCACCAGAAGCGAAAAGACGGCGGTGATCTTGAACGAGTTCCTGTAGCTCGGGTCGTCAAAGAGCCGTTCGAAGTTGGCCATGCCGACGAATTCGCGGCTGGTTCCGAAGGCATCTTCCTGCAGAAGACTCTGGTAGAGGGCCTGCGCGGCCGGCCAGAAAAAACACGAGCACGATCGCCATTTGCGGCGCGATCAGGAGCCACGGCAGCCAGGCAGATTTAAAGCGAACGCGTTTTTCCATGAATGAAGATCATAGCGGCCGTATGTGGCGTGAAAGGGCGGATCCTTTCAGGGATTACGCTTATTGGATGATTGATTCGGTCTGCTTCGAAGGGCTCTGTCTTTGTAGCAGTGGCTTTCGAGCTTTCCAGGTTCCTTTCGGCGCCCGGCGTTCCGGAAAGAAACAAAGAGGGGTCCCTTGTAGGAGCGGCTTCAGAGGGTGTCGCAAAACGGCCTCGTTCTTCTTCCCTCTCCCTCCGGGAGAGGGCCAGGGTGAGGGCAGCGGCGCATGATCTGAGACTGTCTTTGGGCGCGCTCCCTCACCCCAACCCTCTCCCGAAAGGAGAGGGAAAACGAACAAGGCATCAACCCCGGTTTGCCTTCTGGAAGCGCTCCAGTTGCTCATTGCCACGCTTTACCGAAGCATCAAGCGCTTCCTTGGCGGTCTTCTTGCCTCCCCACACGCCTTCCATCTCCTCGTCAATGATGGTGCGGATCTGCACGAAGTTGCCCAGGCGGACACCGCGGGATTTGTCGGTCGTCTTGCGAATCATCTGCGTCACCGCGACGTCTGCTCCCGGATTCTTCTGATAGAAGCCAGACTTTTCAGTGAGTTCAAACGAGGCTTTGGTCACGGGCAGATAACCCGTGCGCTGGTGGCTGGCTGCAGCCACCTCTGGCTTGGAGAGGTAAGAGAAGAACTGGCCGATGCCTTTGTACTCTTCTGCCTTCTTGCCCGCCATCACCCACAGGCTGGCACCGCCGATCACGGTGTTTTGCGGGGAACCCGGTTCGTCGGGGTAGTAAGGCAATGTGCTGATACCGTACGCGAACTTGGCGTTGCGTGTCACGTTCCCGTAAAGTCCGGAGGAGGCCGTTGCCATGGCGCACTCGCCGGAAACGAAGGTGGCGTCGGCAGCGTTGTTGCGGCCTTTGTAGACGAACAGCCCCTGCTTGGCCATGTTGGCCAGGTTCTCTATATGGCGAACATGCAGCGGCGTGTTGACCGCCAGACGGGTGCCCAGCCCACCAAAGCCGTTGTTTTGCGTGGCGAACAGCACGTTGTGCCAGGCGCTAAAACTTTCCAGCTGCGTCCAGCTGATCCAGCTGGTGGTGAATGGGCACTTGTGGCCCGCAATCTTCAGCTTGGCTGCGGCCAAGGCTACCTCAGGCCAGGTTTTTGGTGGCTTTTCAGGGTCCAGGCCGGCGGCCTTGAAGGCATCCTTGTTGTAATGGAATACCGTGGTGGAGCTATTGAAAGGGAACGACAGCATCTGCCCGTTGGGGGCCGTGTAGTAGCCCGCCACCGCAGGAATGTAGGCGTTCTGGTCGAACGGGACGCCTGCCTGTTTCATGACTTCGGCCACCGGTTTGATGGCCCTCTTGCTGGCCATCATGGTGGCGGTGCCCACCTCGAACACCTGCAAAATGTGCGGTGCATTCCCGGCGCGGAAGGCTGCAATGGCGGCTGTCATGGATTCGTCGTAGCTGCCCTTGAACGTGGGTACGATCTTGTATTGTTTCTGGCTGGCGTTGAATTCCTTAGCCAGATCATTTACCCACTCGCCGAGGGCGCCACCCATCGAGTGCCACCATTGAATTTCTGTCTGGGCGTGGGCAGGCAGGGTGAATACAGCGGCCAGAGCAGCAGCCGCCAGAGGAAAGCGTGGTAAAAGTTTCATGAATTCTCCCGAAAAAGTTTCTTGAGGTTGCACGCGATATATGACAAAGCGATTGAAAAATCATTTCCAGACCGTGACAACCGGGTTTACACGAACGAACTACCAACTTAGTGACGCGCTGTTTCCCCCTTCCTGGGACCGCCAAGCTTCAGCTTGGCAGCCTTTTATTCAGCTGCCCCGCCTCCCGACATGGAGCTCTCCGGCATCAATGCTGACCTTGCGCACCATGGGTGAATGCTGCGCCGCATTAAAATCAGGATCCAGCCGGGCGTCTGCCTTCCTTGTCCCGCATTCCAATAAATCCCGCGCCGCGCTGGGCCTCATCCTATGAACGCTCCTGCCAAGCTAGATCATTTGCTTGCCGCCGCCGACGTGGCCCCCCGGCTACGCGAAATTCCGTACAACTACACCAGCTTCTCCGATCGCGAGATTGTGCTGCGCCTTCTGGGCGCACGCGCATGGGAAATTCTGGACAATCTGCGCAGTGAGCGCCATACGGGTCGCTCCGCCCGCATGCTGTATGAGGTTCTCGGCGACATCTGGGTTGTGCGTCGCAACCCCTACCTGCAGGACGACCTGCTGGACAACCCGCGCAGGCGCAAGCAACTTGTCGAGGCGCTTAACCATCGCCTCGCCGAGGTCGACAAACGCCGTACTCCGCAAACCGATGCCACCCGCGACGCGATGGTGGGCGAGCTTCTGGTGGCGGGGCGCCGTGTGGTGGAAGCGTTTGACCGGTCGTTCGAAAAGGTGGCGGCGTTGCGCCGCAGCGCCGCTCGCGCACTGGGCCGCTACACCGCCAAGGACAACATCAAATTCGACGGCCTTTCGCGCGTCAGTCATGTCACCGACGCCACCGACTGGCGGGTTGAATTCCCGCTGGTCGTGCTCACACCAGACACCGAGGCTGAAATGGCCGGCCTGGTCAAGGGCTGCATCGAGCTGGGTCTGACCATCATTCCGCGTGGAGGCGGCACGGGCTACACCGGCGGCGCGATTCCGCTTGACTGGAAAACCGCCGTCATCAACACCGAGAAGCTGGAGGCCTTGGGCAAGATCGAGATGCTGCGCCTGCCCGGTCTCGATCACGAGGTGGCTACCATCCACACCGAAGCCGGCGTGGTCACCCAGCGTGTGGCCAACGCGGCTGAAGCCGCCGGCCTGGTGTTTGCCTGCGACCCGACCAGTGCCGAAGCCAGCTGCATCGGCGGCAACATTGCCATGAACGCCGGCGGCAAGAAGGCCGTGCTATGGGGTACGGCCCTTGACAACCTGGCCAGCTGGCGCATGGTCACTCCCAACGCCGAGTGGCTGGAAGTCACGCGCGTGGGCCACAACCTGGGCAAAATTCACGATGCCGAGGTGGCCAGCTTCGAGCTAAAGACCTTCGATGCGAGCGGCAAGAAGCTGCTGAAAACCGAGCGGCTTGACATTCCTGGGGCTACCTTCCGCAAGGAAGGCCTGGGCAAGGACGTGACCGACAAATTCCTGGCTGGCCTGCCGGGCGTGCAAAAAGAGGGCTGCGACGGCCTGATCACCAGTGCCCGCTGGGTGCTGCACCGCATGCCTGCTCACACGCGTACCGTGTGTCTGGAGTTTTTCGGACACGCCAAGGACGCTGTTCCGAGCATCGTCGAGATCAAGGACTTCATGTTCGCCGAGGCCGCGCGCACTGGGGTGGTGCTGGCGGGGCTGGAGCACCTTGACGACCGTTATCTGCGGGCCGTGGGCTACAGCACCAAATCGCGGCGCGGTGGCTTGCCCAAGATGGTGCTGATTGGCGACATCGCCGGCGACGACGCCGATGCCGTGGCGCGAGCCACCAGCGAGGTCGTGCGCCTGGCCAACTCTCGCTCGGGCGAGGGCTTCATTGCCGTGAGCGATGATGCACGCAAGAAGTTCTGGGCCGATCGCAAGAAAACCGCAGCCATCAGCCGCCACACCAACGCCTTCAAGATCAACGAAGACGTGGTGATTCCGCTGCCTCGCATGGCCGAGTACACCGACGGCATCGAGCGCATCAACATCGAACTTTCGCTGCGCAACAAAATTGAGCTGGCAGACGAACTGGAAATTTTCCTTGAGCGGGGCAACCTGCCGTTGGGCGAAAACAGCGAAGCCGTGGCCTCGCCTGAGTTGCTGGCCGAGAAGGTGGAGCAGGCGCTGGTCGTGGTGCGCGAGGTGCGTGAGCTCTGGAAGGGCTGGCTTCGCGATGTCGACGCGCTGTTCCCTCAGCTGCAAGACC
Organism: Ottowia caeni; assembly: GCF_050821495.1. GTDB lineage: Bacteria > Pseudomonadota > Gammaproteobacteria > Burkholderiales > Burkholderiaceae_C > Ottowia > Ottowia caeni. Next base: position 3,903,665 of record NZ_CP151080.1, on the reverse strand, counting down.
ACAGCCTGCGCGCCAGCTGGAAAACGCAAATCCGCGTTCCCTTGCGGGATATCTTCACCGGCAGCGATTTCGAGCCCTTGCTTGCTGCCTTGAACGAGATTCAGCAGCGCGTGCTCAAGGGCCGCGTATGGATTGCGCTGCACATGCACGCTGGCGACGGCAACGTGCACACCAACATTCCCGTGCACAGCGACAACTATGCCATGCTCAAGACGGCGCATGAGGCCGTTGACCGTGTCATGGCGCTCGCCCGTCAGCTTGATGGCGTGATCTCTGGCGAGCACGGCATTGGCATTACCAAGCTCGAATATCTGAGCGACGAAGAGCTTGCCTCGTTTGCCGCTTACAAGCAACGCGTGGATCCGGAAGGCCGTTTTAACCGCGGCAAGCTCCTGCGCAACAAGGAGGTGCCTGCGCACCCCGGTCGCCGACTGCGTGCAGACTTGAGCAATGCCTATACACCGAGCTTCGGGCTCATGGGGCATGAGTCCATCATCATGCAGCAGAGCGATATTGGCGCCATTGCCGATTCGATCAAGGACTGCCTGCGCTGCGGCAAGTGCAAGCCCGAGTGCAGCACCCATGTGCCGCGCGCAAACCTGCTTTACAGCCCACGCAACAAGATTTTGGCGACCTCGTTGCTGGTGGAGGCCTTCCTTTACGAGGAGCAAACCCGCCGCGGCGTCTCGATCAAGCACTGGGAGGAGTTTGAGGACGTGGCTGATCATTGCACGGTGTGCCACAAGTGCCTCTCTCCGTGCCCGGTCAAAATCGATTTCGGCGATGTCACCATGAACATGCGCAACCTGTTGCGCAAGATGGGCAAGAAGAGCTTCCGGCCCGGCAACGCGGCCGCCATGTTCTTCCTGAACGCCACGAACCCGGCTGTGATCAACACCACCCGCGCGGCGATGACCGGCGTGGCCTTCAAGGCGCAGCGTGCGGTGGTTGATTTGTTGCGCCCGGCTGCCCGCAAGCAGACGCAACACCCACCCGCCACGGTAGGCAAGGCGCCGCTGCGTGAGGAGATCATCCACTTCGTCAACAAGAAGCTGCCCGCAGGGCTGCCCAGCAAGACCGCGCGTGCGCTGCTGGACATTGAAGACCGCAATTACGTGCCGGTGATCCGCGACCCCCAGGCCACCTCGGCCGACACGGAGGCCGTGTTCTATTTTCCAGGTTGCGGTTCGGAGCGCCTGTTCTCGCAGGTGGGCTTGGCCACGCAGGCCATGTTGTGGCACGCCGGGGTGCAGACGGTGCTGCCGCCTGGTTATGTGTGCTGCGGTTACCCGCAGCGCGGCTCGGGCCAGTTCGACAAGGCCGAGAAGATGATCACCGACAACCGGGTGCTGTTTCACCGCGTGGCCACCACGCTGAACTACCTGGACATCAAGACCGTAGTGGTTTCCTGCGGTACCTGCTACGACCAGCTTGCCGGGTACGAATTCGACAAGATTTTCCCTGGCAGCCGGATCGTGGACATTCACGAGTATCTGCTTGAGAAAGGTGTCACCCTGCCTGCCGAGCAGCAGGGCGCTTACCTCTATCACGAGCCTTGCCACAATCCCATGAAGTTGCAGGACTCCACCAAGACCGTGAAGGCGCTTATTGGGGATCAGGTCCTCAAGAGCAACCGCTGCTGTGGTGAAAGCGGCACGCTGGGTGTGACTCGGCCCGATGTGTCGACCCAGGTGCGTTTCCGCAAGGAAGAGGAAATTCGCAAGGGCGAAGAGGCATTGCGCGAGTCAGGTGCTGTGCCTGAAAAGGCCAATATCAAGATTCTCACCAGCTGCCCCAGTTGCCTGCAGGGCTTGAAGCGCTACGAAGACGACTTGCAAAACGGCCTGTTGGAGGCCGATTACATCGTGATCGAGATGGCGCGGCACATTCTGGGTGAAAACTGGCTGCGCGAGTATGTCGATCAGGCCAATGCCGGTGGCATCGAGCGGGTGTTGGTTTAACCGGAGCTTTCGCAGGCTGGCTTGCTCGGCACTTCGGTTTTCGTAGGCTGGGCTGACGCAGGAAGCCCTGCAAGCGGAACTCCCCATTCCAGCGCTGCTTGTTGGGCCTCGCCGTGCTCAGCACCAGCCTACGAGGCTGGTGGGGCAAATTAACGCTTGGTGTATGAGTCCGTCGCAATGATGAGTCGGGTACCGCTCAGCGTGTAAGGTTGACTGTAGCTCTTATTCCAGTCCACGGCGTTGGTAGAGCCGGGTTTATGGTCGTACGCGAAGCTGGGATCCACGGTGTTCACGAGGGCTGCTCTCACGATCTTGTACTGGAGCACGCTGGCTGCACAGGAAGAGAGCGCCAGTTCGGTGATTTGTTGGGCGCGTGGTCCATAGTTGATGGAGTTCAGCGTCAGCACGGCCTTGCTGCCACTGAATACCCAGGTTCCTTTGTCAGTGCTTGCCCAGGTGCCCGCCAACGGCGCGCAGCCTTGCGCCGAGCCTGGAGCCGCAGTGGAGGGGCCGCCTTCACGTGCGCCGGCGAATGTTCCACGGAAACTGCCCTCTGACTGGGAGTTGCCGTTGTATGAACCTGTCACGTTTCCTTGGAGGTCGATCTTGCCGGTGAGGGTGACACGGGTATCGACGGGCTGACCGCCGTCATTGCCTGTGATCGAAAAGCTCGCACCCTGGCCGCTCGATTCCAGAGATACACGACCGCTACACACATAGATCGCTTCGCCACCGCATGATCTGACAGCCCCATCGGTTTCCGCTGTGAACTGCAGGGTGGTGCCCTCGTCAGCGCGCAGGTTGTACTTGCCTGCGAATGAACTGACGGTGGCCGCGGGGGTTCCTCCGGAGCCAGAGCCTCCAGGTGTCTTTTCCCCCGAGAGTGAGCCACTTGATCGGCCCTCACTGGACTGGGCAGTCCAGCTTCCACTGACGCGCCCGGAGCTGTCAATGGTGGCGTCCATGGAGACTCTCACGTTCGAGGAGTCTTGACCATCGCTGCCTGACACGCTCAGGCCAGCCTCTTGTCCGCCCGGCTTCAGTGTCAGCGTGCCTTCGCAAGTGTAGGCTGCGCCGCAAGAGGTTACCCGGCCGTTTTGGTCTACGGTAATGCGCAGCACCGTTCCGTCGTCTGTTCGAAGGTCGTACTGGCCTGCATATCCCGCCAGCGCTCCAATCGGCTGCTGCGTGCCGCCCCCGCCGCTCCCACCGGAGTCACTGCTGTCACCTCCGCCACCGCAAGCACTCAGGCTGGCGATGAATGCCGCGAGAAGCAAGGGGCGAAAAATCTGAGAGTGGGTCTTGGTCATACGTCGAATTCAAATAAAAGAAAGACGCTTCGACCATATTTCCGAAACAAAAGAAGCAAAATGATGCAATTGCACTATTTCAGTAGTTTGTAACGATCCACACACGACCATGCGTGATGACCGATTCGACGCCTTCAGTGCGCTGCTGCTAGAGCTTTACCGTGTGTCCGCGGAAGAGCCCCTGGAGTCTTACCAGGACGCAGTATTGAATCTGATCAAGCCGCTAGTGCCTTTTGATACATGCATGTGGGGCACGGCCACCTATTTGCCCGGTCAGGGGATGGACATTCACACCATCCACCTGCATGAGCAATCGCAGGACATGATCAATGAGTACGCGCCGCTCAAGCACATGGACACTTGCGCGACTGAAATGGCAGGGCTGCCCTTTGCTACCCGTGGGTTTCACTGTGCCACGAGGTTTGCGGATCGAAGTGCGAGGGAGTACCGAGAGTATCTGCGTCGATTCGGGCACGAGAATGTGTTCATCAGTGCGTTCACGGACGTACATACCGGCGCCACACAGTGGATGTCTCTTTTTCGCGCTGACATCGACCAGCAATGCCGCTCCGAAGAGGTGGAGATGCTTGACTTGTTGTCTCCACACCTCATGCAGGGGCTTCGCCACAATCGTGCCAGACATCTTGAACGCGCCCACTTGAACGGCGAAGACGTTTCGGAAGCACTGATTGCGGATGCGCGTGGCGTGATCCACTACGCCACGCCTGGGTGCGAGGGCATGTTCCGCGCTGAATTTGGTGCGCTCACTTCACGAGGACGCCTGCCTGCGCCCCTGCTGGCGCGGATGTGTGAGGGATCTCAAGACTATGTGGGCAGGCATTTGGTCGCCTCCCATCGCGTTCGCAAGGATCTACTTTATGTGCGCTTGCGCTTGCCAGGTGCCGTCGACAGGCTGCCTCCGCGGCAGCGGGAGGTGGCTGAACTCATGGCGCAGGGCCTTTCTCACAAAGAGACAGCCCAGCATTTGGGTCGCTCCCCTGCAACGGTGCGTAACCAGATGCAAGATGTTTACCGAAAACTGGGGGTGCGGAGTGTGGCCGCGCTGGCGCAGGCTTTGCGCCGGTCAAGAGAGTTGTAACTGATGATATCCTTCGATCGCTAATGAGAAACAAAACTTTGAAAGCCCAAAACGGCCTCCATCGTCTCTGTCTTTGTAGGAGCGGCTTCAGCCGCGAAGGGTCACCGTCATCACTGGCGTCTTGTGCTCCGATGGAAACCAATCGCGGCTTCAGAGGGTGTCGCAAAACGGCCTCGTTCTTCTTCCCTCTCCCTCCGGGAGAGGGCCAGGGTGAGGGCAGCGGCGCATGATCTGAGACTGTCTTTGGGCGCGCTCCCTCACCCCAACCCTCTCCCGAAAGGAGAGGGGGCAATCGCCACTGCTGCACCAACCACTTTAACGACAGCCTCTGAAGCCGCTCCTACAAGCAAACCCTCTTTGTTTCTCCCCGGAGCGCCGTGCGCCGATGGTCCCTGGGATGCTCTGTAGTGGAGCTGGATTTGACGGCTAGTCACATTTTTGTCCATTCCTGAACGCCTGATAATGTGCAGGCTGAAGTATTGCGCCGTGTCGCAGTCTTGTGCAATGCTAGCATTGCACGTTTGCCGCCCCTGCGGCTGCTGATTCTTACCGCATGAACCGTTCCCCCACCCTTGAGTTGCCTGCCGAGCCCTCGCTGGAGCTTGGCCATTCGCCAGCCGATCCCTGGCAGCGCTTTGGCGGCATTCTGGTGCGCTCTGGCAAACTCGGAGCACGCGATCTTGATCGGGCCATGGCGGCGCAGCGGGAAATGGGCGGTTCGCTCGACCGTGTGCTGGTCAGCCTGGGTCTGGTGTCCGAGCTGGATGCCGCGCGTGCGCTGGCAGACCACCTGGAATTGCCTTTCATCGCAGCAGATTCCTTTCCGGATCTCCTGCCCGAGGCAGAGGGCCTTCTGCCCGAATTCCTTAAAGCCCACCACGTCCTCCCGCTGCGCGCCGAAGAGGCTCAGCTACACGTGGTCATGGCTGCACCGCAAGACGATTTTGTGCTTCAGGCGCTTCGACTGTCTTCCGGCTTGACTGTGCACCCCGCGGTCGGCGTGCCCAGCGACATCGAAAAAGCTCTCATACGCCTGCTGGACGAAGCACCCACGGGCGAGGAGGGTGACGAACGCAGCGAGCTGGAGGGCGACGCAGGCGACTTCGTAGAACATCTGCGCGATCTGGCCAGCGAAGCGCCGGTGATCCGCCTGGTGAACGCCATCATAGGCCGCGTCGATTGAATTGCGGGCCTCCGATATTCACCTGGAGCCCTTCGACGACGGACTCCACGTGCGCTACCGCGTTGACGGCGTTCTGCTTCCCGGCGATGTGGTGCCCACGCGCCTCGGCGCTGCGGTGAGTTCGCGTGTCAAGCTGCTGGCGCATCTGGACATCGCCGAACGCCGCTTGCCTCAAGACGGCCGCATCAAAACCCGAGTGAAGGGCCGCGAGCTGGATTTGCGCGTATCTACCGTACCCACGGTGCATGGCGAGAGCGTCGTCATGCGCGTACTGGACCGTGCCAGCGTGCGTTTCAGCCTGGAAGATATGGGCTTCGAGAAAGACACGCTGGCGCGCTTCAACCAACTGATTGCGAGGCCGCACGGGATTTTGCTGGTCACGGGCCCTACTGGTTCCGGCAAGACCACCACGCTCTACGCGGGGCTTGCCAAGCTTGATTCGACCACGCAAAAGATCATCACCGTGGAAGACCCGGTTGAATACCAGCTTGAAGGTATCAACCAGATCCAGGTGCACGCGCAGATCAACCTCACGTTCGCCAATGCCCTGCGCTCCATCTTGCGGCAAGACCCCGACATTATCATGATCGGCGAAATGCGCGACGGAGAAACGGCGCAGATCGCCGTGCAGTCGTCGCTCACCGGCCACCTGGTGCTGTCCACTTTGCATACCAACACCGCGGCAAGTGCCGTGGTTCGCATGCAGGACATGGGCGTGGAGCGCTACCTCATTACCTCTACGGTCAACGGTGTGCTGGCGCAGCGTCTGGTGCGCAGGCTGTGCCCCCATTGCCGCACGCCGGTGCAACCGGCCCCCGAGCTGCTGCAAAGCTCAGGTCTGGGCAGATTCATGGCGCCAGGCGCCCCCATCTACGAAGCCAAGGGATGCGATCATTGCCGTGGCACGGGTTACCAGGGACGTACCGGCATTCACGAGTTGCTGGTAGTTGATGAAGCCATGCGCAGCGGCATTCTGCGAGGCCTGGATGCAGGCGCCCTTCAGCAACTGGCCGTGCAGGCAGGCATGCACACGCTTTATGACGATGGTTTGCGCAAGGTGGCCGCCGGCGTCACCAGCCTTGATGAGCTGCTGCGCGTGACCCAGGATCAGAGCGATGCCTGAGTTTGTCTGGCGTGCCGCCCAGGCCAATGGGCAGCTGGTAGAGGGGCGCACAGAGGCTGCGGCGAGCGCTGCCGTGCTGCGCCAGTTGCGAGAGCGCGGGCTAACGCCCATCCGCGTCGATGACGTGGCGGCCATGCCTGCCGAATCGGCGGTGCCGGGCAGGCGCACAAGAACCAGGGTCGACAAAAGCCCCGTCAGGGCGGCAGACGTACTCACCCTCACGACAGAGCTTTCCATCATGCTGCGCGCTGGCCTAGCGCTCGACAACGCGCTGCGGGTGCTGATCGAGATGAGCCACAAGCCCAGTGTGGGGGCACTGCTGGGTACGATCCTGGAAGACGTCAAGGGTGGTGCACCCTTCAGCCGGGCGCTTAGCGCCCATCGCGAGCTTTTTGGTGATTTTTACATCAACATGGTGCGTTCAGGGGAAGCCAGCGGCCAGATGTCGCAAGTGCTTGAGCGTCTGGTCGAGCACATGGAACGGTTGCGCGCGCTGCGCGAAAGCGTCGTTTCCGCCACCTTGTACCCGGCCATTCTGCTGGGTGTGGCGGTGATCTCTCTTGTGGCCATGTTGGGTTTTGTCGTGCCGCAGTTCGAGCAACTCTTCAAGGACATGGGCGACGCGCTGCCTCTGCCCACGCGCATCGTTATGTTGCTGGGCCAGGTGTTTCGCAGCTATGGCCCGGTGTTGCTGCCAGTTCTGGTGCTCGTTGGATGGCTGCTGTGGCGCTGGATGCGCTCGCCCGCTGGCCGTGTCAAGTGGCAGGATTGGCTGCTGGGCTTGCCTGTGCTGGGCCCCTTGTTGCTCAAGTACGAGTTGACCCTTTTCGCACGTTCCCTGGGTACTCTTCTGGGTAACGGTGTGCCGTTGCTCACAGCTTTGCACATTGCCACGGAGACCGTGGGCAATGTGCGGTTGCGTCAGCCTTTGGCCAAAATGGCACCCATGGTCAAGGAGGGCACCCGCATGGTCGCGGCCATGCAAGCCACCCAGGTGTTTGAACCTTTGGCCGTCAACCTGGTCAGAGTGGGTGAAGAAACGGGCCGAATCGGGCCCATGATGACCGAGTTGGCCGATATTCTGAATCGCGATGTTGAAACAGGCATCAAGCGCGCGCTTACCCTTCTGGAGCCCATACTTATTTTGGTGCTCGGGGTGTTGATCGCCGCGATCATCGTCTCCATCCTGCTGGGCATTTTGTCCGTCAACGATCTTGCCCAATAAACCTTGTAACGAGAGAAAGAGCGCCATGAACGCACTTGCGCTAAGCCGCCGTCCGCAATCCGGGCCTTCCAACGCCCGACGTCGCAGCCGGGGTTTTACCCTTATTGAACTGCTGGTCGTGCTGGCCATTCTGACTCTGCTGGCCGGCATTGTCGGCCCGCGTGTGCTGAATCAGCTGGGCGGTGCAAAATCCAAGACGGCCGCACTGCAGATCGCTGACATCGATAAGGCGCTTGAAATTTACAAGCTCGACACGGGCCGCTACCCGACCAATGCCGAAGGCTTGCAGGCCCTTGTGGCCAAGCCGGCTTCGGCCAACGGCTGGAACGGCCCTTACCTCAAAGGCGGTGTGCCCAACGACCCTTGGGGCAACCCTTACCGCTACGCCAACCCGGGCCCTAACGGCGGCATCGAAGTCCTCTCGCTCGGCGGCGACAACGCTCCAGGTGGGGAGAGCGAGAATGCTGATGTGCGGAATGTGAACTGAGTCCGGTTCGGATCGGTTCTTGGTGAATGTTAGTCTTTTGCATGAGCGAGGGCTGGCCATCAGGCTTGAGCGGCGGTCAGCCGCGCCCTCCAGGGCGCTTAACTCCCTCTCCCGGGGGGAGAGGGGAGAAGGCCGTCGCAAAAGTGAGCTGCGCTGTCGAGGGGTGGACTCCCTCTCCCGGGGGGAGAGGGAAGAAGACCGTCGCAATAGTGAGCTGCGCTGTCGAGGGATGGACTCCCTCTCCCGGGGGGAGAGGGGAGAAGGCCGTCGCAAAAGTGAGCTGTGCTGTCGAGGGTTGGACTCCCTCTCCCTCCGGGAGAGGGTTGGGGTGAGGGAGCGCGCTCGCGCTTTGTCCTTTTTTAAGCGCGGAGCGCTTCCATTGAACGTGCAACACCCAAGCAACCCCAGCCGCAGATCAGGCGCCGCTGCCCTCACCCTAGCCCTCTCCCGGGGGGAGAGGGGAGAAGGCCGTCGCAAAAGTGAGCTGCGCTGTCGAGGGGTGGACTCCCTCTCCCAGGGGGAGAGGGGACAAGGCCCTCGCAAAAGTGGGCTGTGCTGTCGAGGGGTGGACTCCCTCTCCCGGGGGGAGAGGGAAGAAGGCCGTCGCAATGGTGAGCTGCGCTGTCGATGGGTGGACTCCCTCTCCCTCCGGGAGAGGGTTGGGGTGAGGGCAAGCGGCCTCACCACACGCACACACTTCCCTGCAAGCCCTCACGCCTCACCCCGCGGCTTCACCCTCATTGAACTCATGGTCGTCATGGCCCTGATGGCCCTGCTCGTCGGCCTGGTGCCCATTGCCTTCGGCCGCCTGAACGAATCTGCACAATACCGTGACACCGTCCGCGCTGTCCTCACCGACATGCGAACCGCCCGTTACCTTGCCCAAAGCGAGGGCACTGAGGTGCGCTTCGCCGTCAACCTCCGCGAGCGAAGCTTTGGCATAGAAGGCCGCGCCCCCCACATCGTGCCCGATCCCTTGCAGATGCGGGCCGTCATGGCTCAACAAGAAACTGGCGCAGATGGCCAGATGGCCATCCGCTTCTTGCCCAGCGGCGGCGCCAGCGGCGGCAGTGTCGATCTTCTTCGCCCATCAGGCACCGGAATCAGGCTGAGGGTGGACTGGTTCTCAGGCCGGGTAGAGCAGGAGCCGGTCAGCCCATGACAACAGCGCTGCACAGGTCTCGCACACGCGCTCGGGGCTTTTCGCTGCTTGAAATCCTGGTGGCGTTTGCCATCATGGCCATAGCGCTCGGCATGCTCTACCGTGTCATGGGCAACAATGCGCGCCAGGCAGGCCAGCTCACGGGCCAGGAGCGCGCCATGGTTTTAGCTCAGTCGCTTTTGGCGGCATACCAGATGGCGCCCCCGGATGGCATCCAAGCCACTGGTGACACGGCCGGATATGCCTGGGAAGTTCGGAGTGCCCCGTATCCCACCCCAGCCAATGCTAATGCACGCGCCTCGCGCCTGCATGAGTTGCAGATCACGGTAAATTGGGTAGACGGAACAGCGCCGCGCAGCTATGCCTTGACTACGCTCCGTCCGGAGCGTTTGCCGCAGGCAGGGGGGCGCCAATGAGATATTCATCGTTGATAGGGTGCCTGCCGGTATTTTCCTTTAGCTCGCGAACTCGTCGAATGCCTGCCTTTGTAGGAGCGGCTTTAGCCGCGAAAGGCCGGCCCACGCGAACAGTTGCCTCATTAGCCAAGATGCCCTTCGCGGCTAAAGCCGCTCCTACAAACGCGCAGGCCCCACAATTCCTGGGCACAAGCGGGCAGCCTGCCAGCGCTGCATCGGTCTCGTCCAACGGAATAGGGCGCAAGTCAAAACAGTCAGCCGGCTTCACCCTGGTCGAAGTCCTCATCGGGCTCGCCCTGTTGTCGCTCCTCATGCTCGGGCTCACCGGCGCCATGCGCGCCATGAGCGACACCAGCCAGGGCATAGAGCGTCGAATAGACTCCACCGACCGCTACCGCGTGGCCGGTCATCTGCTGGAAGCCGTGCTTGGCGGAGTTTCTGTTCGACGCTTGCCCAATGCGGGCGGCAACCCCACCGCGCAGGGCATTTTCTTTGAAGCTACTGCCAATTCGCTGGCCTGGATCGGTGTCATGCCCGCGCGCTACGGCGTGGGAGGGCGGCACTACCTTCGCCTGAGTGTGGAAGGTGATCAGCTCATGCTGCGGTACGCACCCTGGAACGGCGCAGCGACCTTCTCTGAATGGGGTAGCGCCGCTGCGCAAGTGGTTGCCGAGCCTGTGACCGGGTTCGACCTGCGCTACCTTGAGCCAGATTCCCAGCAATGGCTAGCCGCGTGGCCGCCAGAGAGCCTGCGCCCGAATATTGTCTTGCCCGGCGCCATAGAAGCCACCATCCATGGCCTTGAAACGCCTTGGCCGCCGCTGGTGGTAGCCACGCATGGGCTCGCGGCCACCGATCCATCAATTGTCAGAGGGTCTTGGGGGCCATGACCAGCAAGCCACAACACCAGGGCTCCCGTCAGGCGGGCATGGCGCTCATCGCTGTGCTGTGGATCGTGGCAGCCCTCAGCCTGCTGGTCGTCGGAATGTCTCAAACCGTGCGCCAGCAGATTCGCCTGGTCGGAACGCAGAATGACGAGGTCAGGGGGCAAGCGCTGGGCGAAGCCGCCGTCATGCTGGCTCTTCAAGAGCTTCAGGTCACTCCTGAGCGTCCGCGGGGGCTGGTGCAGGTCAACCAGCAGTTCGACGGGGTCGACATGACTGTCGAGGTCATGCCGCTTGGCGGGTTGATTTCGCTCAACGGCGCGAACGCTCTTCTGCTGGCCAGCGCCTTCAAGGTGGCCACCGGCATGAACGCCTCTGCCGCTGAGGCGCTGGCCAACGAACTGGTCGCATGGCGCGGAGAAGCGAGCGACGGTGGAGAAAGGCGCTGGTTTGAGGCCGTGGAAGACCTGCTGCTCGTTCCTGGTGTCAACTATGCACTCTATGAGCGTGTCAGTCCTCTTTTCACTACCATCACGCGAAATGCCGGCGTCAACCCAATGGCGGCTCCCCCAGAGGTGCTCGCCGTGTTGGCTGATGGCAACATTGAGCGGGCTTCTAACATCGCGCAGCGCCGCGCCGAAAGCGAAGTTGGCATAGACACCAGCGCGCTCAATCAGGGGTTTCTGGCATCCGGTGTTTCAGATGAATACCGGCTTTCGGTCAGGGTGCCCTTAGAAGGAGGCAAAATACTGCTCTTGACCCGCGACGTCGGCTTGAGTAGAACCCCTGCAGGCGAGCCGTGGCGAGTATTCTCCGCCATGCGCCGAATCTTGCCTTCATCTTCGTCCTGAAATCCGGACGCCTTATCTTTCATATGCTTGCTTCAAGCCCAGATCAACGTCGATTTTTCGGCATGGACGTCAGCCAGTGGCCGAGCCAATGGGCCGCCACGGGGGCCTGCTGCTGCGCTCGCGCGCTTTGCGCTGGCTCACGCCTCTGGTTCGCATTGAGCTGACCCAGGCCAACGGCCAACATGCCACCCTGGACATGGCACAAGGCTTGGCCCGGCCAGCGGTTGGTTCCGCCGCAGCGGGGGCCCGCGCCATTGAGTTATTGCCCGAGCAGGTTCTGCGCCGCCAATTGGTACTGCCCCGTCTGGGTACAGCCGACCTGGCCCGAGCCGTGGCCCTTGAAGTGGCCGCCATCACACCCTTTCCGCCCGAACGCACCGCCAGTGCGTTCTCCGTCCTGCCAGGGGAGGGCGAGACTTTCATGGTGGATCTGGCGCTCACTTCTACCCACGAAATAGACAAACGCCTTCAAGCCGTTGGGGCAGGCGGCGACAACCCTCCCGAAGTGTGGGTGCTGCCCGCAGGCACTGAAGCGCTACGGCACGAGTTCGCACCTCTTGTATTTCAAGGGTACGGCGGCGCTGAGCGCCGCCGACTTAATGCGCGTGGCCTGGGTTTGAGGGGAGGCTTGCTGGCATTGGCTCTGCTGCTGATTGCATGCCTGGCGGTGACGCCTGCCGCGCAGACCAGAATGCGCGCCATACAAGCGCAGGCCGCCTTCGACCAACTAAGCAAGGAAGCTGCGCCGCAGTTGGCGCAGCGCGAGAAAATCGTCAAGCAGACAGAGCGACTTCAGGCGATTGCCAAGCTGGCTGAGCAGCAGTTGGCTCCATTGCCTGTACTGAACATGCTCACGCGCAACCTGCCCGACGGCTCCTGGCTCTCCAACCTGCGGTTGGAAGGCGGCAAAGTCACGATCACAGGCGCTGCCGACGACACGGCCGCTCTGGTTCGTAGCCTGGGCGGCCAGCCCGGTGTGCTTGGCGTGCGCTCGCCGTCTCCTGCCACGCGCATGGGGCGGTCAGACAAGGAATCTTTTACCCTCGAACTCACGCTGGACCCTGCCGTCTACGGCGTGCTGCGCACGGGGGCAGCTCCATGAACCGCAAAGCCCTACGCCCTGAACACGTGTGGCTGCTAATTGGCGCCACCGCCTTGGTCGCCTTGCTGATTGGCATCGGCAGTTACGCAGCCACCCGCTATCATGCATCCACCGACCTCATGAGCCAGATCGAGCCTCGCTTTGCACGGCTAGCCGGCTTGCGCTCGGACGGCGTGCGACTGCGGACCACCGAGCAGGCCTTGTCCGCGAATCTCGCGCGCTTGGCCTATGGCCCCGAGGGAGATCCGGCACAGACCGGCAATGCAGCTTTGCAGCAATTGCGCACAGCCCATGGCCTCAAGAGGGTTGCAGGTATCGAGCAGCCAAGTCTTGCCCGCACGTGAAGAGGGAGACTTCCTGCGAATAGGTCTTAATCTCCGCGTAGACGGCGAGCTTGGGGCGTTGAGCGATTTCCTGCGCGACATGGCGCAGATCCAGGCACCTGTAATATTCAGCGAGAGTGTGCAACTGTCTGCGCAACCGTTCCAGGCGCGCACCCAGAATGTTTCTGCGCAACTCAATTTGTTCGTTTTGAAGGTGCGGCCATGAATCGTCGTGCCATCCCTCTGTTGTTGGTTATCAATACGGCGTTGGCTGTTGGATTGGCGGTGCTGTGGTTTGGTCCCGGCAGGTCCACGCAGTGGCAACCTCCTGCGGCTCAGCCCCCAAACTTGAACGACGCGCGCGCTGCGGTGCTTCGCCCGCGCCCCGAGGCCCTGGCAGAGTATCCGCAAATCGCCGAGCGCCCGTTATTTTCCGCCGCCCGCCGCCCCACTCAGTCGGCGCCAGATTCGGAAAAAACCGCAGCTCCACCGCCTGTGGAGCTAGACAAGCTCAAAATGTTCGGCACCATCAATGGGTCAACCATGCGTGGCATCCTCGCAGAAGTTGAAGGCCAGTCGCGCTTTGTTCGTCGTGGTGAAAAAGTCGGCGAGTGGACCCTTCGCAGCATTGAAAGCAGTCAGGCTGTATTTGAAAAGGACGACGAGCGTCGGATAATTCCGTTGCCCCTGGCGCAGGCCGGCAAGCCTGCCCCTTCCGCTGCTCGCCCGGCTCCGGGCGCCCGCCGCACCACGCAGCGTGCAGTGCCTGCGCCAACACCTGCCCCAGCCGCCCGAACCGCCCCCGTTGCCCGTCCCGTTCCACCGTCAGCTGTCCGACCGTCCCCGGCCCCGACCGCTCCCGCCGCCCCTGCGGCCGCACCGACTGACGCCAGCAAGCCAGAGATCAAAGGGTCGTGGGGGCCATGATTCTCCTATCCCGCCAGAGCGCCAGCTCCACACGGAGCTCCCACCCCCTCAGGGGGCTAAGCACTCATCGTCAACCGAAAGTGAGTGCAAGCTGCACCCGAAACGCCCTCTCCCTCCAGGAGAGGGCGGGGGTGAGGAGCGCGCCAGCGCTCAACAGCCGTACCCCGGCAGCGCGACTTCAAAAAAATTCGCGCCCCCAGCAGCCACCTCAGCGAACACCCCGGCGTGTAGCCGCCCACCAACACGCTGCAGAGGCTGCGTCTGCTTACGCTCGCCCTCCATACATCAGCGAAAAATACGTTTCCCAGTCCGCCCAGCGGGCTGTGGAGCTGGCTAAACAGGTTCTCAGGTTCTACAGATGCAATTACAACGCTCCTATCTCTCATTGCTAGTGCTTGCCATGCTGGGCGGTTGTGTCACTCAGCCAGTGGCGGCGCCCGGCGCGCCAGCCGAGCAGGTGGTGCCGCTGCCGCCAGTGAAAGACGCTCTCCGTCCTGCCCCCGTGACCAAGCCGGTGATCCAGGAAGCGTCCGATTCAGAGCCGATCATCATCCGGGGCAACGATCAGATGATCAAGCCCGGTAACGCCGGCCCTTCCACCGTCAAAGGTCCGGCCACCAGCTTCAACTTCCAGGACGCTCCCACGGCCGAAGTCATTCAGGTCATGCTGCGCGACCTGCTTAAAGTGGACTACGTCGTTCATCCCCCGCTGCCTGGCACCATCACACTGGTGACTCGCAGCCCCATCAGCGCAGACAAAGCCTTCAACCTGCTCGAAAGCGCCCTGCAGATCAACGGCGTCGTCATGGCCCGTGACTCACGCGGCACCTACCACGTGGGCACGCCCGAAGCCTTGAGCAGCATTGTTGCTGCCCCCCGCCTGGCTGGCAATGGCTCGCTGCCCCCCGGCTATGGCGCCATCATCATCCCGCTGGAGTATTTGGGCGCCCAGGAAATGGCCAGCCTCCTGCAGCCACTCATCAAGCCAGAAGCCATGGTACGAGTGGACACGCTGCGCAACGTCCTCGTCATGCGCGGAACCCGCGCCGAGGCCGAGGGCTGGCTGGATCTGGTCAACACGTTTGACGTGAACATTCTGCGAGGCATGTCCGTCGGCGTCTTCCCGCTCAAGCATACGTCGCCGACAGAGGTCCAGGCCGCACTGCAAATGCTTTCCGGCACCACCCCTGCCGCCGCAGGTGCAGCTGCAGGTGGCCTGTCTGCGGCCGCGGCAAGGGCCGCTGCGCAACGCGCCGCCACCACACGCCCGGGCACCGCAGCGCCCGCGGGTGCCGGGGCCGCAGTCCCCGTCATCGGTGGCAATGCGCTGGGCGAAGGCAGCCCTTTGTTCGGCGCGGTTCGCGTCATGCCCCTGGAGCGCCTCAATGCCGTGCTCGTGGTCACTCCCCGCTCGGCTTACCTCGACGAAATTCGCTACTGGATCGAGCAGTTTGACCGACCCAACATGAACAGCGCAGAACCGCAGTTGTTCGTCTATAAAGTGCAGAACGGCTCGGCAGATCACCTGGCTGCGCTGCTCAACGGCATATATGGCGGCACGACCGAGGGTGGCGCCGGCGGTACCGGCGCCACTGGTGTAGCGCCGGGCCTAGGCACCACCAGCAACACCACGGGCGGTTTCGGCAACACCAGCCGCACCGGTTCTACTGGCGGGGGCTTTGGTGGCACGACCGGCTCCGCATTTGGCGCTAACCCGCTTAACCGCAACGTCCCGACCAACCAGCAGCAAGCCACCGTTAGCGGCACCACCACGCTGGGGCAGTCGGTGCGTGTCATGGCGGATCGAATCAACAATACTCTGCTCATCCATGCCAAGCCCTCTGAGTATGAGCGCATAGAAACCACCTTGAAGCGGCTGGATCTCCAGCGCGCTCAGGTGCTCATTGAAGCCAGCATTGTGGAAGTGAGCCTGGGCGACGACCTGAAATACGGGCTGCAATGGGCCTTCAATAACGGCTTTGGCAATGGCTACGGCGGTTCTGGCGTACTGAACAACCAGGCTGGTGCACTGGCCTTGCCTGCAGGCTCAGGTCGCTTCGACCTGAGAGGGGCCAGTGGCGCGGCTACCGGCTTCACCTACGCGCTCAGCAATTCGGCCGGCAGAATCATTGGCGTGCTCAGTGCCCTGGCCAGCAAGTCGCTGGTCAAGGTGATCTCCAGTCCATCATTGCTGGTGCTGGACAACCATGCCGCCACCATCAGTGTGGGCACCCAGCAGCCGGTCAATGTGGGCGGTGGCTACATTACAGCGGGCGGCATCCCTACCACCGGTAACATTCAATTTAGAGACACTGGCGTCATGCTGGGAGTCACGCCCTCGGTCAACGCGGGCGATCTGGTCACGCTGGACATCAACCAGCAGGTTACCGATGTTGGCGCGGTAGACGCCAGCACCCAGCAGCCTACCTTCACGCAGCGGCAAATCCAGTCCAAGGTGGCCGTTCGCTCGGGTGAGACCGTGGTTTTGGGGGGCTGATCAAAGACAACGACGCCAGTTCCCGCAGCGGGTTGCCGCTTCTGTCTTCCATACCCGTCATTGGTGGTCTGTTTGGAACTCAGGTCAAGAATAATAATCGTACCGAGCTGCTTGTTGTTTTCACGCCCCGCGTGGTGCGTGCTGATGAAGATATTCGAGCCATCAGCCGTGAGTTGCGAGACCGCATGAGTGGTCTGACCGCTGCAGGGCTGTCTTCATTGACTCCATCAAGTATTTCTGCCCCCACATCTCCATAAAGGAGCGTCTTTTCCTATGATATTTACTCGTTCTGCTGCGCCGCGTCGTCGCACCCTGCTGGCAACTGCTGCGCTTGTTTCCAGCGTATTGCTGGCCGGTTGCGCCAGCTTTGGCCCCAAAACGCCTGAGGAAGAGGTTCGCGCCCGCGCTGAGCAGCGCTGGGCTGCCCTGGTCAAGCGAGATTTTGCCAAGGCGTACACCTATGCTCAGCCGGGCTTCCGGGCCGTCGTCAAGCCGGAGGCGTATCAAACTCGGTTCGGCAATGCCGGCAGCTGGAAAGATGCGCAAGTTCACGAGGCCACCTGCGAGGCCGCCCGTTGCACCGTTCGCGTGCGCTTGACCACCGCCATTGCCATCCCACGCTTTGCTCGCTCAATCCCTGAAGTTGTAGGCTATCATGACGAGGTTTGGGTTCGAGACGAAGGTCAATGGTGGTTTCTCGAGAAAATCTAAGTTCCAGTGTGGCTGTCAAGCCCCTGTGTGGCTTGGGTTTGCGGTCTCTGTTGCATAAACAAAACACTGCAGTAGGCTGCCAACGAATCCGATTGAACCAAAAACTCAAGCCGTGCTACGATCACTGAGCATTCCAAGAACTGGCTTGGTCCTTGCAATTATCTTTTTAATGGAGTCATAGCTATGAAGAAAAGCTTATTGGCACTCGGCGCTGTAGCCGCTCTTGGGGGCCTGGGGTTCTCTGGCGCTGCAAACGCTGTGTGGGTTGTGGATAGTGCTGCTAACGCAACTGCCCAAACACTGAGCGCATCCACTGATACCGGTGTGGGCCACATTCTGGTCACTCCTTATTTCAGCACCGCTGGTAGCACCGGCACCCTGCTGACCGTTGTCAACACCGATACCACCAACGGTAAAGCCGTTAAGGTGCGTTTCCGTGGCGCCGCCAACTCTGACGACGTGCTTGACTTTACAGTCCTGCTGTCTCCTGGCGATGTGTGGAGCGCTTCCGTAGCGCAAGGCGCTGATGGTTTCTCGCGTATGTCTTCTCCCGATACCTCGTGCGTGCTGCCTGCTCAGCCCACCGGTGAAGGCGTTGCCTTCAGCGATGCACGTCTGGATACGCGTCTGACCGCTGAAGCTCGCGCTGCTCACACCCAAGAGGGTTACGTTGAGTGGTTGACCATGGCCGACATTCGTCCTGGTACCCGTCTGTTCACAGCCACCAAGCACAAGCTGGTTGGCGGCCAAATGGTTGCTCCTTGCACGTCCGATGTGATGGCGGAATTGATGGATCCGACCACCACGATGAACGTCGATGAAGCTTCGGCTTTCGGTCTGACTGCTCCTACCGGCGGTCTGATGGGCAACTGGACCATCTACAACTCGGGCAACGTGACCTCCTACGGTGGCGCTAACTCCGCGATCGTGGCTCTGGATACCACCGCGGTGCCTCCGGCTCCTGCGTCTGCTCGCCTGTTCTTTGCCCCGCAAATCGGTGCTTCCAACCCCACCTTCCCGCCTAACGGGGGTGATGTTGCTTGGTCTACCGGCACCCACTTGGGTGAAACGGCTGACCCATTGTTGACCAACTTCGACAACGGTGGTCCAGCTGGTGGCCCAATCCTGCAAATGCTGCCGTTCGATTTGCCTGACCTCTCCACGCCTTATGTCAGCGGTTTCGGCTTCGCGGCTGCTCAATCGACTGCTCTGAGCGCAGCGATGGCTACTTCCGCTGTGATGAACGAGTGGACTGCTGGTTCTGACAACGGTGTGAACTTCTCCACTGACTGGGTGTTCTCGCAGCCAACTCGTCGCTACCATGCTGCCGTTAACTACGGAACAGGTGGGGCAACTCCTGCGGCTGTGTATAACTCGCTGTCGTCGCCTTTCTTCTATCCTCCGGCCTCGATGGTTAAGAAGACGCTGGGCGCGAACGGTGCGTTCGGTACGGTTCTGTGTCTGCAAGATGGCATTGCCACCTACCACGCCTACAACCGTGAAGAAGCCACGATCGTTCCGACCTTCAACGGCGAATGGTCTCCAGGTACCCCGGTGGGCAAGACACCTGGCTTCTGCGGAGAAGTGGCCGTTCTCACATTCGGTGAGCAGTCCAAAGCTCTGAACGCTCAGCTGACCACCTACCAAATCGGTAGCCTGCCTTCTGGCGGCGCTGGCTGGATGTCTGTGGGCCTGCCAGGCGTGACCACGATTGGCGAAGCCACCTACGCTGGCGGTCTGCCAGTGATTGGCTACGCTGCTAATACGTTCAATACGTCCGTGGGTAGCATGGTCGGTAACTATGGCGATGCTGTGACGCACCGCTACAAGCGTCCTTCGGGTCCTGCGCCAGCCATTGTGCTGCCAGCTCCAGCTGTCGAATAAAGGTTGGATTGAGTTGCACCGTAAGGTGTAACTCAATCAGGAGCTTGCTTCAATGAAAAGCGGGGTTAACACCCCGCTTTTTTTAACAATTGAAAACTCCCACATCAGTGGTCCGGTGCCTTTAGCAGAGGTTTGCGCCCTATACTTCAGGCTGTTTATCTCTGAGGTTCGTGTCCAGCAACGGCCGCACTTATCACGAATCAGGTCCTTGGCGGCAATTGCGTTTTCCGCACTCGAACTGATGGGTCAATGCATCTTCCGGGTTCCGAATGGCGACATAACGGCAGAGTACCCCGGTCTCATTTCTGAAACTGAAACTTTAATGCTTGTGTCCAGAAGCCTTTCCTCTCTATTCGTCGCAATTCTTGCAGTCCTCCCGTTAGCTTCGCAGGCGCAGTCGGTGCCGTCCGTGCAGTCAGTTGCCGCAGCGTCGAAAGCTGCCCCTGGAGCCGGTGAAACGGTGCTGATGCGTGGCCCCGGTGGTGTAGTAACTGCTGCTCAGTTGCAGGCGGCGGTGCAATTTCTGGTGCCTCCAGCGCAAAGGGAAAGTTTTTCTCCAAGCCCCAGAATATCGAACAGCTCGTTCTTTCAATTTACACTCGCCAGAATCTGGTCCAGCAAGCCAAGCAACAGGGTTTTGATCGCCAGGCAGACGTTGCCTCGATTCTTGCCTTCGCTCAGCAACAAGCGCTTTCTGATCTTTGGCTCCTCAAGCAAGCCGAAGCACGAGAGCCGACTTCGCAGCAGCTTGAGCAATACGCACGTTCTGTCTATAACGCGCAGCCCGCCGATGTGCGTGAATCTGTTCAGCTGAAGGTGCGTCACATCATGGTGGCTCCGTCGTCCACCATGGACGATGCGCAAGCCAAGGCCAAGGCAGACAGGCTGCTCGGCGAACTCAAGGCAGGGGCCAACTTCGAAGCGCTTGCACGCGCTGAATCCAGCGACAAAAGCAGCGCGGCCAAAGGCGGGGAGTTGCCGATCGTTGCCATTGGAATGCAGCTCACCCAGTTTGATGTCGCGGCTTCAAAGCTGACAAAGCCGGGCGAAATCAGCGAGGTCGTGAAAACAGAGCATGGCTACCACATCATCCAGTTGATCGAGCGTCAAGTCTCGTCGGGCTTCGAGCGACAACGCGCTGAGTTGATTGAGCAGGCCCGCGCCCGCCTGACAGCGCAATCACGCGTCGAATTGATGAAAGCTGCCCAAGACGGCGCTGAACCTGACGCGGCTGCCATTTCCGCTTTGGTGCGCGAGCCTGCCTCCAAGTAACAGGCTTTAAGAACGCAGGGCAGGTTTCAAATAATGGCCGTCCTCAGGCCATAAATGCGCCTGATTCTTGTGGGAGTGGCTTTAGAGCGTCCCAGGCCCCTTGGGGGCGCCCGGCGCTCCGAGGAGAAACAAAAAGAGGGTTTGCTTGTAGGAGCGGCTTCAGCCGCGAAGGGTTTCCTTCGGAACACAAGACACCATGGATGACGGTGACCCTTCGCGGCTGAAGCCGCTCCTACAAATGCAGGGGCGATGGAGGCCGTTTTGGGCTTACAGAGTTTTGTTTCTCATGAGCCGCGACAGGCTAATTCGAAGAGAATACCGTCCCTGCGAGTTAGGGTCGTTGAGCATTCCAAGTGTGTCCCAAGAATGCGGTGCTTTCCAAGAAAAGCATTGATTTGAAACCATGCAAATTTTGACCAGCTTGGGCGCAGACTCTCGCACTCTATGGAGCCTGCGCCGCCTGGTAGGCGTGCTCACGCGCCGGGAATTCGAGGCCCGAACGCAGGATCGGCGGGTGGCATCGTATGGCCGTGGCCACCACTGCTCGCCTCACAAGATAAGGCGGCTGACAAGCGTGAGCTTAGCCTAGTTCCGGATTTAGGCTGAAGTTAGCGCCAAACAGCCCTGACTGGTCTGCCTGCCAGGGCGTTGGTTGAGACCCGTTTTAGTGGACGCCAAAAACCTCATCAAGCGTGCGAGCGTCGAGAATGCTGCTGGCCCATCGTTCCAATTCATCCGGGCTTGCCTGACGCACCTTATCGGTCACGGCTATTCCCAGAGGGCCAAAGCGATGCACCAGTTGACGCAGCAACACGTTCGCTTCCCCTTCCTGTCGGCCTTCCTGCCGGCCTTCTTGCCGGCCTTCTTGCCGGCCTTCTTGCCGGCCTTGGGCCAGCATGCGTTGACTCCAGGTCGTCATGGTTTCATCCTCATTAGGGTATCGTCTTGCAAAAAGCTTGCGTTCATTATCGTCAAGCTGGGTGTAGGTGTCGATAAAGTCCATGTATTTGAGGCGCTTCTCGGTGCTGGGTTCCAGCTCCAGCCCACGCAGAGCAGCCGCAAAGATGTCAACGAGGCGCTCGCGCGCGTAGGCCATCGTCGGTAGGGTGATGCGGGCGACGATGTTGGTGCTGTCCTTGTAGTCGTCTGCGGGCAGCTCGTTCAAAACGGAGGAGAGATAAGAAAACGACAGAAAAGTATGAAGCTCGCTGCCGATCTGCAGTTGGCTCCGGATGCGCGTGCCGCCCTTAAGGAAGATCACGATGGGTACCACGCGATCGGTCTCCATCAACTCTGCCAGATCCAGGCAGTAGCGCCCAAGCCGGTGAATGGAAAAGCGCCCAGGATTTGTTTCTTCTTCGAAAAGAAAGAGGAGCGCTGCACGCCGTCCATCGGGCCAATCGACCTTTAGGGGAACGTCCAACTCACGAAACCGGTCGCCAAGACGATTCTTGAGTTGCTCCTGGCGGACAGGGGTAATCTTAACGTTATCGTCAATTTCCATAGCCTCTTCGGGGGCGAAGAACTGCAGCGCTTGGCGGGGATAATCAAGGATCAGGTTCTTGAAGTTTTGGTCATGACTGATAGGCTCGGGCATGCCGAAGTGTAATGTAAAAGAATTACAAAAAGCAGGTGCTGAAATTGGCACAGTTCGGACTCGGCATCGAGTTGACTCGTGTGAGGGCTCAAGAGCCGGCCGCTCGGGCCTTCATGGGCCTCATGCTTAGTGCGGCGCGTATACTCGCCGCTTCGGAAATCGGACTTCTGAATCAGCGGCGCGAAGCTATCACTACGCCGTGAGATTATTGGCGTTCCAGACCCGCCGCCTCGCGTCGCGAGCAACTGGAAGGAACAGCGTTTTTTTGCAAGTCCCGCGCACCGGTTGCCCAGTCCTGGAAGATATCCCGCTTCTCCACGGGTGAAACTTGACCAAAAAAGGGTTGCAGCGCGTTCTGAGTGCCTTCTTTGAATGCAGTGCCTGAACTAAAAACCATGCAAATTTTGACCAGTTTGGGCGCAGACTTTCGCGCTCTTTGGAGCCTGCGCCGCCTGGTAGTCGTGCTCACACGCCGTGAATTCGCTGCACGCCATGCAGGCTCGGTCGGCGGCATCGTATGGGCCTGGTTGCCACCGCTGCTCACCCTGTTTGCGTACTATCTGGTGTTCGATGTGGTGTTTTCCATGCGCCTGGGTGAGAATGCGCCCACCAGCCGGGTGGGGGCCTATCTGATCGTCGGCATGCTGCCCTGGATGGCGTTTGCTGATGCCACGCAGCGGGGTATGAATAGCTTGCTCGAAGCCGGCGGCATGCTCCAGAAAAATCCTCTGCCGCCCGCAATTTTTCCGGCGCGCTCTGTCTTGGCGAGCACGTTCGTCTTCTCGCCGCTCATTCTGTTGCTGGTGTTTTTCTACACACCTTCGCATCATTTTGCGTCTGGCGTTTTCGCGGTGCTGCCGCTCTATGCGCTGCAGATTTTGTTGTGTTTTCTGCTGGCCTATCTTCTGGCCGTGCTGGCGGCGGCACTGCGCGATGTGGTTCAGGTAGTGGGGTTCATGCTGTCGATTGGCGTCTTTTTGTCCCCCGTTCTGTTTCCGGTGACCATGTTCCCTGAAGCGTGGCGCTGGGTGTTGTGGCTGAACCCGATGTCTGCTTTTGTGATGGGCTACCAGTCTGCACTGTTGCAGGGTGCGTGGCCAGCGGTGGATGTGTGGGCGGTTGTTGGCATCTGGGTGGTGGTAGTGGGAGGTGTGCTGAACATGGCGATCTCTCGCAGTCGGGATCAGTTGGTGGATTGGCTATGAGCAGCATGAACAGTTTCACGGACAGCCGTGACTTCTCGCTTTTCCGGAAGAATTTGCCGCAAGCGAGAACCTGGGACCGCCGAGCTCCAGCTCGGCATTCTGCGTATCTGTTGCCGCTGTGGGGCCAAGTTGGAGCCCGGCGGCCCCAGGGGGCGGCATGCCGGCAGATTCCACAGGGCATGGGGTGCCGCGCATGACACAGCACGCAGAACCGATTCCCCTGCGCCTGCACAACGTAGGCAAGGAATACCTGATCTACGACTCCCCGCGCGCGCGCCTGAAAGCGCTGATCACAGGTCGTGCCCTGCATCGCAGCCAGTGGGCGTTGCGCGATGTTTCGTTTGAACTTCATCGCGGCCAGTGTCTGGGTGTGGTGGGTGCCAATGGCGCAGGCAAGAGTACGCTGCTCAAGATGATCACCGGCACGCTACAGCCTTCCCGGGGTGAAGTGCTGCGCAGTGGGCGCATCACCGCTATTTTGGAGCTCGGTGCGGGCTTCCATCCGGATTTCACGGGGCGTCAGAATCTGTATTTTGGTGGCAGCCTGATCGGTATTTCACAAGCCGATATGGCTCGCATTGAACCCGAGATCCTGGCTTTTGCGGAAATTGGTGATGCCATTGATCGTCCGGTAAAAACCTATTCTTCCGGCATGGTGGTGCGGCTTGCGTTTGCCTTGGTGACCGCGGTAGAGCCCGATGTGCTGATCATTGACGAAGCCTTGGCTGTAGGCGATCAGCATTTTCAGAAAAAGTGCATCAACCGCATTGAACAGTTCAGGCGCAATGGCTGCACCATATTGTTCTGCTCCCACAGCCCTTACCATGTGCGTCAGTTGTGCGACGTGGCGCTCTGGCTTGACGGCGGGCGTGTGATGCAGTTCGGTCCTACCGAGCCGGTGCTGGGCGCCTATGAAATGCACACCCGTCTGCTGTCCGCTCCACCGGCGGACGTGCCTGCGCCCGTGGCCGACCATGTGCCTGACGCCATGATTGTTCCCACCGAGCAGATTGACGCGGTGGTCGATCCTGCAGCAAGCGCCGCCACTGCGGCGGCAGCCCCCGCACAGCCGGTTCAGGCTGACGTCACCGCCACCATTCTTTCAGTCGACATTGCCAACCTGGGTGAGGGTGATCCGCCCCTACTCGACAGCCGAGACTTGGTGGCCACCATCACGGTACGTGGGCATGGACGGGAGCGACCGAACATCGGCTTCATGATCGAGCAGTCTCGGGGCGTGGGGATCACTTCGCTGGCCACTCATGAAGAAGGTGCGCACCCTACCGAGGTAGAGCCGGGCGTTTGGCGCTCCGTGCTCACGTTTCCGAACCTACCTCTGCACAGCGGTCAGTATGTCATCAGCGCTTATCTGTTCGACGAGAGCGGTTTGGTGGTGTACGACCAGTGGTACCAGTTCATGCATTTCAGCTTTGTCATGCCGACGTTGATGCCCGGACTGGTTAAATTACCGCACCATTGGGCTTGAAATTTGGTTGTCCTATGGGAGTGGCGTGCAAAATGCTGCCTTACCTGTTTTTTACCCAGGAACCCATCGAATGTTGTATTTGTAGGAGCGGCTTTAGAGGGTGTCGCAAAACGGCCTAGTTCTTCTTCCCTCTCCCTCCGGGAGAGGGCCAGGGTGAGGGCAGCGGCGCATGATCTGAGACTGTCTTTGGGCGCGCTCCCTCACCCCAACCCTCTCCCGAAAGGAGAGGGGGCAATCGCCACTGCTGCACCAACCACTTTAACGACAGCCTCTTCAGCCGCGAAAAGCGACCTTCTGTAGAGAGATATCATTCGCGGCTAAAGCCGCTCCTACAACCTGACCGAACTTGTGGCGTGACTAAGTTCTCAAGTTTCGGGGATGAGTTGGTAGTGCGCCAGCGCTCTGTCGGTCTCTCTCCGCGTAGAGGACGCAATCCCACAGATGCGAAGCTTGTAAACAGCCCTTTTTAGCCGTTCAAGCCTCGGCCCTGTTACGAAAACCCATTGAAATCCAATGACATCTGAACAAGACGCTACAGTATTACTTCAGCAAGCCGAAACGCTGCTGGCCTCGGGTGACCATTCGACTGCGGCAAAAATTCTTTCTGTTGCCCGCAGTATTCCTGCCACGCGCCTGGCTGCGCACAATCTGATCGAGCGTCACAAGCTCAATGGTGCATTTGCCGAATGGATGGGCCTCAATTGCGAGATTTCGCCCCGCGACGACATCTATCGGTTCTTTGACGGCCACCCCACTTCCATCAACCCCTTGCGCGATTACCTTGCGGACGGTTGGCGCACCCTGGCGGAGCTGATGCTGTTGCTTGAATCGGTCGGGCGTCCGCTACTTGGCGTAAAGAGTTTCCTGGAGTTTGCCAGCGGCCATGGCCGTTTCACACGCCATCTGGTCAAAGCCATAGGCGCGGAGCGAGTGACTGCGTCTGACGTGGTGTCCGATGCAGTCGATTTCGCGCGCGATACCTTGAATGTGCAATCCTTCCTCTCGGCTGCGAGGCCCGAAGAGCTCACCTGCCCGCAGCGCTACGATGTTGTGTTTGTATTGTCCTTGTTCAGCCACCTGCCGGCCAGCAGCTGGTCACGCTGGTTGACACGGCTGTATGACTGTGTGGCTCCAGGTGGCCTGTTGGTGTTCACTACTCATGGAGCCGAGGCTGTGCGGCGCCAGGGTGTCACGCTGGATGGTGAGGGCTTTTTCTTTGCGCCGTCGAGCGAATCCAACGCTATTGACTCGCAGGAATATGGCACTGCGTTTACCAGCGCAGAGTATGTGCAGTCGCAAATTGCTAGCCACTTAGGCAGCGACCGGTTACTGCGTCATGCCCCTACCTGGTTCTGGCATCACCAGGATGCGTGGGTGCTTGAGCGCACATAGGGTCTGCGCGTCTGAGTTTTATCATGCTATCTTTGTAGGAGCGGCTTTAGCCGCGAAGGCCTACCTAGCTAACGAAAGACTTGCGTGGTGGGGTGACCCTTCGCGGCTAAAGCCGCTCCTACAAGAAAATTCAGGTCTCAACCTATCACGCACCATATGACTAAGGACGTGAGTTCAGCGGTCAACCCCTGTTATTTTCTTAACCAGGATTTGACCCTGGTCTGCCACCTCAGCGGAATAGCGCGCGCTACGCCCGCGAGCACCGGCATGGAACGCAGGCGTACCAGCACTGACAACAGAAGGCCCTTGCCACCCTCACCAGCTGAGGCTGCGGAAGACTGGTAGCGCAACAAAGTTTGGAGCTCAGGTTCTGCACCCGATGAGGCTGTCGAAAAGCCCGCCCAAATACTCATTGGCATACCACACGGCAGGATCACCGACCCCCGCACGTGCCAGCAATTCATGCTGCGCACTGGTTTCAATCGGCAGCACAGAAGCTGGCCCCTTGCCCGTGGCGAAGTGGCGCGAGCGAATGTCCTCAAAAAAGGCCAGCCATTGGGCTGGGGATTGCTTCAAGGAGTAACCCAGGTCCAGGCGCGGCCAGTCAGCCGCTCCGCGAATGCACCAAGCTCTGGCGCCACCACAGGCCAGCCGCCCAGCAAACATGCTGAAAGGGTATAACTGTAAGTCTCGGGCCATTGCGCAGGGAACCAGATCAAATCGGGCTGGAGCCATTCCAGGAGAGACGGGAGGTCTTCTTCCTCATAGCGGCCATGCACGGTCAGGTGCGCATGTGGCTGGGTGCGCAGTGCGCGGTAGCCGTAACCGATGAGGTGAAACTCTACAGGCGCACCCTGTTTTGCTGCGGCCACGGCCACGTCTTCGAGCAGGTCTGCGCCCTTGATGATGCTGAGCGCACCAATGACGGCCACCTTGAGCGGACGTGACCCTTCCAGGCGGGCAGGCTCTGGCTGGGGCAGGAGGGTGGTTGGGCTTATGTCAGTGTGAGGCACCACGCGCGCGGTGGTGCCTGGTACGAGTTTGACTATCCGGGCCAAAGCATCGCGCGCGGGCGCCAGCAGAAATCTTGCCTCAGAGAGAAAAGCCGCGTGGTTGCGACGCCAGGTGACGATATCCACACCTCCCGGTGCCGGAGAATCTTTAAGGCAGGTGGCGCACTGGTCTACACCGAGCTCGCCGCAATACGCGTTGCTTCGGTCGGTGAGCGAGATCTGGGGGCAGATCGTGAAGTAATCGTGCGCTGTGAAGTCGTAGCTGACGCCCAGTTGCTCTGGCAGCGAGCGGACGAAATCGCCGTGGCCCAGCAGGTGGTGGTAGTGCAAGTGCTGCACGTCAAAGCGACGCAGTGTCTCAAGAAAAGCAGGCTGGTCACCAGGCAGGGTAAAGACCAGCTCGAAGCTTTCTCCCGGGTCTGGAAGACGCAAGCTCACGCGCTGGCCGGGCAGGGGCCTGAGCACGAGGAACTGGGCACGTTCGCGCAGGGTAGAGGCGAGTTCGTGCACGTGGCGCTCGGTGCCGCCTTGGCGGTCGTGCATTACGGCCAGTATGACTGGGCGGCCTCCGTCGAGAATTCGCCCAATGTCGGCGGCTAAGCGCGCAGCGCGGGCAGGGTCGGCCTGCACGAAGCGCATGACGTCGCCCTCATAGCGCGGGTGCAGCCGGCGCAGCGTTTCCATGGCGGCACGTTCGCGCGGGGTCTTGCCGGCGCCAAAACTTACGCCGCCAGCGTGGCGAACGAAGGTGTCCAGCAAGTGAAAATTGCGCCAACCAGCACCGGACGCGCGGATGCAGAAATCGTTCTCCTCACCGTAGCCTTTGCCAAAATTTTCCACATCGAACAGGCCGACGGCTTGCAGTGCATCGCGGCGGATGTACATGCAAAAGCCTACTCCCGTGGGCACATCGACTACCTGACCGGGGTTGGCGCGCGCGTACAGTGCATCCAGCCTCGCCGTGTCCCAGCCCTCGGGCAGCTCGTTGTCGGCGCAGAACTGAGGGTAGCTGCAAATGGTGGCGTTGTTGGAGAACGGCGTGACCGAAGCTACCCGCTGGTCGCAATAGGCCGCGGCGCGCATGCGGTCCAGCCAGTCGTTGGCAACCTCTGCGTCGCTGTTGAGCAGCAGAACGTCGTGGGCTTGAGAGAGCGCCATGCCTCGGTTGACCGTGCCCACGAACCCAAGATTTTCTTCGTTCTCAAGCAGTTCAATGCGTTCGTCTGTGGCAGCGATCTCGCGTAACCAGGCGGTAACTTCCGGCTCGGGGCTCGCATCGTTGATAACGATGAGGCGCCAAGGCGTGCGGCAGTCTGCGTTCAGAGCCGAGAGAATGCAGCACTGCGTGTCTGCCAGTCCTTTATAGACCGGCACGATGATGTCCACCGGCTGCTCAGGCGGTGTCATGGCCTGCATAGGCGGTGGTTCAGGGGCCGCCTGGAGTGCGGAGCCACGGCCGAGCAGGCGATCCACCTTCATTTTGGCTTGAACCAGGGGCCGGCTGGCACGAAAAACAGTGGAGTTTTCAAGGAACTGGATGTGCTGAACGGCTTCGTCACGCTGTTCCTGCAAATGCGCCAATTGGGTTTTCCATTCTCGGCGCAACTTCGTCAGCGTTTGCTGATGATCGGCTATTTCACGCGCATGGCGCTCGACAATTTCCTCCCGCTCGCGCTCGATCCGCTCGCCAATCTCACTTAACTCCCGCTGATGTCTCGTCTGCAGTTCTTCTCGGTTCAGGTTGATTCGGCGTTCGGCCAGCTTTGCTCGCCCTTCCAGTTCAGCCACAGCGCCGGACAAGGCAAGGTAGTCAGCCGACATGGGCCAGCCTACTTCCAACTCGAGGTGCCCGCCTGTCGCCGCAGCGACGATTGCGGAGGCGATCGGTAACTCGATAAAGGGATCATTGCCATACAGCAGCGCAAGCAGTGTGGGAGACACGCCACCGAACGGGCGGAACAAGATGTCCTGGCGGGCAGCACCTTCAAGCGTGGCGCCGTCGTCACCACGCCATTGCCACAGCACGGTTCCGTCGGCTGCATGCAGTCGCATGGCGTGAAAGTGGATAAAGCCCGGGCGGTCGGCAGGGTCTAACCGCAAGCTACTTGCGGCAGTGGCTGCGGGCAGCTGAAAGCTGAGGGTTTGCCGAGCCTGGCCGATGACGCCGGCCGCTGTAATTTTGTTTTCTTGGGCGTAGGAGAAGACCCGGGGAGTGTCTTCATTTTCAGTGCTGGTGCCGAGGAAAAGCTCAGCGGTGAAGAAGGCCTGCGCCGGCAGTGGCGCAGCACCAAGCGGTGAGGAGGGCGCGGCAGCCTGTTCGCTGGATGAGAGAGGGCGAATGACGGCGATGAACTGGTATGTCAGCGCGTCGGGTAAAGCCAGAAGGTGTCGCGCGACGGCAGGGGGCAGAGCGTCGAAGGCTGAGCGGAACTCGGAATCTGGCAGGGCCCGCTCAATGGTTTCCAGATGTTCGCTCGCCCAGCGTTGCTCAGCCAGGAAGCGCTGTAGGCTTTGGCGGGTGTAGAAGTGAACGTGTGTTTCGTCCAGCAGTCCTTCAGGGCGATAGAGGAATTCGCCCGCCATCAACTCGGCGATCAACCCGCTGTAAGCGATGTTCGGAATAGAAAGCAGCACACGCCCGCCCGGTGCTAGCAACTGCTTACACTCATCCAGTACGCGTCCGGCCTGGCGGATATGCTCCAGCACATCGGCGCAGATGATGATGTCGTAGCTGGCGGCTTCGAACAAGCCGGGCAGATGAACGGCGTCCAGGTCAGCAACCTCCACCCGCCGGTAATGGGATGAGGCCAGCTTCGCCTCATCGGCGCTGATGGTCAGGCCGTCTATGACGATATTCTTCAGCGGTGGGGTGTCGCTCTGGCTGCGGGTCAGCAGGTGGCGGCCAATAGCACCGCTGCCGCAGCCAAGGTCGAGCACTCGCGCGCCAGGCGGTATGTGGCTGGCCAGGACCGAGAGTGAACTACGTTCGTTGGAGTCGATTTGCCGTTCGTAGACGTGCAGCGGATGAGGAGTAGGCGCCATGAAAATCATTGACCCCAAAGGGCGTAAAACGCCGTCGGGACGCGAAAAAAATTTCTGCGAAGCGCCTTCCCCCGGGGTAAGGGCGTGATGCTACCATGCACGGCTTTTGCCATTGCAACCGATTTTGCGGTTGTTTCAGCCTTTGCCTTTGCCTTTGCCTTTGCAGTTTCTACGGACAATCCATCCATTGCAGAGTTTGAAGAGTACCGCCGACTTCGGTGATTTCCACACATGATTTCCCTCGCGCTGCTCGCTTTCATGCTGTCCTTGGTGCTCACGTTGTGGGTGCGCCGCGCGTTTCTGCGCTCGTGTACTGTCTACTCGCCTGACGCGCCACAGCGGTTTCACCTGGGACACGTTCCTCGTGTGGGCGGGCTGGGACTCTTGGCCGGCTGGTCCCTGGCAATGGCGGCGCTGCCGGTGCTGCAGTGGGCAGGTATGGCAGGCAACATCAATCTGGATATTCGCCTGCACCATTGGTTGCTGATGCTTCTGCCTGCCTTCACGGGCGGAGTGCTGGAAGATCTGACGCAGCGGCTGGCGGTGCGCTGGCGGCTGTTGCTTACGGTGAGCTCGGGCTTGTTGGCTTGGTGGTTGCTGGGTGTCTCGGTACCCAGTCTGGGGTTTGAGTGGATCGACGGCTTCTGGAGCCAGTGGCCATGGCTGGGTGTCGCACTTGCCATTCTGGCGGTCACCGGATTGCCGCATGCATTCAACATCATTGACGGCTACAACGGCCTGGCCGGCGCGGTGGCGCTGGTGGTGTGCTTGGCTCTGGCTCATGTCGCATTGCAGGTAGGCGATCGCGAACTGGCTGCCATGGCCATTGTGCTGGCCGCAGCAACTGCGGGGTTCCTGGTATGGAACTACCCACGTGGCCTGATTTTCGCGGGAGATGCTGGCGCCTACGTCTGGGGGCTGCTGATTGCCACCCTCAGCCTGTTGCTGGTGCAGCGTCACCCGATCGTGTCTCCCTGGTTCCCTCTGCTGCTCTTGATGTACCCCGTGTGGGAGACCGTGTTTTCCATGTACCGCAAGCTTTGGCGCGGCAATTCGCCGGGCATGGCCGATGCGCTTCATCTGCATCAGTTGGTATACCGTCGGCTGGTGCGCAGCGTGCTGCACGAAGACGAGGCCAAGAACATGCTCAAGCGCAACAACCGCACGGCCCCCTACTTGTGGAGCTTTATCGTGTTGACCGTGGTGCCTGCGATCCTCTTTTGGCGCTACGACGGCCTGTTGGTGGCGTTCTGTGTATTGTTTGCGGTTAGCTACGTGGTGGCCTACGTGATGCTGGTACGCTTTAAAGTGCCGCGCGTGCTGCAGCCACCAAGAGGCTAGGGATGCCCTGCATAACCCTCGCGAGTCGGAGGTAGTGCGGATCGGGATGAGGCGCAAGGCGTCTTTTTGCAGCCAATAGCCGAGCTATTGGCAAGAAAAGCAACGCAGCGGATCGCCCGAGGCCGTGCTGCCACAGACCGCAGGGAGTTATGCAGGGCATCCCTAGTGTCCTGAATTGCAAATTCGTTGAACAAATCCACCGACAATCGCCGCCATGCTGCGTCACAAAGCCTCGCGATACCACTCGGTATCACTGCGTTTTGTTCCTTGCCCGGCACCGATTTCGGCAGATTTGTTTTTTCAACGAGCTTACAACTCAGGACACTAGTCGTTGGCCTTGTTATCTATTATTGCCACTTTCTTCACCTCAATCGTTTTTTGGCCATGACCACTGACGTCCTTCAAATTTCCCCGCGCGACAAGGCCGAAATTCTGGCCCAGGCATTGCCCTACATTCGCAAGTTCCATGGCAAGACCATGGTCATCAAGTATGGAGGCAACGCCATGACCGATC
This sequence comes from Ottowia caeni, assembly GCF_050821495.1. Taxonomy (GTDB): domain Bacteria; phylum Pseudomonadota; class Gammaproteobacteria; order Burkholderiales; family Burkholderiaceae_C; genus Ottowia; species Ottowia caeni. The sequence continues at coordinate 3,871,658 of NZ_CP151080.1, read as the reverse complement.
CTGCACTGCAGCAGGATTTCGCGGAGGACGTGGTGTTGCTCAAACTAGTGGGCATGAATCCGGTGGTGGTGCATGGCGGTGGTCCGCAGATTGAAACCGCGCTGAAGCGTCTGGGCAAGGAAGGCCGGTTCATTCAAGGCATGCGGGTGACCGATGCTGAAACCATGGAAGTGGTCGAATGGGTATTGGGCGGTGAGGTGCAGCAGGACATCGTTGGCCTCATCAATCAGGCCGGTGGAAAGGCGGTGGGCCTCACGGGCCGCGACGGCGGCCTGATTCGTGCCCGCAAGTTGAAAATGCTTGATCAGAAAGACCCGAACGTAGAGCACGATGTGGGGCAGGTCGGCGATATTGAGCAGATCGATCCCGGCGTGGTCAAGGCGCTGCAGGATGATGCCTTCATACCGGTGGTCAGCCCAATAGGCTTTGGCGCCAACAATGAAAGCTACAACATCAACGCCGATGTCGTCGCAGCAAGGTTGGCGATGGAGTTGAAGGCTGAAAAATTGCTCATGCTCACCAATATTCCTGGTGTGCTGGACAAGCAGGGCCAACTGCTGCCTGAGCTGACGCCTGCGGGCATCGATGCACTGGTGGCCGATGGCACCATCAGCGGTGGCATGCTTCCCAAGATCGCCGGTGCACTTGATGCAGCCAGAAGCGGCGTGAATGCAGTGCACATCATCGATGGTCGCGTGCCACATGCACTCCTGCTGGAGGTGCTGGGAGACCAGGCGTTCGGCACCATGATCAGAGCCGGCAACTGACGCTCATTTTCCCTTTGGTAGGTTGGTGCTGAGCGAAGCGAAGCCCAACAGGCGGCGTATTCATGGGAGAAGCTGCTTGTTGGGCTTCCTCCGTCAGCCCAACCTACCGGCCGGCGCCCATCAGCTCTTTGTGTAGGTTGGTGCTGAGCGAAGCGAAGCCCAACATGTCCTGGACGTTTCCCTCTGCTCTACGCTGGCACCTCTGATGTTGGCGTTGAGCGCAACCAGTCGGCAAGATGTTCACGGAACCCCCGCTAGAACGAATGGCGCTTGCTTTAGGTGAATGCGATTCAAGGAGCTTTGCTGCTGTAGGAGCGGCTTTAGCCGCGAAACGCCTGCGCCACAAACATAGCTATTTACCGAGCGCAGGCCCTTCGCGGCTAAAGCCGCTCTTACAGGAAATACGCTTCCTAAGACTAGGTCGCGACCTTAAGTAAGTGCGATTCCCGCTAGAATCAATTCGAAACAATTGATTCAACATGCACCCTGCCGACGAACTTTCTACCGTTCGCAAGCGCCCGAAGCCGGGCGAGCGCCGGGTGCAGATTTTGCAAATTCTGGCTGAAATGCTGGAGCAGCCTGGTTCGGAGCGCATCACGACCGCTGCGCTGGCTGCGCGCCTGGAGGTGAGTGAGGCGGCGCTTTACCGCCACTTTGCCAGCAAGGCGCAGATGTTCGAGGCACTGATTGATTTCATTGAAAGCAGCGTGTTCGGGCTAATCAACCAGATCAGCGACCGCGAGCCGCCAGGGCGGCAGCAAGCCGCTCGCATGGTTGCAATGGTGCTGCAATTTGGGGAAAAGAACCCCGGCATGGCACGCGTCATGGTGGGAGATGCGCTGGTGTACGAGCATGAGCGCCTCCAGCAGCGCATGAACATGCTGTTTGACAAACTCGAAGCCGCGTTGCGCCAGTGCCTGCGCGATGGTGCAACCGTGTCTGGTGAACAGCCTGCTCCAGAACGTGACGGGCAAGTGACTGCCTCGGTGTTGACAGCCTTTGTGGTGGGGCGACTGCAGCGTTTCGCACGCTCGGGGTTCAGACGCTCGCCCCTGGAGCACCAGCAAGCGAGCTTGAGGCTATTGCTGGGGTAGGGCTTGTCAGTAATTACCTAAGCCAAATTTGGGATCATCGCGGGGTTCTTGTGGGAGCAGCTTTAGAGCTTCCCACGCCCGTTGGGTTGCCCGGCGTTCCGGGGAGAAACAAAGAGGGTTTGCTTGTAGGAGCGGCTTCAGCCGCGATTGGTTTCCTTTGGAGCGCAAGACGCCATTGATGACGGTGACCCATCGCGGCTGAAGCCGCTCCTACAGGGAGCCCTCTGGTCTATCCACAAGTGCCGGGTGCCGAAAGGCCCCTGGGATGCTCTGAGCCCGTTTCAGCGTCGAATGTGCACTTAAGGATGCCCTGCATAACTCCCTGCGGTCTGTGGCAGCACGGTCTCGGGCGATCCGCTGCGTTGCTTTTCTTGCCAATAGCTGGGCTATTGGCTGCAAAAAGACGCCTTGCGCCTCATCCCGATCCGCACTACCACCGACTCGCGAGGGTTATGCAGGACATCCTTAAGTAAAAAGAATACTTTAGAAATAAGTATAAATACTCATAAAAAAATTCACTGAGGACTTGGCAAAGGCGCCGGACTGACGCAAAATAAAACGACCGTTCGTTTTATTTTTAACATGACTTCCACACTTCGAGTCGCGCGCCGTGAGGCTGGTGCCGGAAGCGCCAGGGTGCCGCGCGCACTCCCCAAAGGCCAGCAGACCAAGGTCGCCATCGTCGATGCTGCCCTGCGCATGGCCTCTCAACTTGGCCTGGAGGGGTTGTCCATCGGTGCGCTGGCCGAGGTGATGGGCATGAGCAAGTCCGGTGTTTTTGCCCATTTTGGCTCGCGCGAAGAGTTGCAGATTTCGGTCGTGAACGAGTATTACGTCAGGTTCGAGCGCGACGTTTTCTGTCCGGCCATGAAGGAGCCGCGCGGGCTGCCGCGCTTGCGTGCTTTGTTTATGAACTGGATGCGCCACACCGGTGCCGAACTTGATTCCGGCTGCATCTTCGTCAGCGGTGCCGTGGAGTTCGATGACAAACCCGGCCCTGTGCACGATGCGCTGGCCCGGTCGGTGGGGTCATGGCTGGAAGCCATGGCGCGTGCAGCTCGGCAGGCCCGCGAAGAGGGTCACCTGGCGCCAGACCTCGACGAACGGCAGGTCACCTTCGAGATTCACGCGCTGATTCTTGCCTTGCACTACGAGGCGCGTTTCTTGCAACTGCCTGGCGCCGTCGAGCGCGCCATGCGCGGTTTTGAAAGTATCCTTTCGCGTTACAGCCATCACCGCTGATTTTTCTCTCAACATACTTGGTTTTCAAGGAGCCTATCCGCCATGCCTACCTACAACCCGCCACTGCGCGACATGCAGTTCGTCATGCACGAAGTGCTCAATGTCGTAGATGAGCTCAAAGCCATTCCACGCCACGCCGAGATCGATGCGGACACCCTGAATGCGGTTCTGGAAGAAGGCGGCAAGTTTGCTGCCGAGGTGATCCAACCGATCAATCTCGGTGGCGACACCGAAGGCTGTGTGCTCGACAAGACTACGCACGAGGTCAAGACCCCCACCGGGTTCAAGGACGCGTATGCCAAGTACGTCGAAGGCGGTTGGGCTGCCCTGGCCTGCGACCCGGAGTACGGTGGCCAAGGCTTGCCGATTGTGGCCAACCAATGCGTCTACGAGATGATGAACTCTGCCAACCAGGCGTGGACCATGTACCCCGGTCTCTCGCATGGTGCCTATGAAGCCCTGCACGCGCACGGCACCGATGAGCAGAAGAAAAAATACCTGCCCAAGCTCACCAGCGGCGAGTGGACCGGCACCATGTGCCTGACCGAGCCGCACTGTGGCACCGACCTGGGCCTTTTGAGGGCCAAGGCGGAACCCGAGGCTGACGGCACCTACAAGATTACCGGCAACAAGATTTTCATCAGTGCAGGCGAGCACGATATGGTGCCCAACATCCTGCACCTGGTGCTGGCGCGCCTGCCTGATGCGCCGAAGGGCAGCAAAGGTATCAGCCTGTTTCTCGTGCCCAAGTACCACGTGAAGGAAGACGGCAGCCTGGGCGATCGCAACCCGGTGTATTGCACTGGTCTTGAGAACAAGATGGGCATTCACGGCAACGCCACGGCGCAACTGAGTCTGGAAGGTGCCGTCGGCACGCTGGTGGGTGAGCCGAACAAGGGCTTGCAGGCGATGTTCGTCATGATGAACGCCGCACGCCTGGGGGTGGGAAACCAGTCTCTGGGGCTGACCGAAGTGGCCTATCAAAACGCGCTGGCCTACGCCAAGGACCGCCAGCAGATGCGCAGCCTCTCTGGCACGAAGGCGAAAGACCAGCCGGCCGATCCGATCATCGTGCACCCCGACGTGCGCAAGATGCTCCTGACCGCCAAAGCCTACGCCGAAGGCGGCCGAGCCATGGCGATCTACTGCGCCATGATGCTCGACAAGGCGCTCTATCACCCAGACGAGAAAGTGCGCAAGGAGAGCGACGAACTGGTCGCGCTGCTCACGCCCATTGTCAAGGCCTTCCTCACCGACAACGGTTTTGCTGCCACCAACCATGCCATGCAGGTCTTTGGCGGCCACGGCTACATCCATGAAACGGGCATGGAGCAATTCGTACGCGACGCCCGCATCAACATGATCTACGAAGGCACCAACACCGTGCAGTCGCTGGATCTGTTGGGCCGCAAGATCCTGGGCAATCAGGGCGCCACGCTCAAGAAGTTCGGCAAACTGATCGCCGCACTGGTTGAAGAAGAGGGCGTCAACGAGAAGATGAGCGAGTTCATCAATCCGCTGGGCTACCTGGCTGACCAGATGACCAAGTTCACCACCGAAATCGGTTTCAAGGGGTTCATCAACCCAGACGAAGTGGGTGGCGCCAGCGTGGACTACCTCCGCGTGGCGGGGCATCTGGTGTTTGGATACTTCTTCGCGCGCATGGCCAGCGTGGCTCTCAAGAAGCAAGCAGAAGGCAACACTGATCCGTTCTACACGGCCAAACTGCAGACTGCGCGTTTTTACTTCGCCCGCCTGTTCCCGGAAACCGCCAGCCTGATGCGCACCGCGCGCTCCGGCGTGTCGAACCTGCTGGATACCGAGGAGGCGCTGGCATGAGCAAACTCAGCAAGAAGCTCGCAGCTGCGTCCCTCGTGCTCTTTGGCGGTGTTGCCTGTGCGCAGATGACGCCCGTCGGCGCCTGGCACAGCATTGACGACTCCACAGGTCAGCCCAAGGCGCGCGTCGTGATCGCCGAAACGGGCGGCGTGCTCAATGGTCGCATCGAGAAGGTGCTCAGAAAAGACGCTGATCCGAACGCCGTCTGCGACAAGTGCAGCGACGAGCGTAAGGACAAACCCATGACCGGCTTGGAAATCATCCGTGGTGCCAAGAAGGCCGAGGGCAAAAATGTGTGGGAAGGCGGGCGCATCCTTGACCCTGAAAAGGGCAGCGACTATGCCTTGCGCCTGACACCTGTCGAAGAGGGCAAGAAGCTGGAAGTACGAGGCTCCATTGGTCCGTTCGGGCGCACCCAGACCTGGGTCAGGGTCCAGTGACGTTCACCAGGAACGGTAACCCTGGCTAAAAGGAATTCCTGAAAATGTCTAGTTTCAATGTGAAGAAAGTCGCCGTGCTCGGCGCTGGCGTCATGGGTGCGCAAATTGCGGCGCATCTGGTTAACGTCAAGGTGCCGGTCATTCTTTTCGACCTGCCTGCCAAGCCTGGCGAAGACGGCAAGCCCGTGCCCAAAAATGGCATTGCGCAAAGAGCCATCCAGAATCTGAAGAAGCTTAAGCCCTCACCTCTGGGTGTGGCCGACGATGCCGACCTGATTGAGGCGGCTAACTACGAGGACGATCTCAAGAAGCTCAAGGGCTGCGACCTGATCATTGAGGCTATTGCCGAACGCATGGACTGGAAGAGCGATCTTTATCACAAGATTGCGCCTTTCGTGGCCAAGCATGCCATTCTGGCGAGCAACACCTCGGGCCTGTCGATCACCAAGCTGAGCGAGGCATTGCCCGAAGCCCTGCGGCCGCGCTTTTGCGGAATCCACTTCTTCAACCCGCCGCGCTACATGTACCTGGTGGAACTGATCGCTACGCCGGCGACTCAGCCGAGGGTCATGGACGATCTGGAAACCTTTGTAACCAGCGCGCTGGGCAAGGGTGTGGTTCGCGCGAAGGACACGCCCAACTTTATCGCCAACCGCATCGGTACCGCCGGCATGCTGGCCACCATGAAAGAGGTAGACAGGTTTGGCCTGACCTTCGACATTGTGGACGACCTGACCGGCAAGCGCCTGGGGCGCGCATCCAGCGGCACCTTCCGTACCGTGGATGTGGTGGGCCTCGACACCGTGGGTCACGTCATCAAGACCTTGCAGGACAACCTGAGTCCTGAAGCCGATCCTTTCTACGACACTTTCGGCACGCCTGCAGTGCTTGCCAAACTGCTGGAAATGAAAAACCTGGGCCAGAAGACCGGCGCAGGGTTCTACAAAAAGGTGGGCCGCGACATTCTGCGCTTTGATCTGGAAGGCGCTGAATATGTGCCCGCCGGACAGAAGGCTGACGAGGTATACGGCCGCATGCTGAAAAAGCCTGCTGGCGAGCGTCTGAAGCTTCTTCGCAATTCTGAAGGGCCGCAAGGGCAGTTTCTGTGGGCGGTGTTGCGCAACAGCTTCCACTATGCGGCAGTGCACCTGCAGAACATCGCCGAAACTGCGCGCGATGTGGACCAGGCCATGCGCTGGGGCTTTGCCATGAAGCAAGGTCCTTTCGAGCTGTGGCAGGAAGCTGGCTGGCTGGAAGTGGCCAAGATGATCCAGGAAGACATCGAAGCTGGCAAGGCCCTTTCGAAGGCGCCGCTGCCCGAGTGGGTGTTCAAGGGGCCGGTCGCCGAGGCAGGCGGTGTCCACACCGAGCAGGGCTCCTGGAACCCCGCAACGGGACGCTTTGAACCCCGTCGTCAGTTGCCTGTCTACGAACGTCAGTTGTTTCCCGAACTGCTTTTGGGGGAGGGTGGGCCGCGTCCGGCCAATTCCGGCAAGACGCTGCACGAGACGGATGCCATCCGTATCTGGACGCTGGACGACGAAGTCGTCATTGCCACGCTCAAGACCAAGATGCGCGCCATCAGTCCGGAGGCTGGTGAGGGTCTGATGCAGGCAGTGGAGTTGGCTGAGAGTCAATACCAAGGCCTCGTGATCTGGCCCGGAGACGATCCATTCTCGGTAGGGGCCGATTTGCAGGCCATGTTGCCCGGCTATGTGGCGGGCGGTGCCGGCCTGGTCGATTCCATGGAAAAGGAATTGCAGGATCTCATGCTGCGCATCCGCTACGCGAATGTGCCGGTGGTGTCGGCCATTCGTGGCATGGCGCTGGGCGGAGGGTGCGAGCTGGCCGTTCATTCGTCGCGCCGTGTGGCGATCATGGAGAGCTACATAGGTCTGGTCGAAGTGGGTGTGGGGCTGGTGCCCGGCGCGGGCGGCCTGACCTACCTGGCACGCCGTGCCTATGAGAACTCCCTGGCCAGCACGGGCAAGGATCTGCTGCCTTTCCTGACCGACGGCTTCACTGCCGCCGCCATGGCCAAGGTGGGTACCAGCGCGCTGGAATCCCGCAAGCTGGGTTACCTCCTGGAGAGCGATGTGGTCGTTCCCAACAAGGACGAGTTGCTTTTTGTTGCCATCAATGAAGCCAAAGCCATGCACCGTGCGGGATACCGCCCACCGCATAAGCGCCAGTTTGCCGTGGCAGGCCGAGACGGCAAGGCAACGATTCAGGGGCAGTTGGTCAACATGCGTGATGGCGGCTTTATCAGCCAGCACGACTTCCATGTATCCAGCCTCATTGCGCACGTGCTCACTGGCGGCGACGTCGATCCCGGCACGATGGTGACTGAGGAGTACCTGTTGACCCTGGAACGACAGGCATTCACCTCGCTGCTGGGACACCCCAAGACGCACGAGCGGATCATGGGCATGCTGGCGACTGGCAAGCCGGTTCGGAACTGATAAGTGCTCCCCCGCTTGCGGGGAAGAGAGCAGGGTCGTATGAGCTGCAGTGCTGTAGTCAGATGTCCCGCGATTGAAGTTGCGCTGCACGCCCTCACCCCAACCCTCTCCCGCATGCGGGAGAGGGGGCAAGAAATGCGCTCCCGCTTGCGGGAGGGAGAGCAACACTTCATGAAGGAACGCAGGACTTCATAAAAGGAAGCAGGACTTCAATGAATTTCAGCAACGTAGCGAAGGCAGGAAGCCCTCATTTAATGAAAGAAGTCACCACGGACCCACAAAACTCCCTCTCCCGCGTGCGGGAGAGGGCGGGGGTGAGGGTGCGCGCTCGCGCGCTACGCCAGTCGCAAACCGACGCTGAGGCTTTGCTATGGAGCAAGCTGCGTGATCGCCGCCTGCTGGGCCTGAAGTTTCGTCGACAGCGCCCCATCGTGGGCTACTTTGCCGATTTTGCATGTTTGGAAATTGGCATGGTCATTGAAATTGACGGCGGCCAGCATGCTGAGCCTGCTGCTGTGGTTTATGACCAGCAACGCAGTAAGGTCTTGGCGGGTGAAGGCTTCGATGTGGTGCTCCGCTTTTGGAGTAACTCTTTGTTGCTTGAGACAGACGCTGTGTTGGAAAAGATCAGGCAAGTCGCCGAAGCGCGGATCGCAGCCAATGTTTCAACTTTTTCTGAGTAGGTTCTTCATGCGATGTAGATTCGAAAAGGAGCAAGGAAGGCATCTCTCCTGTGTATGCTGGGGCCGAGGTTTCTTCAATGCTGAGATGCGGGGGCGAAACACTTTTTCGGTGACTGAATCAAGCGCCGTCGCCCTCACACCGACCCTCTCCCGAGAGGAGAGGGTGCAAATACAAACAGGTTCTGAGTTTGATCCGGCAATCCTCCTTTCAAAGGAAGGAGCTAACCAGTTGCCTTTCATCGACGAAGGAGTACCAGGAGTTTCCTGCCCCTCTCCCTCCGGGAGAGGGCAGGGGTGAGGGAGCGCGCTCGCGCGCTGCTTCCTGTTCAAAGCAGCGAACCGCTTCTATTGGATGTGCGCTGTCGAATCACATCCTCAGAGACTGAATCAAGCACCGTCGCCCTCACCTCGATCCTCTGCCGGAAGGAGAGGGGGCAAATTTTTCCCGGGAATGATGCGGCTTACGCACGCCACTCTCCCGGAGTCAGACTTTCATCACCCCTCCAGTGAGACCCGAAATCACTCCCATGTGCTCTCAGGAGAGAGAACTCAACTTCTCAGGAATTTCATCATGACCAAACAAATCCAAGACGCCTACATCGTCGCCGCCACCCGAACCCCCATTGGCCGTTCACACAAAGGCTACTTCAGGAACACACGCCCCGACGACCTGCTGGCCAGCACGCTGCGTGCCGCATTGGCGCAGGCCCCGGGGCTGGACCCGGCGGCTATCGAAGACATCATCTGCGGCTGCGCTATTCCTGAGGGGCAACAAGGCTTGAATGTCGCGCGTATTGGGGCCGTGTTGGCCGGCCTGCCCAAGAGCGTAGGCGGCATCACGGTGAACCGCTTCTGCGCTTCAGGCCTTTCCGCCGTGCAAATGGCGGCTGATCGCATCCGTGTTGGCGAGGCAGATGTCATGATCGCTGCCGGTGTGGAGAGCATGAGCATGGTGCCCATGATGGGCAACTCGCCCTCGCTCTCGCCCACCATCTTTACCGACACGGCCAATGTCGACGACTACGGCATTGCCTACGGTATGGGTCTGACCGCAGAAAAAGTCGCGCAACAGTGGAAAGTCTCCCGCGACATGCAGGACAAATTCGCCTACGAGTCGCACATGAAAGCACTGGCAGCCATCAAGGCCGGTGAATTTGCCGACGAGATCGTGCCAGTGGAGGTGACTGAGCGCACGGTGAATCTCAAGACCGCCGAAGTCGCCCAGGCGCGGCGCACCGTGAGCATCGACGAAGGCCCCCGCGCCGACACCACGCCAGAAGGGTTGGCGAAGCTGCGCACCGTGTTCGCTGCACGCGGCTCGGTAACGGCCGGCAACAGCTCGCAGACCAGCGATGGCGCCGGCGCCCTGATTCTGGCCAGCGAGGCAGCAGTCAAGCGCTTTGGGCTGACGCCGCTGGCGCGCTTCGTCAGCTTTGCGGCCCGGGGCGTTCCACCTCACATCATGGGCATTGGACCCATTGAAGCCATTCCCGCGGCCTTGCGCCAAGCCGGGCTGAAGCAGGACGATCTGGACTGGATCGAGCTCAACGAGGCTTTCGCGGCGCAATCGCTCGCCGTCATAAACTCGCTGGGGCTTGACAAGTCCAAGGTGAACCCGATGGGCGGTGCCATCGCGCTCGGCCACCCTCTGGGTGCCACCGGCGCGATCCGCTCGGCAACGGTGGTGCATGCCCTGCGCCGTCATAACAAAAAATACGGCATGGTCACCATGTGCGTAGGCATGGGGCAGGGCGCTGCCGGTATTTTTGAGCGCGTCTAAGGCGCACATTGGGCAGGCTCTAAGCGGAATGGCATTGACTTAAGTGACGCGCCCTGGCCTGAAAAAGGTGTTTTTGTAGGAGCGGCTTTAGCCGCGAGAGGCCTCCGCGCCGTAGATAGCACTGTTTGTGGCGCAGGAGTATCGCGGCTAAAGCCGCTCCTACGGTTGAAGGATCAATTGAATCGCATTTGCCTAAGTAAGCGCGATTCTCAAGCCCGATTCGCTCTAAGATTCAGCCATGAAACGAGCCTCCCGCATTGCCCCACACCCTTTCGACGAAGCCATTGCTCTGGAGCCCCGTGCAGCCAGCGCGGACACCCCTAGCGTGGATTCGCCCGTCGAGTTCGAAGGCCGTACTCATCCAGACTATGCCAACATGGTGGGACCGTTCGGTGGCATCACGGCGGCGCAGGCTCTGCAGGCCGTGCTTCAGCACCCGCAACGTCTGGGAGACCCGGTTTCGTTTACGGTGAACTTCGCTGCAGGTCTGACAGACGGGCCTTTTCGCGTCGAGGCGCGGCCCGTTCGCACCAATCGCTCTACGCAGCACTGGATGCTGACCCTGTGGCAAACCGGCGCTGACGGCATCGATGCCGTCATGCTCACCGCTACGGCCGTGACCGCCGTGCGACGTTCCACCTGGAATGCGGTAGACGAGCCCATGCCGGCGGTCTCATCGCCCAATGAAGTCCTCAGCGCCCCTGTCATTGATCGTGTGCGCTGGGTGGGTCGCTACGACATGCGCCTGGTTGCCGGCGCGCTTCCGCTTCATTGGGATGACGCCGAAGCCGACAGCCTCACCCAGATGTGGCTGCGCGACAATCCGCCGCGCCCGCTTGACTACACCAGCCTCACGGCCCTGGCAGACGCCTTTTTCCCACGCATCTGGCGCCGCCGTGCCCGCATGACGCCCATCGGAACCGTGTCGATGACCGTGTACTACCATGCAGGGCCCGAGGAACTGGCCGCTGTGGGCGAAGATCACGTTTTGGGCCAAGCACGCTCGCAGTCATTCTTCAATGGTTTTTTCGACCAGAGTGCTCAGCTGTGGAGCGAACACGGTCACTTGCTCGCCACCTCACACCAGATCGTCTATTACAAAGAGTGAACCAGATTCAGTGAATCAGAATTCCAACATGTCAGAAATACTTTCCCACCTCGACGCCGGCGTTCTCACGCTCACCTTCAATCGCCTGGAGCGCAAGAACTCCATCAACGTGGCCATGTACGATGCCCTTGCCAACGCGCTCGAGAATGCAGCAGCCGACGCATCCACTCGGGTGGTGGTGATCCAAGGTCATGAGAGCGTGTTTTCAGCCGGCAACGACTTGCAGGACTTCCTGCAGAACAAACCGCAGGGAATGGATTCGCCCGTGTTCCGGTTCTTGCGCGGCATGGCCACCTTCCCCAAGCCGCTGCTGGCCGCCGTGTGCGGCCCGGCTGTGGGTGTGGGCACCACCATGCTGTTCCACTGCGATCTGGTCTACGCGGGCGACAACGCAGCGTTTTCGATGCCTTTCGTTAATCTGGGTTTGTGCCCGGAGGCGGCCTCCAGCCTGCTGGTGCCCCGCATGTTCGGCTATCACCGCGCGGCGGAGGCGCTGCTGCTGGGCGAGCCCTTCTTCGCGGAGGCGGCTCTTGAGGTGGGCCTTGTCAACCGCATCGTGCCACCTTCGGAAGCTAACAGTCTGGCTCAGGCGCAGGCTCGCAAGCTTGCGGCTAAACCCCTTGCCAGCCTGATCGAAACCAAGCGCCTGATGAAGGGCGGAGAGCAGGAATTGGTGCTCAAGCGAATCGGCGAAGAGGCCGTAAGCTTCTCCCGCATGCTGGGCGAGCCTGCCGCGCGTGAAGCCATGAGCGCCTTCATGGAAAAGCGGTATCCCGATTTCAGCAAACTGTGACCCTGGGCATATCCCATGTCGGCTGACAACATGAGATTCATTGCCTGCACGCACGACGAGCACGCGGGGGCTATCCTCGAGATATTCAACGAAGCTATTGCAGCGTCAACCGCGTTGTACGACTACCACCCGCGCACGCTCCAAAGCATGCAGGCATGGTTTCAAGCCAAAGCCGACGGCGGTTTTCCGGTGATCGGCGCCGTGGACGAGGCAGGTACGCTCATGGGATTCGCCAGCTACGGAACCTTCCGTCCGTGGCCGGGCTACAAATATTCGGTGGAGCATTCGGTCTACACCCACAAGGACCATCGAGGTCGTGGAGTGGGGCCAGCTCTGATGCATAAACTCATTGAAGCCGCCCGCACTCAGCAGCTTCACGTGATGGTCGGCGTGATTGACGCGGCCAATGCAGCGAGCGTTGCCTTGCATGAAAAACTCGGCTTTGTGCATGCTGGCACTGTCCGGCAGGCTGGCTTCAAGTTCGGCCAATGGCTGGATGTGGCGTTCTATCAGTTGATCCTGGACACGCCGGCACACCCGGTAGATGGCTGAGGTGGCAAAAATGAAGTCAGATCGTCGTGATAGGCACCGGACGAGGCTTGCCGTCGTCATCGATCGCCACATAGGTGAGCTGCGCTTCGGTCACCTTGATGTATCGTCCTTGATTGTTGAAACGCTCGGCGTACACGTGCACGTTCACGGTCATCGACGTGCGTCCGATGCGCTCCATGCGTGCGAGAAATGAAAGAATGTCGCCCACGCGTACGGGCTGCTTGAAAATGAACTGATTCACCGACACCGTGGCCATGCGCCCCTGCGCATAGCGCGCCGGCAGCACCGCGCCCGCCAGGTCGACCTGTGCCATTACCCAGCCGCCAAAAATGTCGCCATTGGCGTTGGCGTCGCCGGGCAGCGGGATCACCTTCAGCACCAGGGTGTGGTCGGCCGGCAGCTCTACCGCTTCACCTTGCACAGGCTCCAGGTTGGGCGGGCGAAGATGTGAGGTGAGTGGCCTTGTGATGTGGGACATGGATACCATCTAAGAATGTAAACGAAAGGCGATTTTCCAACATGCGCGGCGGCGGCGAACGATCTCTTCATCATCCAGCACCTGACGCCGGCAATGTGCCCCGGTCGGACTGGAGTACCCTGGCCCGGTTATTTCCCTACCTGTGGCAATACAAATGGAGGGCTGCCGCTGCTCTATTGCTCGTGATTGGGGCCAAGGTTGCCAACGTTGGCGTTCCGCTCCTGCTGAAGGATCTGATCGACAACCTGACGATCAAGCCCGGCGATCCGGCGGCGGTGCTGGTCGTGCCCGTGAGTCTGCTGCTTGCTTACGGTGGGCTTCGCCTACTGACTACGCTGTTCACCGAGCTGCGCGAGTTGGTGTTCTCAAAAGCCACGCAAGGAGCAGCCCGGCAAATTGCGCTACAGACCTTCGAGCACCTTCACGCATTGAGCTTGCGTTTTCACCTGGAGCGCCAGACGGGCGGCATGACGCGTGACATCGAACGGGGTGTGCGCAGCATAGAGTCCCTCATCTCGTTTTCGCTCTATTCCATTTTCCCCACACTGGTGGAGGTGGGCATGGTGTTGGTCATTCTGGCCGTCAAGTTTGATCCGGTATTTGCATGGATCACTCTGGCGGCGTTGGCGTCTTACATTATTTTTACCGTTTTGGTGACCGAGTGGCGCACCCAGTTCCGGAGGCAGGCCAACGAGTCTGACTCGGCAGCGCATACCAAGGCCATTGATGCGCTTCTCAACTACGAAACCGTCAAGTACTTCAACAACGAAGACTTTGAGGCAAGGCGTTACGACGAAAGCCTGCTGAAACTGCGCAGCGCTCGCCTGAAGAGTCAGAGCACCTTGTCGCTGCTCAACAGCGGTCAGCAGTTGATCATCGCAACGGGTCTGGTGGCGATGCTGTGGCGCGCCACTCAGGGCGTGGTCGATGGCAGGCTCACGCTGGGTGATCTGGTCATGATCAACGCCTTCATGATTCAGCTCTACATACCGCTGAACTTTCTGGGTGTGGTCTACCGCGAGATCAAGCAGAGCCTGACGGATCTGGACAAGATGTTCACCCTGATGGATCGTGAGCGCGAGATCGCTGATGCGCCAGGAGCGCCAGATCTTCACACCAACGGACCGGTGGACGTGCGCTTCGAGCACGTCAACTTCGCCTACGAGAGGGAAAGGCCCATCCTTCATGACGTCAGCTTCGAGATTCCGGAAGGCAAGACAGTAGCCGTGGTGGGGCCCTCCGGCTCAGGCAAGTCGACCCTGGCGCGGCTGATGTACCGCTTCTACGACGTGGGCATTCCGGCTGATCCGGCGGTGGCAGGCAGCGGTGTCCAGGGGGGCGCATATTGATTGCGGGTCAGGACATCCGCAAGGTCACGCAGTCCAGCGTGCGGCGCGCCATAGGTATCGTTCCGCAAGATACCGTTCTGTTCAACGACACCATCGCCTACAACATCCGCTATGGCAGGCCTCAGGCCAGCGACGCAGAGGTAGAGCAGGCGGCGCGAGCGGCCCATATTCACGAGTTCATTGCCAGCACCCCCAAAGGCTATCAGACCATGGTGGGCGAACGCGGCCTGAAGCTGAGCGGTGGCGAGAAGCAACGTGTGGCCATCGCACGAACCCTCCTGAAAGACCCGCCGATCCTGATCTTTGACGAAGCCACCAGCGCTCTTGATTCGCGCAACGAGCGGGCCATTCAGGCCGAGATTCAGAGCGCAGCCAAAGGCAAGACCACTCTGGTGATTGCTCACAGGCTCTCCACGGTGGTGGATGCTCACCAGATCCTGGTCATGGAGCACGGTCGCATCATTGAACGGGGTACGCATCCCGAGTTACTTGCCGCGCGGGGGCGGTATGCCGAGATGTGGGCTTTGCAGCAGAGTTCAGAGGCTGAAGCGGATGCCTGACCGATGGCTTCAGGAGCAAATTTCGCGGGGTTTCCGTGAAAAACTCAGAATTAGGGGTTAACCTGTGGTGCTCAGTTCATAGAATGGCATCATGATGGTTCAATGCCATTTTTAACTTTTCTAGAAGGATTGACCGCATGAAAAAGCATCTTCTCGCCTTGGCGGCGCTTACTCTGGCTGCCGGTGGTGTTATGGCCCAGTCGGTAGATGCGCTGGCCAAGATCAAGGAGCGCGGAGCCGTGAATCTGGGGGTGCGCGATTCCTCAGGCCTCGCGTTCACGCTCGGTGGTGGCAAGTACGTCGGCTTTCACACCGAGATGGCCGAGCGTATCGTTGACGACCTGAGCAAGCAGGTTGGTAAGCCACTCAAGATCAACTACCAGGTCATCACTTCGCAAAACCGAATTCCGTTGGTGCAGAATGGCACTATCGATTTTGAGTGCGGCTCCACCACCAACAATGCCGGTCGCCAGAAGGACGCAGCGTTCGCCGTGACAACCTTTGTCGATGAAGTGCGCATCGCTACCAAGGCAAATTCGGGCATCAAGTCCATTGCGGACCTGAACGGCAAGACCATCGTCACCACCACAGGCACCACATCGGTCCAGCATTTGCGCCGGCATGAGCGTGGTGCCAAGGTTGATTTCAAAGTCGTGCAAGGCAAGGACCATGCAGACAGCTTCCTGCTGCTGGAGTCCGGCCGCGCCGATGCCTACGTGATGGATGGCTCCATTCTGGCTGCCAACATCTCCAAGGCTCGCAACCCTAAAGATTTTGCGATCGTAGGCGAGGCCATTTCTTACGAACCCATCGCCTGCATGCTGAACAAGGATGATCCGAAGCTGAAACAAGCGCTGGACAACTCCATCAAGCGCCAGATCAAGGATGGCTCGCTGGGCAAGCTCTACGACAAGTGGTTCATGCAGCCCATTCCGCCCACAAACACTTCGCTGAACATGCCTCTGAACGAGAGCACCAAGAACGCTTGGGCCAACCCGAACGACCGGCCAGCTGAAGCCTACGGCTCAAGGCTGCTGTCCAAATAGGGCTTTACTCAAGTCTGAAAATGGCCCGTGCGCGACGAGCGGCGGGCCTTTTTTGCCTCCGTGCGGCCCTTGGCAGAAAATGCCAGCGATGTGAGCGGTGGATTTCGCGATGTGAGGGTGGGGGTATTAAGAGGCTCTAAGGAGGATGCAATGGATTGGCAGGTATTTTGCCGGGACACGCTTAGTGGCGATGTCATAGACGGCTGTCTGGGGACGGGCAATGATCCAACCTACCTCAACTGGATTTTCAACGCCTGGGGTTGGACAGTGGGCGTGTCGCTTACCGCCTTGGTGATTGCTTTGGTGGTCGGTTCGCTCGTGGGCGTGATCCGTACTCTGCCGAACAGCCCTGTATTGGTGCGCTTTGGTAATGCCTGGGTGGAGCTTTTTCGCAATATTCCGCTCCTTGTGCAGATTTTCCTGTGGTACCACGTGGTTCCGGCGCTGTTCCCAATCATGCGCGACTTTCCGCCCTTCATTCTGGTGGTGCTTGCGCTAGGACTTTTCACCTCGGCACGTATCGCAGAGCAAGTGCGCTCGGGCATCGAGGCACTGCCACGCGGGCAGCGCTATGCTGGCATGGCTCTCGGCTTCACCACACCGCAGTATTACCGTTACGTGCTGCTGCCCATGGCCTACCGCATCATCCTTCCGCCGCTGACCAGCGAATCGATGAACATCTTCAAGAACTCGGCGGTGGCATTTGCGGTTTCGATCCCTGAGTTGACCCAGTTCGCGCTGCAAGCGGGCGAAGAAACTTCGCGTCCGATCGAGATCTATTTGGGCGTGACTATTCTCTACGTCATTTCAGCGCTGATCATCAACCGTATCATGGCGTTCATTGAAAAACGCTCGCGGGTACCTGGATTTGTTGCGGCCAGTACGGGTGGGGGGCACTGAGCATGAACCTCGATTTTTCCCTCCTCAACTGGACGCTGATTCAGGACTTCATTCTCAAGGGCTTGTATTTCAGCGTCATGCTCACCTTGGTGGCGACGCTCGGGGGCATTTTCTTCGGCACCATTCTGGCGCTCATGCGGCTGTCGGGCAAGAAATGGCTCGTGGTGCCCGCTGCCATTTACGTGAACGGCATGCGCTCGATCCCGCTCGTCATGGTGATTTTGTGGTTCTTCCTGCTGGTGCCCTTCATGATTGGCAGGCCCATTGGGGCCGAGTATTCTGCCGTGGTGACATTTGTGGCCTTTGAGGCGGCTTATTTCAGCGAGATCATGCGTGCGGGTATTCAATCCATCCCGCGCGGCCAAGTGTATGCCGGTGAGGCTTTGGGCATGACCTACGGCCAGAACATGAAGCTGGTGATCTTGCCGCAAGCCTTTCGCAACATGTTGCCGGTGCTGCTTACCCAGACGATCATTCTGTTTCAGGATACGTCGCTGGTTTATGCCATTGGCGCCTACGACTTGCTCAAAGGCTTCGAGACGGCTGGCAAGAACTATGGTCGTCCTATCGAGATGTACTTGATGGCGGCCGTGCTGTATTTCATTATTTGCTATGCGCTGTCCTGGCTGGTCAAGCGTCTGCACCAAAGGATTGCGATCATCCGCTGACCGAACAAGAAGGAAACCGAGAATGTCTGATTACATGATTCAGGTGAAGAACGCTTCCAAGTGGTATGGTTCGGTACAGGTGCTGAACGACTGCTCGGTCAACATTGCCAAGGGTGATGTGGTGGTGGTTTGCGGCCCGTCGGGTTCAGGCAAGTCCACGCTGATCAAAACCGTGAACGGCCTGGAGCCCATCCAGAAGGGCGAAATCATCGTCAACGGCACATCGCTCACTGACCCTAAGACCGACCTGCCCAAATTGCGTAGCAAGGTAGGCATGGTGTTCCAGCATTTTGAGCTGTTCCCGCACTTGTCGGTCACGGAGAATCTGACCATTGCGCAGATCAAAGTGCTGGGCCGCACGCTGGAAGAAGCCAAGACGCGAGGCCTCAAAATGCTGGACCGCGTGGGCCTCATGGCGCACAAGGACAAATTTCCTGGGCAGCTCTCAGGCGGCCAGCAGCAGCGTGTGGCCATAGCCCGTGCCTTGTCGATGGATCCCGTCGTCATGTTGTTCGACGAACCCACGTCCGCGCTTGATCCAGAAATGGTGGGTGAAGTGCTCGATGTCATGGTGAAGCTGGCAAACGAAGGCATGACCATGATGGTGGTCACCCATGAAATGGGTTTCGCCCGCAAGGTGGCCAATCGAGTGATCTTCATCGATGTGGGTGGTCATATCCTGGAAGACTGTTCCAAAGAAGAGTTCTTCACCCACCCCGAAAACCGCCAGCCCCGCACCAAGGATTTCCTGAGCAAGATCCTGCAGCATTAAGACGGCAAGCTGCCCCAGAGAGCGAATTCCACTTCATCAGCCTGCAGTTCAGAGGGTCAGGCGAATCAATGGCACGGTTGAAGCGACTAAAGGCAATTGGAGATTACGTGCAGCGTGAATTCAGTACAACCTTTCAAGCGCTCTCTGGATCCCCGCCTGCGCGGGGATGACGAGATGGGGTGATGCTGAGCCAGCGTCAGCATTAGGTTCAGGTTCAGGTTCAGGTTCAGGGCCGAGCGAAGCAATGGCCCGAGTCATGTCACCCTGCCCCTCTTGACGTGCCGAGAAGCGCAGGGCGAGGGGAGGGCAAGGGCACTGAAAGATGCCCTTGCATCGTGAACTAGCTCGCTCCGGATGTTTGAGCGGCGAGAGCGAAGCGAACAAAGCGAGTTCCGGAGCGCCTCCCCTCGACCGAGCATCGCAGGTTGCCCGAAGCGAAGCGCAGGGACGCGGCAAGTGGGGTCCGCCTTTTTTTGGTTCGTTTTTTTGGCGGAGCAAAAAAAGAACTGCGCTGCCGGGCGCACATCCCGGCATAAAGCCTCAGCCAAAGAACAGAAGCCAGCTACTCCACAAAGATCACCTTAACGATCCCCCCAGCAATCAATCAACCCAAACCCAACCCAAACCCACCATTACCCTTTCACTAGCCTTTCCCCCGCCAAACGGCTATCATGCCCCCATGCAAATCCTGAGCACCGCTTCGTCGTGCGCGCTGACCCGTAAGGCCAGCGCTGCCATGTCGTGCGTGCCTTGCATCAGTGCTCATCAGCTCAAGGGGGCGGACTCGCTCCCAGGAATGCGCCACCCGGCCGCACTCCTCTGAGCCCGACGATCGCTCTCCCTCTCCCTTCTCAGCGCCCCCCCCAAAGATCGTCGGGCTTCGCCTGCCGGCGCGATTATTCAATGCTTTCAGGAGACTGCCATGTCCGCTACCGCCCAAATCATCCGCCGCACCGTGACCGAACTCGATCATGTGCGCATTTACAACCTGCTCAAGCGCCAATACGGCAGTGCCACTGCGCCGCAGGCGGAAGAACTCGGCGATGTGATCGACAACGCCGACATGGTGCGCGCCCAGGAAATAGGCCCTGACGTCGTCACCATGTACACCAAGCTGCGCGTGGCCGATGGCCCCAACGGTACCGAGCGCAGCATTACGCTTTGCTACCCGCCCGACGCCGACGCGGCCCAAGGCATGATTTCCGTGCTTTCTCCCATCGGCACCAGTTTGCTTGGTCTGCGTGTGGGCGATGTGGCTCGCTGGCACGGCGCAGACGGCAAGGAGTCGTCGGTTGAAGTGCGCGCCATCGAGTTTCAGCCGGAGGCCAGCGGCGATTACACCGCGTGACAGGCCTTGGGTGAACACGCGCTGAGATCGTAATCACGCTCTGAGACAATCTCGGCATGACCGCCCAGCAAACTCTCACCCTCACCCGCCCCGACGATTGGCACTTGCACGTGCGCGATGGAGCCGCGTTGTCTTCCGTCGTGCCGCACACCGCCGCGCAGTTCGGCCGCGCCATCATCATGCCCAACCTCAAGCCGCCGGTCACCACGGCGGCGCAGGCGCTGGCGTACAAGGAGCGCATCCTTCAGGCTGTGCCCCAGGGTGTGGCCTTCGAGCCTCTGATGACGCTCTACCTCACCGACGCGACTCCGCCCGAGGAGATCGCGCGGGCCCACGACGCAGGAATTCACGCGCTGAAGCTCTACCCCGCAGGAGCCACCACCAACAGTGATGCCGGGGTGACAGACATCCGCAAGACGTACAAAACACTTGAGGCCATGCAGCGCACGGGCCTCAAGCTCTTGGTGCATGGGGAAGTTACCGATGCCGAGATCGACCTGTTTGATCGGGAGGCCGTGTTCATCGACCGCGTCATGAAGCCGTTGCGCCGTGATTTTCCGGAGTTGAAGATCGTCTTCGAGCACATCACCACGAAAGATGCGGCAGAGTACGTCGCGCAATGTGACGAGCATACGGCCGCCACCATTACGGCGCATCATTTGCTCTACAACCGCAATGCCATTTTCCTGGGCGGCATTCGGCCGCATTACTACTGTTTGCCCGTGCTCAAGCGCGAAGTACACCGCCAGGCGCTGGTGCAAGCGGCTACCAGTGGCAGCCCTAAGTTTTTCCTGGGCACCGATTCTGCCCCGCATCCCGCCCACCTGAAGGAGCACGCCAGCGGCTGTGCCGGCTGCTACACCGCCCTGACTGCTCTGGAACTCTATGCCGAAGCGTTCGACGCGGTGGGGGCTCTGGACAAGCTGGAGGGGTTTGCGTCGTTCTTTGGTGCTGATTTTTACGGATTAGCCCGAAACAGCGAAACTATCACGCTGCGCAGGCAGGAGTGGTCGGTGCCAGAGCAGGTCTCGCTCGGCGAGGCCGTTCTGAAGCCCCTTCGCGGTGGAGAGGCGTTGAGCTGGAGGCTCGCATAGGGCGGCCAAGCGATGCCTCTTTTTTCTTTCCGGAGCGCCGGGCGCCCCAAGGGGACTGGGAAGCTCATGAGAAACAAAACTTTGAAAGCCCCAAACAGCGTCCAACATTCCTGCTTTTGTAGGAGCGGCTTCAGCCGCGAAGGGTCACCGTCATCACTGGCGTCTTGTGCTCGGAAGGAAACCGATCGCGGCTGAAGCCGCTCCTACAAGCGATACCTCTTTCTCCTCAGAACGCCGGGCGCCCCCAAGGGGCCTGGGAAGCTCATGAGAAACAAAACTTTGAAAGCCCCAAACAGCGTCCAACATTCCTGCTTTTGTAGGAGCGGCTTCAGCCGCGAAGGGTCACCGTCATCACTGGCGTCTTGTGCTCGGAAGGAAACCGATCGCGGCTAAAGCCGCTCCCACAAGCCATGCCACTGTTTCTCCCCGGAGCGCCGGGCGCCCCTAAGGAGACTGGGAAGCTCTAAAGAACAGGCCCCAGCGATGCCATGACGTTGTTCCAGATATGCCGCCACCAAGGCCACTGGGCAACCTGCCGCTGTGTCACCAGGTCGGATTGCTCTATATAGTGCCGCTGCCGTTCCATCACAGCAGCCGTCGTGGCAGGATCCTGGAGCAGCAAATTGTTCTCGTAGTTCAAATCGAAACTGCGCAGATCGATGTTGGCTGAGCCGACGAGCGAGACTTCGCCGTCGGCGGTCAGAGTTTTGGCGTGCAGCAGACCGCCACGGTACTCGTATATGGAAACGCCGGAGTTCAACAGCCGGTGGTAGGTGCTGCGGCTGGCGGCGGCCACGATCCAGGAATCATTGCGCTGAGGAAAAATCAGCGTGACTTGCACACCACGCCAAGCTGCGGCGCACAAGGCTTCAAGCACCGTGGCATCGGGTACGAAGTACGGTGTCGAAATGATGAGTTCGCGTTGTGCGTTGGCAATCAGAGTGGCAAAGAGTTGTGGCGTGGAGCCGCTGCGTTCGGTAGGCCCGTCACCCACCACTTGGGCGGGAAATCCATCCTGCATGGGCTTGGCATTGCTGAGCAGGGGGGTGAAGCGCGCATCGTCGGTAGACTGCACCCAGTCGCTGGCGAACAGCAATTGGGACTGTGCCACAGCCGGGCCTTCTACGCGGAGCATGATGTCCACCCAGGGGGCATATTTGGCTTTCACCAGAAACGCCGCATCGGCGCAGTTCTGGCTGCCAACGTATGTGACGCGGCCGTCAATCACTGTGATTTTGCGGTGATTTCGAAGATCAATCCGGCTCGTCAGAATGATTTTCAAGGGGTTGCTCACCGGTAGCGCCACAGCCACATGCACTCCTGCCTCCTGCATCTGGCGCCACAAGGGGGTGCGTGTGAGCGCGCGTGAGCCGAGGCCGTCTACCATGGCTCGGCAAGTCACACCTCGTCGCGCCGCGCGCATCAGTGCTTGCGCGATGTCGTTGCCTGTTCCGTCTGCCAGCCAGATGTAGTAGAGCACGTTGATCTCATGCTCGGCGGCGTCCATGTCGGCAAGCATCCGTGCGAGGGTTTCTTCGTTGCCGCTCAGGACTTCTGCACGGCAGCCGGGCAGAGGGTGGAAACTGTTCATCGAAGCTGCATAGCGGAATACGCCGCGCCACTTCGGGTCGATGAGGGAATCAACGTTGCCTTGTTCGCCCAAGGCGCTGCGCACTGCTGTGTCATTCGGCCAGCGCAATTGCAGGAATCTGGCCACCGGTTGGTGCCGCCCCGTCAAATGGCGGCCAAGGTTGACCTCCCCCAGCAAGTAATACAGAACCACGCCTACGTAGGGCAGAAGCAGCAACACGATCAGCCAGGCCATACGCGTGTCGGGCTTCATGTCGTCTCTCAGCAGCACCCTCGTCGCCACCGCTACCACCATGATGACGTAGAGCGTGAGAAGAATGTTTGGGATCATGTACAGGCTCTCAACGCGAACTTTCTGGTTGTGGCAGGATCGGGCGGCATGGTGATCCAAGCTCCTGAAATTGACTGGTCCTCCCCTTGGTGGACGCCGCTGTACGCTCTCGGGCAGCCCGCGCTTTCACGTTGGGCGGCAGGACAGTCCGTGGCCGATGCGCTGAATGCATCTAATGCGGCCCCTGTGCACTTTATACCCCAGCACGCACTGCCGGAGGGGAGCGCCTATGAGCAATTTATCTTCGAGCGAAGATCAGTGCCGACACGTGACAATCTGCACGACTTCCTCAATGGACTGATCTGGCAGCGATATCCGCAGGCCAAGCGGCGCTTGAACTGCCTGCAAGCGGCTGAAATTGCCCGCAACGGTGTCGGCGCTACACGCGGGCCTGTGCGTGACGCGGTGACTGTATTCGACGAAAACGGCGCCCTGTTGGCTGGACCCGATGAACTGATTGATGCCCTCCGCGAGCGCCGATGGTCCGATCTGTTCGGCACCTTGCGTCCGCTTTGGCGGCAGTCGCGTCTGTGGGTGTTTGGCCATGCTGCGCTGGAAAAGCTGATGTCGCCCTATAAGTCGATTACCGCGCACGTTGTTCCCGCGCCCGCGACCCTTCAAACTGCGGAACAAGCCGATGCCTGGCTGGCCGAATGGCTGGATGCCGGCCGATTGGTGCCCAAACCCTTCCTGCCGCTACCGATTTTGGGGGTCCCCGGCTGGTGGGCAGAGAACGAGGAGGGGGCTTTCTACGACGATCCCGCGGTGTTCAGGCCCTTGCCGAGCTGATGGAGCCACCGTTGCGTGGGGCATGGGTGCTGAAATCCGAAGAAGAATCGTGTTGTGGGAGCGGCTTCAGAGTGTGTCGCAAAAGTGGTTTGTGCAGCAGTGGCGATTGGCTCCCTCTCCTTTGGGGAGAGGGTTGGGGTGAGGGAACGCGCTTGCGCGCTATCTATCTTTTCAAAGCGCGGAGCGTTTTTTGTTCACCGTGCAGGCCACAAAACAATGCCAGTCTCAGATCGTGCGCCGCTGCCCTCACCCTATCCCTCTCCCCGGAGGGGGAGAGGGGAAAAGAACAAGGTCATTTTGCGACACCCTCTAAAGCCGCTCCTGCCAAAGAGACCAAGAGCGCACTTGATTCAAGGCTAAAAAAACAGAACCCCAAATGGAATTCTTTCCGTTGAATCTGCTCCAATACGCCCCAAGTACCTTCAGAGTCAGTTTTTCGCTCATCCAACCAAGGAATAGGACCCGATGAATCGCATCCTGTTGTTCGTATTGACCAACGTCGCCGTCATGGCGGTGCTGGGTATTGTGACGAGCCTGTTCGGCTTGAACCGTTTTGTCGGCCCCAACGTTCAGGTCGGCCAACTGATGATCTATTCACTGGTGATCGGCTTCACCGGCGCCATCATTTCGCTCATGATGAGCAAGACCATGGCCAAGATGAGCATGGGGGTGCAAATCATCAACCAGCCTTCCAACGCTGACGAAGCCTGGATCGTTGAAACGGTGCGTCAGCTTTCCGAAAAGGCTGGCATCCAGATGCCTGAAGTCGGCATTTACGAGGGTGAACCCAACGCCTTTGCCACCGGTGCGTTCAAGAACTCGGCTCTCGTGGCCGTGTCCACGGGCCTTCTGCGCGGTATGAACCGCGAAGAAATCGAGGCCGTGCTAGGCCACGAGATCGCCCACGTGGCGAACGGCGACATGGTCACCATGACGCTGATCCAGGGTGTCATGAATACCTTTGTGGTGTTCCTTAGCCGTTTGATCGGTTCGCTGATAGATGGAGCCCTGCGCCGTGGCAGCGACAGCAACTCCGGCCCGGGCATTGGCTACTACGTGAGCACCATCGTGCTGGACATTCTGTTCGGCTTCCTGGCCGGCATGATCGTGGCGTGGTTTTCGCGCTACCGGGAATTCCGTGCCGACGCTGGTGCCGCCAACCTGCTGGGAGGTCGTCCGCAGCCCATGATCCGTGCGCTGCAGCGCCTTGGCGGCATGCAGCCTGGGGAGCTACCTTCCACCATGCAAGCGTTGGGCATCACCGGGAGCCTGGGCAAGCTGTTCGCCTCCCACCCGCCCATGGAAGAGCGCATCGCCGCGCTACAGAATTACAAAGGTTGAGCCTTCCATAGAAAAAGAACCGCAGTGTCCATTGGAGACTGCGGTTTTCTTATTGGTAGGTTTTTTTGCGAAGGGCGTTGCCTCAACTGCCTGAACGGCGAGGCGCAAATCAAATGGGTACAGCCTGCCGCGTAAGCTATATTTCTCGGCCATGAGTGGCCCCATTACCGTCCTCGCCTGTCCTGCTGCGGCTTTGCCGGTTCTTCTGGCGGCTTCTGCCATACGTGCGGCACGGGCTGTGCAACAAGCGCACGCGCAAGCCGCCGAACTGCGTGAGAAGCACGAGCAAGACCGCACGGCCAACAGGCAGCGACAATCCATCGCGCATAGCCAGGGTCTGGCGGCGTTGCAGGCGCAGGCAGATGCGGCTGAACAACGACTGGCCCAATTGGCGGAGCTGAGTGAACGCCTGGGCAACGGTCAGGCACTGAAAGCGGCACAGCCCCAGCGCCCAAGCACCGAAGATTTCATTTCGCTGGCAGACTATGTACGTGCCATGGAGGCGTTTACGCAGGAAGCGCAAGGTGTGCTTCTGACGGCGCTGGCGGGTCAGCCTTCTGGTGATGGTGAAGCTGGTGAGCTCGCCCTGACGTTGGCCAGGGTGGAACAAGTTGACGCAACCCGTCCCTCCCAGCGTTTGCTACAGAGAGTTGCGCACATGGGGCCGGTGCCTGCTCACATCCAGTCGCTGGCCGACGAACTGGATGGCGCCACGGATGCTGTTCGTTTCGACCTCCTGGCCAGCGAATTGCGCCGCCGCGTTCAACTGCATGCCGAAGATGCCCTTCAGGAGGAGGTTTTGCGCGCACAGGCCCTGGTGGTGGAGCAGTCTTTGCAAGACCTGGGCTACCAGGTCGAGGAAATCGAAGCCACGCTATTTGTCGAAGGTGGTGTCGCGCATTTCAGAAAAAATCATTGGGGAGACTACATGGTGCGCATGCGCGTCGAGGAAGGAGGCGGCAGCCTTAACTTCAACGTGGTGCGGGCCGTAGATGCACACGATGCCGCCGAGCCCAGTGTGCAAGACCATCTGGCCGAAGACCGATGGTGCGCAGAGTTTCCCGCCTTGCTCAAAGCCCTTGCCGCGCGAGGCGTGCACCTGGAGGTGACGCGCCGCCTGGAAGCAGGGGATCTGCCAGTACAACGCGTTGCCCGCGACCGCCTGCCGCGGTTCGCCGAAAGCGAGGCGCCCGGGAGCATTCCCGCTCAACAACCCATGGCCTTGAACACCAAGCCGGCTAGAGGTTGAAACCAAAACAGCTGACCGCCTGTAATCAAATGAGTACACCTCTTCCGCGTTGGCTGGCAGATGTGGCGCGCACGCTCCCCATACGCTCTCAATTCGTTATTTCCGGCAATATCCGCGACACTTTCCTGGCGGACGTCAGAGGCCAGGCGGCCCTGGTGCCCTTGCAGCGCGCACTGTGGGAGACACTGCGCAAAGCGGGTTATGCTTGCATGCTGGTGTACGACCCGGCAGACGGTATCCGGGCCTACCCCGATGAGCCGGAGCCGCGTCAGCTGGCCGAACGCCTGTTCGGCCTCAAGCTCTCGGGCGGGGGGCAAATGCTCAGTCTGGAGTCGCTCACCAACCTGATGCGCCAGCTCACGGCCGAACGGCAGGCTCGGTGTGCGCTGGTGATGGATTTCGCTTCACGTCTCACACGCCAGCCGAGCCAATTGTCTGAGGCCGAGCACCGTTTTTTTGTTGTTGCAGAGAAGCTTTCATTGCAGGCGACGCCGGTGGTTCCTCTGGAAGGGGGAGGGGCGCCCCTGTTCAATCCGGTGGTCTGGTTGCTCAATCGTGCGCAGGACCTGCCCTCGTGGCTCACGCTCGACAGTGAGCGCGTGGCCAGTCTGGTGATCCCCCGGCCAGACTACGAAATGCGCATGGCTGCCGCGCGGCAATTGGGGCCGCTTTTTGCGGGTTTCGATCAGGCCGAGCCGTCTGCGCGTGAGCGCTTTTGAAGTCGTTTACTGAAGGCGCCGAGGGCATGGCACTCAGTGCCCTAGCCGACATCACGCAGTTGGCAGACTCCCAGAAGTTGGGCGTGGCCGACATCGAAGACGCCGTTCGATGCTACAAAGTAGGCGCGCTCGACAACCCCTGGAAAAAGATTATTTGCGCGACAAGGTGCGTGATGGCCAGGCGTTCATTGAGGAGCGGGTGAAGGGGCAGCATGCGGCCGTCGTCAAGACTCTGGACATTCTGAAACGCTCCATCATTGGCCTGACCGGTTCCCAAGCGCGTTCCGGAGGAAACCGGCCGCGTGGAGTGCTTTTTTTGCGGGCCCGACCGGCGTAGGCAAGACCGAGTTGGCCAAAACGCTTACGCAACTCATTTTTGGCGATGAGCGGGCGTACCTGCGGTTTGACATGAGTGAATTCGCAGAAGAGCACACGGGCGCGCGTTTGCTGGGGGCGCCCCCGGCTATATAGGCTTTGATGCAGGTGGCGAGCTGACCAACGCAGTGCGCGAAAAACCCTTCTCGGTAGTGCTTTTCGACGAAATCGAGAAAGCCCACCCTCGTATTCTCGATAAGTTTTTGCAGATTCTGGAAGACGGCCGGCTGACCGATGGGCGCGGCGACACGACCTATTTTTCTGAGACGATCATTGTCTTCACCTCCAATTTGGGCATCTACGTGGAAGACGCACAGGGCCAGCGGGTGCAAAATGTCAAGCCCAGTGATGCGTATGAGGTGGTGGAGGCGCGGGTGCGTGGCGCCATTGGCGACTACTTCAAGTTTCGACTGTCACGCCCCGAAATTTTGAACCGCATTGGCGACAACATCGTGGTCTTCGGCTTTATTACGCCGGAGGTGGGTGAGTTGATCTTTGATGGCATGCTGCGCAACGTAGCCCGGCGCCTGCGCGACGAGTTGAAGCTGCGGCTGGTCATGTCCGCCGAGATCCGCCGCAACCTGCTCGCCCGCTGCACGCAAGATCTGTCCCACGGCGGCCGTGGTGTCGGCAACATGCTCGAATCGGTTTTCATCAACCCATTGTCACGCGCGCTGTTCGAGCATTCCCTCGAAGGCAAGCAAACCGTCGCCGTCACGACCATCAACGAGGTCGACAAAATCGTGACGCTAGGCTTGCAGTTGACCTAAGCCTAAAAACGGCAGTTGACCGCTTGCAATCATCAGGAAAGCCGCTTGAACACTGAATTTCGATGCTCCGATAACGCTCACCCGTTAGGTGAGAGCGCTACGCACCCGATCAGGCCGCCCTCAGGCACTCTGGCGGCGTTGCTCGTTCTTGCAGGCACGAGCCTGCCGCGTCCTCACGTCTTGCCAGCGCACCTGATGACGACCTGCTCGGGCGCGTCCAACTACCGTTTTTAGGCTAAGAGAACGCCCGTCCCAGCCCAACAATCGAGCCCATCATCAGTCGACTGATGGTTGGGCTCGCCCGCCTCAATCCAGCAAGGAAAGATCTCGCACAGCCCCCTTGTCGGCCGACATGACCAGTTTGGCATAGGCCTTGAGCGCTGCCGACACCTTGCGCGGGCGGGGCTTAGCCGGCTTCCAGCCCAGAGCGTTCTGTTCTTCGCGACGCTTGGCCAGCTCCTCGTCGCTCACCAGTACATTGATAGTGCGATTCGGAATGTCGATGCGTATGCGGTCGCCGTTGCGCACAAGACCAATCGCGCCTCCTGCAGCAGCTTCTGGTGAGCAGTGGCCAATCGACAGGCCGGAAGTGCCCCCGGAAAACCGCCCGTCGGTGAGCAGCGCACACGCCTTGCCCAGACCCTTGGACTTGATGTAGCTCGTCGGGTAGAGCATTTCCTGCATGCCGGGGCCGCCCTTGGGGCCTTCGTAGCGCACCACCACCACATCGCCCGCCTTTACCTTGTCGGCCAAAATGTTTTCCACCGCCTCGTCTTGCGACTCCACGACGTGCGCAGGTCCTTCAAAGACCAGAATGGACTCATCCACACCGGCTGTCTTGACCACGCAGCCGTTCAGCGCGATGTTGCCCGTCAGGACGGCCAGGCCGCCTTCCTGGCTGAAGGCGTGTTCGTTGGAGCGAATGCAGCCGTCAGCGCGGTCGAGGTCCAGGCTCGGCCAGCGTGCGTTCTGGCTGAACGCCACCTGGGTGGGAATACCACCAGGGCCGGCCATGTAGAAGGTCTTCACGGCCTCATCTTCTGTGCGGGTGATGTCCCACTGCGCCAGCGCCTCGCCCATGGTCTTGGCATGCACGGTGGGCGTGTCGGTGTGCAGTTTGCCCGCGCGATCGAGTTCGCCCAGAATCGCCATGATGCCCCCGGCGCGATGAACGTCCTCAATGTGATACTTGTTGGTGTTGGGGGCTACCTTGCACAGTTGCGGCACGCTGCGCGAGAGGCGGTCGATGTCGGCCATGCCGAAGTCAATCTCCGCTTCCTGGGCAATGG
Source organism: Ottowia caeni (assembly GCF_050821495.1). GTDB lineage: Bacteria > Pseudomonadota > Gammaproteobacteria > Burkholderiales > Burkholderiaceae_C > Ottowia > Ottowia caeni. Next base: position 3,842,230 of record NZ_CP151080.1, on the reverse strand, counting down.
CAAGCAAATGCAAGATGGTGTTGGTCGAGCCGCCCATGGCGATATCCAGCGTCATGGCATTTTCAAAAGCCTTGAAGCCGACCGAGCGCGGCAGGACTGCGGAGTCGCCCTGCTCGTAGTATTGACGCGCCAGTTCCACAATGCGGCGGCCTGCACGCTTGAAGAGCTGTTCACGGTCGGCATGGGTGGCCACCACGGTGCCGTTGCCTGGCAGAGAGAGGCCCAGCGCCTCGGTCAGGCAGTTCATGGAGTTGGCGGTGAACATGCCAGAGCAGGAACCGCAGGTGGGGCAGGCGGAGCGCTCGATTTCCGCGACATCGGCATCGCTCACCGTGTCATCGGCGGCCATCACCATGGCGTCGATCAAGTCGAGCTTCTTGATCTGCATGATCGGCTTGCCTTGGGGGCCAGGCACAGCCAGGGTGGCCTTGCCTGCTTCCATGGGGCCGCCAGAGACGAAAATCACGGGAATGTTCAGCCGCATGGCGGCCATCAACATGCCGGGGGTGATCTTGTCGCAGTTGCTGATGCAGACCATGGCATCGGCACAATGGGCGTTGACCATGTATTCGACGGAGTCGGCGATGATGTCGCGGCTGGGCAGCGAGTACAGCATGCCGTCGTGGCCCATGGCAATGCCATCATCGACCGCGATGGTGTTGAATTCCTTGGCCACGCCGCCAGCGGACTCGATCTCGCGCGCCACGAGCTGGCCGAGGTCTTTCAGATGCACATGGCCGGGAACAAACTGAGTGAAGGAGTTGACCACGGCAATAATCGGCTTGCTGAAGTCTTCGTCTTTCATACCGGTGGCACGCCACAGAGAGCGGGCACCTGCCATGTTGCGGCCGGCGGTGGAGGTCTTGGAACGATATGCTGGCATGGTGTTACTGGTTGAAAAAGGGTGCTGCCCGGGACACCGCCCCGGTAAAACTACCCAATTGTCTCTTTTTGTCCGCTGGTGTGTGCAAAATGAGCGCCTCTCCCACTTGCAAGGAGGGGAAACGACCCGGTCCCATGAATATTTTTATCAATAAAGTGCATTTTCCCGTCACGGTACTGGGGCCGGGGCGCCGCATCGGCATCTGGATGCAGGGCTGCTCCATCGGGTGCAAGGGCTGCGTGTCACGCGACACCTGGCCGCGGGACGAAGGCAAGGCCATGGGTGTGGACGATTTGCTGGCCTGGTGTAGGGAAATGGGCGCCAACGGGCTGGATGGGGTCACCATCAGCGGTGGTGAACCATTCGATCAGCCCGCCGCGCTGGAAGCCTTGTTGCGTGGCCTGGCGCACTGGCGCCAACAGCGGAGGCTGACTTTCGATATCCTCAGCTACAGCGGCTATCCATTGGCCACCTTGCGCACGCGGCATGCGGCGCTGCTCAGCCGGCTGGATGCCGTGATTGCGGAGCCGTATGTTGATGCCTTGCCGAGCGATCACCCGTGGTGCGGTTCCTCCAACCAGAAGCTGGTGGCGCTTTCGGCGCGTGGCAAACAGGTTTATGCCAGCCGCCCTGGCTCGAACGCACCAGCGGGCAAGCGCATTCAGGCGCTGGTGGATGGGGAGCGCGTCTGGTATGTGGGCATTCCTTCACGGGGTGACATGGAGCGTCTGGAAGAGCTGTGCCGCGCGCGCGGTGTGGAATTTTCACAGGTCTCCTGGAGATCCTGATGGGCGGAGAACTGGTGCGCGTGTGCCCTTCCTGTGGGGCTCATCATCCTCCTGACCGCCTGCGCTGTCATTGTGGCGGGTTGCTATTTGGCGTGGATCTGGTGCGACCGGCGGCGCTGGCCGCCGAAGAACCCGTGCCGGCGGGGGTGGCCGCGTCGGCACAAGCCCCCACCCCCGCCGCTGAGAAAACTTCGACTGTGCTCTGTCCCCATGACGATTGCGGCCAGGCCAATCCAGCGGGGAGCGAGCGTTGCCTGTATTGCAACCGGCCGATGCAGGAGGCGGGTGAATCCACGCACGAGCCTGCGCCCACCCTGATGCAGCTACCCGCGGCCTTGCGCCCGCACTACCGCGTGATGCAGATGTTCGAGGCGCAAGGCGCGGAGGCCGACATTCTGCTGGTGCAGCCCCTCAAGCCGGAGAGCGGTGTCGCGGCGCGCTTGGTGGCCAAAATCTATCGTCAAGGCATTCTTCCCAGCGACGAGGTGCGGGCGCGCATTGCCCGGGTAGATGTGCGCCATCGCGTCAATATCCTCGAAGCTGGCCGCTCAGACGGCCGTGCCTATGAGGTGATGGAGTTTTGTGCGCACGGCTCGTTGCGCGAATGCATGCGAGGGCAGCCCCTGCCCGAGGCGTTCATTGTCGACGTGATCAATGAGCTTGCCCCAGCGCTGCAGGCCGTGCATGACGCAGCCTTGGTGCACCGCGACCTGAAGCCAGAGAATGTGTTGTTGCGGAGTTCGGAGCCGCTTGATCTCGTATTGACCGATTTCAGTACCGCGTCTGTCATGGACGCCACCCAGCGCTTCACAGGCATGGCCCGGACGCTGCTTTACGCCCCGCCCGAGGCCTTGTCTGGCGTGCTGGACGCCAAGGCAGACTATTGGGCGCTCGGCATGCTGCTTCTGGAGATGGCGGCTGGCTCACACCCCTTCGAGGGGCTGTCAGAGGCCGTAATCCTGCACCACCTGACCACCCGCACCATGGATGTGACCGGCGTGGAAGATGCGCGCCTTCGCAGCTTGCTTCGGGGCTTGCTGTTGCGCGATCCCCAGCGGCGCTGGGGCGGGGAAGAAGTGAAGCGCTGGCTGGCTGGTGACGATACTTTGCGGGAAGCTGTCGAGCACGACGTGGAGGCCGGCTTTGCGCAGGCTTATGCGGTGCTGCACGAGCGCTGCACCACACCGGAGCAGTTGGCGGTGGCGTTCGCGCGGCATTGGCAGGCGGGGGTGGCTGATCTGACCAATGGCCAGTTGCTACGCTGGTTTACTGAGGTTCACAAGGATCAGAACGCCGTTCGCCTGCTGTTGGGGCTGCGATATGACAGCACGCTCAGCCCCGACGAGCAATTGCTCCGTTTCATTCTGCATTTTGTGCCTGGAATTCCGCCACTCTGGCAAGGGCGCAGCATTGAGCTGGGGGCTCTGCTGACGCAAGCCCGCCAGGCCTTGCGTGGGGACGAGGCGGCTGCTGAGTGGCTATGGCAGCTTCGCCAGCATCGCGTGCTGGACATCTATGCGGCGGCAGGCAACGCCAAGGCGGCTGAGTTGGCCGAGCGCTGGAACACCGTGGCCGACGATTTCGAAGCCGCCTGGTCTGCAACACAGGCACTGTTGCAGAGTCGAGCCGAGTCGGCGCGCGGACCGGGAGAGGTGGTGTCATACGACGACGTGGTGTATGGGCAGCGCGTTGCCGGTCCGTCACGCCCGTCGCGCGCCGCGTTGCAACCGAGGTTACTTGCCGCCGCATACGACCCGGCCTGGGTGGAAGCGCTGCGCGGCCGGTTGCTGAATGAGCTTGCCGCGCTGTCGGTGCAATGCCCGTGGATGATGGAACTGGGGGATCCTCAGGCGATGACGTCCGCGCAACTGCTGGCTTATGAGGCGCTGCTCCCTGAGTTGCGCAAGAGAGCTCAACTTCAGGTGCGCCGTGAGGCCGAAGAGGTGCGACGACAGGTTGCGGCCAGTGCAGAGCTGAGTGCAGCGCTACAGCTGAATTTGGCGCAGATCAGTGGGTATGCGCGTCGGCTGAGCTTCCTGTCGTCTTTAGAATCCGAATTGTTGCTCGCCCCGCTTGATGAGTATCTGGCCCTCATGGGGCGCATTCGAGCCCACGGCGCCACTGAGGAGGGCTGGCTCACGCTGAGACGTCAGGCGCTGCGCACTGAACCGCTGGTGCTGAGGATGCGCAGCGTGTGCGAACGATTGCGCGAGCGGCGCACGGCCAATGCAGGCTGGGCTGGGGAGGAGGCATCGGGCATTTTTGTTCTAGGTGTCATGCTGTCCGTTTGGTGGCGAGCCGGCCTGGGACTGCTGCTTTTTCTGTCGCTGGCAACGGTCATCATTGCCTGGCGCTATTTGCCTGTTCTGCACATGGTGCAGGACATACACCGGCTTGGCAGGGATTTAGCCCTTCGCCAGGTCACGCCGTTACAGCCGAACCCCGAGCTATAGTGTTCAACAGACGTTGCGGCCGCGCGTCTTGCGAAAGCAACAGCCTGAATCGTGAGCACGCTCCAGGCAATCAACCACTCAACCCGGAATGGTTTTGCAGAAGCCGTCCTTGTCGGCCGGCGCCGAGTTGGGATACGTGTTGGGCAGAATCTGTACTGGCGTGGTGACCACGAATCCGTCGGAAAACCTGGCCTCAACAAAGCTTGAACTCCAGCCTGCGGCTGGTCTTGGATTGGTTACGGTCAACGTTTGCTGGGCTGGCAACGCAGTAGGGATGTACCGTATTCCGCATGCGTGCCGGAAATCACGCGCTTCGGGGTTCACAGCGACCCATCTGGTGACTTCAACGGGCTCCTCAGAGAAGCGAACCGTGAGCATGTCGGAGTCCTTTTCCTCAGCATTCTCCAATTTTCTGTCAATCTGAATCTCGGCTGTTGGCAGCGGCAACTCTTTGCTTATGCGATTGAGCATTGTGACCAATGAGTCAGCCACGGCCTTTCTGATGCCTGCGTGATCACTGTTTGGGGTCGTGCGGAAGGTTTTGATTCCTGGTAAATCGGAATAGTAGAAATTGGAATTATCCGGAGGGAAAAAGTCATCTCCACTTGCATTGACAATGTATTTCGGGATGCTCAGGCGCGATCGATAATGTGCGTCTTTATACTGCAATGGATCCACAAGCTCATAAAGCGGCTTGGCCTCCTCTGAGTTGATAAGATTCGTGAACCCCTGGGAACGGTAGTCATGAAACGCGAGCGGCCAGTTTCCCCCAAAAGATTTTTTGGTGTGCTCCATTACATCATTCATCGCGAGAATGTCAATGACGAATGGGGCTATGGCTTCTACCCTGTTATCTGCAATGGCTGTAAGCCAAGTGGCCCATCCACGCTTGGATGTGCCTGCGACAACGAACTTTTTAATGCCAAAAGCCTGAAGCTCTTTCTCGGCAAGATCCATTGCTTTCACAATGGAGCCGACCATGGGGACATGCAAGGAGGAAAAAGGCTTTTCCTTTGGTGACTGCATGAACAGTCGCCAGCTATGTGCAACGCTGGAGTCTTCGCGGCGCGGGACGCCATCGTCTGTATAGGTCAGATACTGCGTTGGTACGTTATCAATCGAAATCACAATCATGCCTGTGCGCTTGGCGATCTGAAGCATGTTGGTTTCGTCGAAGTCAGTGGCCGGTCTGACATCTACGTCTCGGCTGGGAATACTGATGCCGTTGTTTACGATCAGAAGCGCGCGCCCCGATGTTGCTCCTTCTGGAATGAATATATTGATTGAATGTTTCCAGGGCGTTGGCTCAAGATCCGGATTTTCGGACCAGTCCTGTGAAACAAGCTCGAAGTTCCTGTTAATCACCCCTAGAAATGATTCTGCAGGTAACTCGTTGTAAGTGCTTGGCGTGTTCCGCAATGCGCTTGTGTAGCATGAAAGAACTTCACTGTATTGTTCATTTCGGTCCCGGAAGCAATCCCAGGCTGATTTTGGTGGCTCAGTTTCGATGCTGCCACATGCTGTCACGAGGAGTGAGAGTGCGAGAGGGTAAAAGGCTTTTGAGGTTCGGATCATAAAAAAATGGAAGGGTTCATCCTTAAGGGGCGTGTTCATGACTCGTGACGACGCGCGATCCCGATGTCAGTGCGCATCGCTGGCATCGGTCCGCGCTTATTGCCACGAGCTTTGAAAAGCTCATTGACGATCGCCTGGATCCCTGGCCTCAGGAGGTGCTTCCGGTCCGGGTTTTGAGCATGTTTCACAGTTTCAAAATAAAACTAAGGTGCTAATTATAAATTGCCTGGCGATGATCAATCCGATCGAAACCGGCTGGCCACACCATGTAGTAACGTGTGCCCGCCTTTGAGTTCCAGGCAGGTGTTGAGGCGCGGTCTTTCCACCGCCGTGCAGACCTCGTTGAACAGCGTGGGCCTGCCTCAAGTAGTCATGCGTCCAGAGTGCATGTGTGTTGTGACCGTGAAAACCACTGAGGATGTTTTCAAAGTCGCAGTGCAGGTTGACGCTATCTGGAGCTGGTCAGCGAAGTGCCGGGGGACTCGCCCGTGATCGGTTCAGAAAGGCACAACACGTCGTCAATTGCCATCACATCAAGACTTCAGCGGGGCAGGTGCTGTGAGCTGTCGACGTCAAAGCACTTTCGTTGCTACAGCTTCGCCCACCCGAATGCCGTCGATGCCGGCCGACAAAATTCCACCTGCGTAGCCGGCACCCTCGCCGGCGGGGAAGAGACCGCGCACATTCAAGCTTTGCAGGTTTTCTCCACGGCGAATGCTGACTGGCGAGGATGTGCGCGTTTCCAAGCCGGTCATCACCGCGTCGGGCATGTCGTAGCCTTTGATCTTGCGGCCGAAGGCTGGCAGGGCCTCGCGCATGGCTGTCGTGGCCCATTCAGGCAGCACGGCGTGCAGATCCGTCCAGTGCACGCCGGGCTTATAGGAGGGTGCCACGTTGCCGGGGCCACTGCTGGCGCGCTGGGCCAGAAAGTCTCCCACGCGCTGTGCGGGCGCCATGTATTTGGCGCCGCCGAGCTGATAGGCGGCCGCTTCCAGAATGCGTTGCAGCACCAAGCCAGCCAGCGGATGTACCTGGCCCTCAGGCAGCTGTTCCACGCCAAATGATTCGCCGAGTGTGTCGACGAAGGCTGCCGCATCTCGAGGGAAGTCAGCGGGCTCAATGCTCACCACCATGCCGGCATTGGCGTTGCGCTCATTGCGGCTGTACTGGCTCATGCCGTTGGTCACTACCCGCCCAGGCTCGCTCGTGGCGGCCACCACGGTACCGCCCGGGCACATGCAGAAGCTGTACACAGCACGCCCATTGCTCGCATGGTGAACCAGCTTGTAATCGGCGGCGCCCAGCAGCGGGTGACCGGCATGGCGTCCCCAGCGCGCGCGATCAATCACGCCTTGCGGATGCTCAATGCGCACGCCAATGGAAAACGGCTTGGCTACCATGTCCACGCCATGGCGGTAAAGCATGGCGAAGGTGTCGCGCGAGCTATGCCCCAGCGCCAGCACCACGTGCCGGGCCGCCAGATCGTAGCTTTCCCCGTTGGCGAGGTTATGAACCTGAAGCCCGCGCAATGCCAGTGAACCGTCTTCCTGCTCCAGCCGCAGATCAGACACGCGCTGCTGAAACCGGATCTCCCCGCCCAGCGCCGTGATCTGCGCGCGCAGGTTCTCCACCACCTTTACCAGCTTGAAGGTTCCCACGTGCGGGTGCGCGACCCACATGATCTCGTCTGGCGCGCCAGCGTTCACGAACTCTTGCATGACCTTGCGCCCGAGGTGGCGTGGGTCACGCACCTGGCTGTAGAGCTTGCCGTCAGAGAAAAGGCCTGCGCCGCCTTCGCCGAACTGAACGTTGCTTTCGGGGTTGAGTTGGCTACGCCGCCAAAGGCCCCAGGTGTCCTGGGTGCGTTCTCGCACCGGCTTGCCGCGCTCGAGCACGATGGGTTTTAGCCCCATTTGAGCCAGCACCAGTGCGGCAAAAATGCCGCAGGGGCCGAATCCGATCACCACAGGTCGCTCGCCTTGCCAGTCGTCTGGCGCCACCACAGGCGGACGCCAGGTCATGTCGGGTGTGGCATGTACGTGCGGGTCTTTTTCGAAGCGGGACAGCAGCGCAGTTTCTTGCGCAGAATCGGCCAGCGCGACGTCGACGATATACACCGCCAGAAGCTCGGCCTTGCGCGCATCGAAGCTGCGCTTGAAGACCCTGAGCGTGGCGATCTCGGTTTCTGGAATCTGGAGCTTTTGCGCGGCCAGGGGGCGCAGGGCACCTTCGGGTGCATCGGCCTGCGAAAGAGGCAGGCGAAGTTCGGAAAGACGAATCATGAGCGTGCGGCTTGTAGCGATCAAGCAATGCGGGAATCTGTCCATGATAAATCCCGCAGTGCTTGTTCGCTCAGTTTTTCACGCGCAACGCTCCGTGCTGAACGCTCAGGCTGGCAGGTAGCCTTCCACCGATAGGTAGCGCTCGCCAGTGTCGTAGTTGAACCCCAGTACGCGTGAACCCTTCGGCAGCTCAGGCAGCTTCTGCGCAATGGCTGCCAGCGTGGCGCCGCTGCTGATGCCCACCAGAATACCTTCCTGGCTGGCGCTACGGCGGCCGTATTCCCGTGAAGCCTCGGCCTCGACCTGGATCACGCCATCAAGCAGGTTGGTGTCGAGGTTCTTCGGAATGAAGCCGGCGCCGATCCCTTGAATGGGGTGTGGTGCGGGCGCGCCGCCACTGATGACAGGCGATTGTGTTGGCTCCACAGCGAACACTTTGAGTTGAGGCCACTTGGCCTTTAGCACGCGGCTCACGCCTGTCAGGTGGCCTCCGGTGCCCACGCCCGTGATCAAGGCGTCCAGGCCGTCCGGGAAATCGGCCAAAATTTCTTGTGCGGTCGTGGCTGCATGCACTTCGACGTTGGCTGGGTTTTCGAATTGCTGGGGAATCCAGCCGTCTGGAGTCTGTGCCAGCAGTTCTTCGGCACGGGCAATGGCACCCTTCATGCCTTTTTCACGGGGCGTGAGGTCAAATGTGGCGCCGTAAGCCAGCATGAGCCGGCGACGTTCGATGCTCATGCTGTCAGGCATGACCAGAATCAGTTTGTAGCCCTTGACGGCGGCCACCATGGCCAGACCAACGCCGGTGTTGCCGCTGGTCGGCTCGATGATCGTGCCACCTGGCTTCAGTTTGCCGCTTTTTTCAGCATCTTCCACCATTGAAAGGGCAATCCGGTCTTTGACCGAGCCGCCGGGATTGGCGCGTTCGCATTTGATCCAGACTTGGGCGTCGGGGCCGAACAGGCGGTTGATCTTGACATGTGGCGTGCGGCCAATGGTTTCTAGGATGTTGTTGGCTTTCATGGACAGGGTCTCCTGGGGTTGAACCTAGATCCGAATTTAGGTTGAGTACAGATTCTGGCTCAATCTTTCGACAATTTGAGGCATATGGATATGCTTCCCAGAATGATGGCGCATAAACCAGGGATAATCTCCCGTGTGAAGTTCGCCAGACCGCCGCTGGTGCATGTCCCGAAAGGGCGCACTGGAGGAACGTCCGGACTGCAAAGGGCAGCGCAGGAGCTAACGGCTCTCCACCGTGAGGTGAGGATCAGAGCAACAGAGACGAGCCGATTAAGTTCGGGTGAAACGGGCAATCTCTGCGCGCAGCAACACCAAGTAGGCACACGTTGAGGCGGCCCGTCGAGTGTGCGGGTAGGTGGCACCGAGCCGGGTGGGCAACCCCCGGCCAAGATTAATGGCGGTCACATCGCGGGCAACCGCGGTGCACAGAATCCGGCTTATCGGCGAACTTCACACTTTATTTCTGCTCAGCCTCAGGACAAAGCTGCTTGGCCCGTTCAGCAGTCGCTGGGTGCGTACTGAGCCAGCCAAAGTCTCCGCTGGGTTTGCTGTCTTCTGCAGACGCCGAAGCAGAGCCTTCACCACCGGGGTCTCCTCCGGTCGCGGTTTGCTCGATCGACAGCATCAAGTCTGTCATGGGCTTGGTCGGCAGTCCGGCCTTGCGCATCATCGCCACGGCGTAGCAATCGGCCTCGGTTTCGTGGCTGCGCCGATACGCCAGACCGGTGAGCAGTGAGCTACTGAAAGAAATCACGCTCGATACATCGCCCAAAGCCAACCCCAGCCCCACATTGAGAACGCCTTGCTCTACCAACATGCGCGTGGTGTGGCGATGCTCCACATGGCCGATTTCATGCGCCAGCACCCCTAGCAGCGCGGTGTCTCCAGCTTTGCTGCGGGCGGCCTCTTCCACCATGGCGTCCGTCATGACAATGGTGCCGCCCGGCAACGCGAAGGCGTTGGCTGGCATGCCTGAGCGAAACTCCAGGGTGAGCGGGGGCGCGTAGCCCCGATAGGGTTGGAGATCCTTTTCTCCTGGTTCAACCAGCGCGGCCAGCTGGGCAAACCCGGCACGTAGCTCGGCTTGGCGCTCGGGCGCCAGCTTGCTGGGTTTCAAGAAGCTGGTGTCGATTTCCTCCATGGCGCGCTCGGTGAGCGCTTGCTCCCATGCCAGCGGCACATGGTGAGCGATCTCTGCAGCGGCCCAAGGTGTGCCCCAGCGATAGAAAGCCCAGATCCCGATGCCAGCGATCAGAAGCGCACCCAGTAGCACCCTCAACTGAGTCTGCATGCGCTCGGCCACCGATGCACGGCGGCCGGCAGATGTCAGCATCGATTGCCAGGCCTGCACATCATCGATCTGCAGGCTGCCATGCGGTCCCAGGTCCACGGTCACGCGCATGGGCACCCTCTTGGAGCTCCAGCGCTCAGGCCAGCCCACCTGACCATGTGTCAGTTCTAAAGACTGGCCGTCGTCCAGCGCATGCAGCCGCAGGCTGGGGCCAGCCGGCCCCGATATCAATTGAAGGGTAACTGGACGCGCCCGGGTGCTGCGGCCATCGAACCAGCGGGCTCGGAGCAGGGACTCAGGCGGCGGAGGTGAAACTGGAGGCTGCACGCTCTTTCGGGTCATCCGATCAAATCCAGGCCCAATGCATCAGCCGCAGCGTCGCCAAACGCGCCTTGCTGCTTTACAAGCTCGCCCGCCAACTGGTCCGTGCCGCCCTTGAGGTAAAGCATGACCGATTCAACCTTGGCGGCGTATTCACTGGCGACCGCAAAGGGCCGGTAAAAGCCCAGAGTTATCAGCGTGAGCAGCACGTTCTTGACGCGCAGCCAGATAAAAGGCCCTGTGCGCAGATCGGTCTTGAAACGCGCGATATGGCTCACGCCCACGTTGTTCCAGACCAGCTGGAAAATTCGCGCCTCACGATAGGCGCGCACCGGCAGGGAAACAAGAATGAGTGCCATGGTCATGCCCAGCAGCACAAAAATCATGAACAAGATCATTGAGCCAACGCCACTGCTTCGCGAAGGCTTGAAGAACGCCAGCGAACCGCCCGTCAGCAGGGTGAATACCAGTGCCGCTGCCAGGATCGAGAGCATGAAAAATACGATTGTTGCCAGCCATACGCGCACAAAATCCATGTACACCGGCTTCCAGCGGCCCATTTGGTTTCCAATGCGCGCTCGCAGCACCAGGATGCTGCGAAAGTTGTATTCAAGCCTTATGACGCACAGCAGCGAAAGCACCAGGCCGAGTATTCCAAGGCCCACGACCTGGGTGTTCAAGGAAGGCAGTTGAACTGGCGATTCGACCCCTGCCACGCTAGGGGGCGGGTGCGGTGAAACGGCGTTCATGGCGAAGAACACGATCACCCAGATGGCTGCAAACGCGAATACCGGCCAACTGGCTAAATAAACCTCTTTCCATGAAGCCGTGAAGGCCAGGCGCACACCCCGCCAGCGCGTGGCACTCAAGCGAAAGCGCATGGCGCTACCCCACAGGAAGGGGGCTAGTGCGGCAAATCCGAACAGCAACAGACTGGAAGCCAGTTCCTGCCCCGTTTCGGCGGCGATCTGATAGGCCAGATACAGCGCAGCCATCATCAGAAAGCCTACTACCATCTTGCGCTGCTGGACCGCAAATTCGAGCGGGCTGCCCGCCACATGGGTGTGGCTGTAGAAATACTGTGCTGTGCGCCGTCGGGCCCATGGCGTATAGATGCCCAGCGTCACAATGGACAGCAATACATTGACGATCCAGACGCGAAAATACTCGCCACCCGATCCGGTGAACTCGATCGGGTGTGCTTCAATGCTGCGTTGGGCTTCCGGCATGGGCGTAGTCGTGGTCGTGGTACGCACGTGAGCTTAGTTGTTCCCAGGCTGCATGGCCTGAATCCGCTCCACGTGCGCCAGCAATGAGCGCTTGGCTACTGGCCATATGCGGGGCGGCACATCGTCATATGCCAAGGCGACCCAGTCGTCCATCGTCCCGTCTGGTGCAGCTTGCATGGCCGCCAGCACCTTGGCTTCGCGTGCCAGGCGGTGCTGTTTCAGGTGCGCAATGGTCTCGCGGGCACGCCCCAGCACATAGCCATGTGCGGGCAGGATGAAGTTCACTTCATACTTGACGCAGGCTGCGTCCAGCTTGTCCAGCGAATCCAGGTAGGCGGTCATGTCGCCGTCTGGCGGGTCGATCACTGTGGTGCTGCCGTTGAGAATATGGTCGCCGGAGAACAGCAAGCCATCTTCTTCCAGCAGGAGGCAGAGGTGGTTGGCCGCATGGCCAGGCGTGTGAATCGCACGCAGCGTGTGGGTGACTTCTCCTTCGGGCGTGTTCGCTGTCAGCCGGAGGAATTGACCGTCTTCAATGTTTTGATCCGGTGTGAACTCGCTGGAGGCGCGTGCCGTGGGTTGTGAAGCCAGGCCCAGAATGGGCGGGCGGGTGGTGTCGCACAAAGCCTGAAGCGGCTTGGCTCCCGGGGAGTGATCAGGGTGCGAATGCGTACACACGATGAACTTGATGTTGCCGCCAGCGGCGCGCCAGATCCGTTCAATGTGCTCATGATCCGCAGGACCTGGGTCGATGGCGATGTAGCCCGTGCGTGGATCACCTACCAAATAGCTGTTGGTGCCCGGGCCCGTCATAAACCCGGAGTTTCCTGCGGTCATGCGCTGCACATTCTTGAGCAGCGGCACTGGCCGGTCAGACTGCCAGTCCAGGGGGTGCAGCATCTGGCCGTCGGGTGTCACCAGTTCGAGTTCGCCGAATGGCGTCTCGTGCTCCATGTAGCGCGCTTCCTTGCCCGCCAGCAGGCCGGCTCTTGGGCAGCTGGTCCACAAAGGCTTTTCCGCGGAGCAGGCGTTCAGAATGCTTTGAACATCGCTGTAGCCCTGCAGGCGCTCCAGGGTGCGGATGGTCGGGAAAATAATGAAAAACTGCCCCGCCGCATGGCGCTTCAGTGCATCCTTCGGGCTGACCCAGATGGGCTCGAACTGCTCGGTCTCATCGGCCACGGGCATCTGACCTTCAGGCATGCGGGCGACCAGAAAAGGCACATCGAAGCGACGAGGCAGGTCCCGGTCGGTGATCCAGTGTGCCAGCACGTAGACGTCAGCCGCGGCCAGGAGCAGGCCGCGCTCGGCGCATTGAGCGGCGAGCGGGGCCGCGCGGCTCAGGGCTGCCACGTCCTCGCCAGTGGCGGTAAATCCGTCGGACCGCATCGCCAGCAGAACGCCTAGTTCCTCGAAGCTCTCTCGGATGGCGGCAATGGCTTGTGTCAGATGTTCGTCGCTTTGTGTCGGCCTGCGAGTCGCCTGCGCATGGGAGGCTGCATCGGCCTGGTCAATGCCGCCGCCGGGAAACACATAGGCCCCTGGTGCGAAACTGGCCGTGAGTGAACGGCGTGTCATCAGTACTTCGACACCCTGAGGGCCATCGCGCAGCAAAAGAACAGTGGCGGCTGGCCGAAGAGCGGCGGGCTCGCGCTGAGGGTGAAGGAGTTGATTGGAACGGGGCATGGGGTGCATTATGTCGTCATGGCGCGCGCCCAACTGTCGGATCCAACATCAAACCCGAGGAATCGAAAACAATCGGAAAGAAGCGAAAGAAGCTGCGAAAGAAACGGGGTCAGATCATAATTAAATGATGGCCCGCCTACCTCGACTCACCATTGCCGCTTACCCTCATCACATCATCTTGCGGGGCAATAACCGCCAGCCGATTTTTCGAGATGCAGACGACTATCAGCGCATGCTGCGGTATTTGCGCGATTTTTCCATAGAGAACAAGGTGGCTGTGCATGCGTATGTGCTGATGACCAATCATCTGCATCTGCTTCTCACGCCAGAGACGAATGAGGGTGTGCCGCGCATGATGCAGGCGCTTGGGAGGCGCTATGTGCGCTATTTCAATGATCGGCACGCGCGCACGGGTACCTTGTGGGAGGGCCGCTACCGATCCAGCCTGATTGACGCTGAGCGCTATCTGCTGGCATGCATGGTCTACATCGACCTCAATCCCGTGCGTGCAGGCTTGGTGGCGGAGCCCGGGGACTATGCCTGGTCCAGTTATGGCCATTACGCTGGCCTGCGAACTGATCCGCTGGTGACGCCGCACCCGTTGTTCTGGCAAATGGGCAACACGCCCTTCGCGCGCGAGGCCGCTTACGCGCAATTGGTCAATGCCGGTCAAACCCTGGAGCAGCGAGACAAGTTGACGCGCGCCGCGCACAGCGGCATGGCTTTGGGCGAAGGGCAGTTTATCGCCGATTTGCAACGGCGCACGCCTAGAAGAGTGACGCCTGGTAGGGTGGGTCGACCGCGAGGAGCCAAGGTCATGGACGAAAAGACGCCCTCATCCGGCTCGATTTGATCGACCTTTTCAGGGGAGGAAATCGACGCATTTGATGCATCGCACGAGGTTGTTTGCTCTCAAATTTAATGTGTCCCCAATTAATATTTTTTCTAGAATCTATAAAAATAATTATGATCTGACCCCAATTTATTTTTCTTGGAAGATGGCTCATTGCGCACTATCCTTGGCTCCTTTCCTGAAGATTGAAGACGGAGCCCTACGATGACCACGCCTGCCGAGCAAACGCAACTGCGAGAAAACGGCCTTTATGACCCGGCGAACGAGCACGATGCCTGCGGTGTCGGCTTTGTGGCCCATATCAAGGGCGAGAAGAGCCATGCCATCGTCACTCAGGCGCTGAAGATTCTCGAAAACCTCGATCACCGCGGTGCGGTGGGTGCGGACGCTCTCATGGGTGACGGCGCCGGCATACTGATTCAGATGCCTGATGCCCTCTACCGTGAAGAGATGGCCAAACAGGGCGTCACCCTTCCGCCCCCAGGTGAGTATGGGGTGGGCATGATTTTCCTGCCTAAGGAAAACGCCTCGCGACTGGCGTGCGAGGAGGAGCTTGAGCGGGCCATTCGTCTTGAAGGTCAGGTGCTGCTGGGTTGGCGCGATGTGCCGGTCAACCGCGACATGCCCATGTCGCCCACGGTGCGTGAGAAAGAGCCAGTCATCCGCCAAGTCTTCATCGGCCGTGGCGCAGATGTCATTGTGCAAGATGCGCTAGAGCGCAAGCTTTACGTGATCCGCAAGACCGCCAGCGCCCACATACAGGCGCTCGGCTTGCGCTACAGCAAAGAGTATTACGTGCCCAGCATGAGCAGCCGCACCGTGATCTACAAGGGGTTGTTGCTGGCCGATCAAGTAGGTACCTACTTCCAGGATTTGATTGACGAACGTTGCGTGTCGGCCCTTGGTCTGGTGCACCAGCGCTTCTCTACCAACACCTTCCCCGAGTGGCCGCTGGCACACCCCTACCGCTACGTGGCGCACAACGGTGAGATCAATACCGTCAAGGGCAACTTCAACTGGATGCGCGCACGCGAAGGCGTGATGAGTTCGCCCGTGCTTCAGGCTGATCTGCAAAAGCTATATCCCATCAGCTTCGCACACCAGTCCGACACCGCTACGTTCGACAACTGCCTGGAACTGCTGACCATGGCCGGCTACCCGCTGGCGCAGGCTGTGATGATGATGATCCCGGAGCCTTGGGAGCAGCACACCACCATGGATGAGCGTCGCCGCGCGTTCTATGAGTACCACGCCAGCATGATGGAGCCCTGGGACGGCCCGGCGTCTATCGTGTTCACTGACGGCCGCCAGATTGGCGCGACACTCGACCGCAATGGCCTGCGCCCAAGCCGCTACTGCATTACCGACGACGATTTTGTCATCATGGGTTCCGAATCTGGCGTGCTGCCGGTGCCCGATCACAAAATCGTTCGCAAGTGGCGTCTGCAGCCTGGAAAAATGTTCCTGATCGACCTGGATCAAGGCCGCATGATCGACGACGAGGAGGTCAAGGCCAGCCTTGCCAACGCCAAACCCTACAAGCGCTGGATCGAAGACCTGCGCATCCGCCTGGACGACGTAGCCATACCCGTTGCGGGGATGGATGCCAACGAGCTGCCGGTCAGCGAGACCGAACCGCAGTCCTCCGGCGTGGAGGCCACTTCTCCCGATCTGCTCGATCGACAGCAGGCCTTTGGCTACACCCAGGAAGACATCAAGTTCCTGATGAGCCCTATGGCTTCCTTCGGGGAAGAAGCCATTGGTTCCATGGGCAACGACAGCCCGCTGGCCGTGCTGTCCGACCGCAACAAGCCGCTCTTCAGCTACTTCAAGCAGCTTTTTGCGCAGGTGACCAACCCGCCGATCGATCCGATCCGCGAGGCCATCGTCATGAGCCTGGTGAGCTTTATTGGGCCCAAGCCCAACTTGCTGGACATCAACCAGGTGAACCCACCGATGCGGCTGGAAGTGAGCCAGCCTGTGCTTGACTCCTACGACATGTTCAAGCTGCGCGAAATCAAGCACCACACACAGGGCAAATTTGCCAGCAGCGTGCTCGACATCACCTATCCGCTAGCCTGGGGTCCAGAGGGCGTGGAGGCACGGCTGGCTTCGCTGTGCGCGCAGGCGGTGGATGCCATCAAAGGCGGAGTCAACATTCTTATCATCAGTGACAAGACTGTGGCACGCGATCGCGTGGCCATTCCGGCGCTATTGTCGTTGTCCAGCATCCACCAGCACCTGATCCGTGAAGGTTTGCGCACCAGCGTGGGGCTGGTGGTGGAAACCGGCAGTGCCCGCGAAGTGCATCATTTTGCGGTGCTCGCAGGGTACGGTGCAGAAGCTGTTCATCCTTGGCTGGCCATGGAGACCATCGCCAATATCCACAAGGATCTGCCGGGCGATCTGAGTGCCGAGAAGGCGATTGCCAACTACATCAAGGCGGTCGGCAAAGGACTCTCCAAGGTCATGTCAAAAATGGGCGTGTCCACATACATGAGCTATTGTGGGGCGCAGTTGTTCGAGGCCATTGGCATCAATTCGGATACCGTCGAGAAGTATTTCACCGGCACCCCCAGCCGCGTGGGTGGCCTCGGTGTGTTTGAAATCGCCGAAGAAGCTGTGCGCCGACACCAGGCGGCCTATGGTGCAGATCCGGTGCTTGCCAACATGCTTGACCCAGGTGGTGAATACGCCTGGCGCACACGTGGCGAAGGTCACATGTGGTCGCCAGACGCCATTGCCAAGTTGCAGCACAGCACGCGCGCCAACAGCTGGAGCACCTACAAAGAGTACGCGCAGCTCATTAACGACCAGAGCAAGCGTCTGATGACGCTGCGCGGCCTGTTCGAGTTCAAGTTGGATCCTGCCAAGGCGATTCCTCTGGACGAGGTTGAGCCGGCCAAAGAAATTGTCAAGCGCTTCGCCACCGGCGCGATGTCGCTCGGCTCGATTTCCTCCGAGGCGCACGCCACGCTCGCGGTGGCCATGAACCGCATCGGCGGCAAGAGCAACACAGGCGAGGGCGGTGAAGATTCCAAGCGTTACCGCAACGAACTCAAGGGCATCCCGATCAAGCAAGGGCAGACCATGTCCGAGCTGTTGGGTAAAGATGTGTTCGAGGTCGATTACGAGTTGAGCGATGGCGACTCCATGCGCTCGCGCATCAAGCAGGTGGCCTCCGGCCGGTTCGGCGTCACCGCTGAATACCTGGCTAGCGCCGACCAGATCCAGATCAAGATGGCGCAGGGCGCGAAGCCCGGCGAAGGTGGCCAGCTGCCGGGCGGCAAGGTGAGCGACTACATTGGCAAGCTGCGCCACAGCGTACCGGGTGTGGGTCTGATCAGCCCGCCACCGCACCACGACATCTACTCCATTGAAGATCTGGCTCAGCTGATCCACGATTTGAAAAACGTGGCACCGCACAGCGACATAAGCGTCAAGCTGGTCAGCGAAGTGGGTGTGGGCACCATTGCGGCCGGCGTAGCCAAATGCAAGAGCGACCACGTCGTGATTGCGGGGCACGATGGTGGCACGGGCGCGTCGCCCTGGTCGAGCATTAAGCACGCCGGCAGCCCCTGGGAAATCGGCTTGGCTGAAACCCAGCAGACCCTCGTGCTCAACCGCCTGCGCGGTCGCATTCGCGTGCAGGCCGACGGCCAGATGAAGACAGGTCGCGACGTCGTCATTGGTGCCTTGCTGGGCGCCGATGAGTTTGGCTTTGCCACCGCACCGTTGGTGGTCGAAGGCTGCATCATGATGCGCAAGTGCCACCTGAACACCTGCCCGGTGGGCGTGGCCACGCAGGACCCGGTGCTGCGTCGCAAGTTCAGCGGCAAGCCAGAGCACGTGGTCAACTTCTTCTTCTTCATTGCCGAGGAAGTGCGACAGATCATGGCACAGCTGGGCATCCGCAAGTTCGACGACCTGATTGGCCGCAGCGACCTGCTCGACATGAAGCAAGGCATTGAGCAATGGAAAGCCAAAGGCCTCGATTTCAGTCGCCTGCTGGCTCGGCCGCAAGTGCCGGATGACGTGCCGCGTTACCACGTAGACAAGCAAGACCACGGCCTTGCCAAGTCGCTGGACAATCGCCTGATCGAGAAGTCGCGCCCTGCCATCGACAAGGGTGAGAGCGTGAAGATCATGGATGTCGCGCGCAACGTCAACCGCTCAGTTGGTGCGATGCTCTCCGGCGCCGTGACCAAGGTGCACCCCGAAGGCTTGCCTGACAACACCATCCACATTCAGCTGGAAGGCACGGGAGGCCAGAGTTTCGGTGCCTTCCTGTGCAAGGGCATCACGCTCTATCTGATCGGCGACTCCAACGACTACACGGGCAAGGGGCTTTCCGGCGGCCGCGTGGTGGTGCGGCCCAGCCTGGATTTTCGCGGGCAGGCATGGCAAAACATCATCGTGGGCAACACGGTGATGTACGGCGCCACCAGCGGAGAGTCTTTCTTCAGCGGTGTGGCTGGCGAGCGTTTTGCGGTGCGTCTGTCGGGCGCCACGACGGTCGTCGAGGGTACGGGCGATCACGGCTGCGAGTACATGACGGGTGGCACCGTGGCGGTTCTCGGCAAGACTGGGCGCAACTTCGCCGCCGGCATGTCCGGAGGCGTGGCCTATGTTTATGACGAAGACGGGCAGTTCGCCAAGCGCTGCAACACGGCCATGGTCAGCCTGGAGAAGGTGTTGCCAGCAGCAGAGCAGCGTGCGGGCACCGATCGGGCCATCTGGCACCGCGGCCAGACCGATGAGGAGCAGTTGAAAGCACTCCTGGCCGACCACAACCGCTGGACTGGAAGCCGCCGCGCGCGTGAGTTGCTCGATAACTGGGAGGAAGCCAGGGCCAAGTTCGTCAAGGTCTTCCCCAATGAGTACAAGCGCGCATTGGGCGAGATCCACGCCAGGCAGCAGGCGGCCGTCAGTGCCGGGCAGGCACCAGTTGCGGCAGACAAAGTGACCGCATCAGCCAACTGAATCGAAGCAAACCACGTACCTGTAGGAGCGGCTTCAGCCGCGATGGCCGGACCTCCGACTCAATCCGCTCCTGCAAAAGGCTTGCTGTGCCAGCGCTAGTTGGCGCAGCCGACCACACGAAACAAGAAAGCACATCATGGGAAAAGTCACCGGCTTCATGGAGTTCGAGCGCATCGAGGAGGGCTACGCCCCGGTGGTCGAGCGCGTCAAGCACTACAAAGAATTCGTCATCGGCCTGGATAACGAGCAGGCCAAGCGTCAGGGTGCGCGCTGCATGGACTGCGGCACGCCGTTTTGCAACAACGGTTGCCCCGTCAACAACATCATTCCGGACTTCAACGATCTGGTCTACCGCAGCGACTGGAAGAGTGCCTTCCTGGTGCTCGATTCGACCAATAACTTTCCGGAGTTCACCGGCCGCATCTGTCCTGCGCCGTGCGAGGCCGCCTGCGTGCTCAACATCAACGACGACCCAGTGGGCATCAAGTCCATCGAGCACGCCATCATCGACCGAGCATGGGCCGAGGGTTGGGTGCTTCCACGCCCCGCGAAGGTCAAGACTGGCAAGCGCGTGGCCGTGGTCGGTGCCGGCCCGGCCGGCATGGCGGCAGCGCAGCAATTGGTGCGTGCTGGCCATGATGTGACTTTGTTCGAAAAGAACGACCGTGTCGGTGGTTTGCTTCGTTACGGCATTCCTGACTTCAAGCTGGAAAAGTCGCACATTGACCGCCGCGTGGAGCAGATGCAGGCAGAAGGCGTCACCATTCGCACTGGTGTCATGGTGGGTGCCGTGCCTGAAGACAGCAAGATCACCAACTGGGCGCAAGAGACCATCAGTCCTGCGCAGTTGCAGGCGTCGTTTGATGCGGTGCTGCTTACCGGTGGCTCGGAAGTATCGCGCGATCTGCCAGTGCCCGGGCGCGACCTGGCCGGCGTACACTTTGCCATGGAGTTCTTGCCCCAGCAGAACAAGATCAACGCTGGCGACAAACTCAAGGGTCAAATCCGCGCAGATGGCAAGCACGTTATTGTCATTGGTGGTGGTGATACGGGCAGCGACTGCGTAGGCACCAGCAACCGCCATGGCGCCAAGAGCGTGACCCAGTTCGAGGTCATGCCCATGCCCCCCGAGGAAGAAAACAAGCCGCTCGTGTGGCCGTATTGGCCGATCAAGCTGCGCACGAGTTCCAGCCATGAAGAGGGTGCGCAACGCGAGTTCGCCATTTCCACCAAGATGTTTGGTGGCGAAAAGGGCAAGGTCAAGAGCCTGACCACGGTCCAGGTCGAATTCAAGGACGGCAAGCTCACCGAGGTTCCAGGCACTGAAAAGCAATGGCCTGCCGATCTGGTCCTGCTTGCCATGGGCTTCACCAATCCGTTGACCACCATCCTGGAGGGCTTCGGCGTCGAGAAAGATGCGCGCGGCAATGCCAAGGCCACCACCGAACCCGACGGCGGCTACGCCACCAACGTGCCCAAGGTCTTCGCCGCAGGCGACATGCGTCGCGGCCAGTCCTTGGTCGTCTGGGCCATCCGTGAAGGCAGGCAGGCAGCGCGGGCCGTCGATGAATTCCTCATGGGCGTCAGCGATTTACCACGCTGAGAATAAGACGGCCGAGCGAAGCAAAGGCCCGAGTGTGTCTGCCT
The DNA here is from genome assembly GCF_050821495.1 of Ottowia caeni. Lineage (GTDB taxonomy): Bacteria > Pseudomonadota > Gammaproteobacteria > Burkholderiales > Burkholderiaceae_C > Ottowia > Ottowia caeni. The sequence continues at coordinate 3,821,216 of NZ_CP151080.1, read as the reverse complement.
GCCCCTCTTGACGTGCCGAGGAACGGAGCGCGAGGGGAGGGCAAGGGCACTGCAAGATGCCCTTGCTTCGTGAACTGACTCACTGCGGTTGTTTGAACGTAGAGAACGCAGTGAACGAAGTGAGTTCCGGTGCGCCCGTGGTGGCGCTCATTCAGTACGGTGGAAGTCCGTACCGGGGTAAACCAGTTCCCCGTAGCCGAAGGCAACTGCGTCACCGCGAGGTGGGGTGGAGAGCAGCCGGAAGCGAACTGGCGGTCCGCAGGATGACGAACCCGTTTCGGCGGGGTAATGGTGGCGAGCCTGCCTGAACGTGGCGAAGTCTGAAACTCACTGCAAGCGCTGTGCTGGTGGCTAAAGCGACTTGTAGACCATCCCTGTGGTTGGGGGCGGAACGTCAGGAAGGAAGAGCGCAGGAAGCGGGGAGACCTGCGCGCCGTGGCGACGGAGCGCAGGAGTCAGAGCCTTCATGGTACCGAGGCGTGCAAACGCCACAAACCCGGGCAACACAAACCGGGAGCAGGGACGGGAGGCAGGAAGGTGAATGTGTGAAAGACAGATTGAGTGAAACACAAACAGAAGCCATAGTGCCGGAAACGGCTAGACCGGCTTCGTCGAACCCCGCCACTGCAGGCTGCGCGCCTGTGGGGGAGAGCCCAATGGGGAAATGGGTAGACCGCGAGATCTGGACGGATCGCATGTTGGCGGCGCTGGTAACGGCGTCAAGAGAAGGCAAGAGACTCAGGTGGCATAGCCTGATCGATAAGGTATGGCGGGAGCGCACGCTGCACAAGGCCTGGAAGCAGGTTCGAAGGCGTGGTGGTGCAGCTGGTATCGACGGAGTCAGCATTGCGCGATTTGAAGCCCAGGCCGAGCGGTATCTGAGCGAGCTGGCCGAGCAGCTTAAGACGGGTAGCTACCTTCCCGAGCCGGTACGCCGTGTGGAAATTCCGAAAGCTGATGGCTCACGCCGTCCGCTGGGAATTCCTGCGGTGAAGGATCGGGTGGTGCAGACGGCGCTCAAGAGCGTCATTGAACCTATCTTCGAGAGCGGTTTCGATGTCAGCAGCTACGGGTTCCGTCCGGGGCGAGGATGCAAGGACGCGCTGCGTGAAGTCAGCGCCCTGCTCAGGCAGGGAAACACCCACGTGGTGGATGTTGACTTTAAAAGCTTCTTTGACACCATTCCCCCTGACAAGCTTCTGGCGCGAGTGGCCGAACACATCAGCGACACCAAGGTGTTGGCACTGATCGACGGCTGGTTGCATCAGGACATCGTGAAGGAGCTGCAACGATGGACTCCCACAGGGGGAACCCCTCAGGGAGCAGTCATCAGTCCGCTGTTGGCCAATATCTACCTGAACCCGTTGGACGCGCTATTGCGCGAAAAGGGGTGGTCGATGGTCCGTTACGCAGATGACTTTGTGGTTCTGTGTCCGAGTGCGTCTGAAGCGCAGAAGGCACTGGCGGCAATCGAGCAGTGGGTCCACGACCACGGGTTGGAGCTGAACATGGACAAGACGACGATCGGCAACTGTCGAACGCGCCGAGGGGCTTTCGAGTTCCTTGGTTACCGGCTGACACAACGACGTCGGGAGGTCCGGCCCAAAAGCCTGGAAAAGCTCAAAGACGCGATTCGCGCGCGCACCATGCGCACGCGAAGTGGAACGCTGGCGATGATTATCGAGTCACTCAACCGAGTCTTGCGAGGCTGGTTCAACTACTTCAAGCACGCGAGCAAGGAGACGCTTGGCCGTCTCGATGCATTTGTGCGGCGACGCCTGCGGGCGGTGCTGCGCAGACGCACGAAAGGCCATGGTGCTGGTCAGTGCTGGGAGGATGGTTGGCGTTGGCCTCCTGCCTACTTTGCTCAACAGGGGTTGTTCGCCATGCATGCGGCCCGCGTTGCGGCAAGCCAATCCCGATGAGGAAACTACCAACTGGAGAGCCGTGTGCGGGAGAACCGCACGCACGGTTCGGAGGGAGGGGAGGCCGAAAGCCTTCCCTACCCCTATCAGTGCCTCTCCTCGCGTGAGTACCGCAGGTTGCCCGTAGCGAAGCGCAGGGACGCGGCAAGTGGGGTCCGCCTTTTTTGGTTCCTTTTTTGCGGCCGGCGATCCGGGCGGAGCAAAAAAGGAACTGCGCCGCCGGGCGCACATCCCGGCATACGACCTCAGTTCAATAGCAGACGGTCAAGTCCGCTAGCTACCCTCAGCGTCCTAAGGGCTGAAGTGACGTATCGCATACGCGTGAACTCATGGCGCCACCTGCAACCTGGCGGCAGTCACTCCATGACTTCATCGCCGTCCCCCCATCGCCCCAGGGTGCGACAAAATCTTAATCCGCAGCTTCTCCACCGCATGCCCTCGCGCCCGGAGCACCTCGATCAGCGAGGGCGCCATCTGGCGCAGCTTGGCTGCCGCTGCGCTGTTGGGCACCAGCAGGCACCAGCTGCCTTCCTCCAGCGGGCCTGCTTGCACGAGGCCTTGCAAAGGTCTGGGAATCAGGGGCTTGATCAGCGCCAGACGATTAGCGGATTCTGCCGCCAGACGGCTGAGATTAGAGAGGGTAGGGGCTCCCTCCACGGCCTGAAGCAGGGTAAAAGCGGTGTTTCGGCGAAGGTTATGCATGAACCCTCAAGTATGACCCTAGATCAGGATCTGGGGTCCCCGATCATACCGACTCGATGCACAGGTAAAATATTCAGTTACCCGCGCGAGCGAAGGGCGGCGGGGCTACAGCTTGGGCACCAGACCGGCGTCGGTTTGGTGTCGGGTGCGTGTTGCCGGCTTGAATTCAGGCCAGCCGCCCTCAGTTTCCGTATTCTTATTCAGACGTCCTAGGGGTTTTGGCTGCCTGCCGTTCACGCGTGCATGGTGGCCGCGTACGCATGGCCACGAATCTCCTCACCAAGATATTCGGCAGTCGCAATGACCGCCTTCTCAAGCAATACCGCAAAACCGCGGCTCGTATTAATGCCCTTGAGCCTGAGCTTGAGAAGCTGAGCGACGAAGCACTGCGCGGCAAAACCCAGGAGTTCAAGGAGCGGGTGGCCAAAGGCGAGAGCCTCGACCAGCTGCTGCCTGAAGCCTTCGCCGTGGTGCGAGAGGGTTCCAAGCGCGTCATGAAAATGCGCCATTTCGATGTGCAGCTACTTGGCGGCATGGCGCTGCATGAAGGCAAAATCGCCGAAATGCGTACCGGTGAGGGCAAGACGCTCACGGCCACCTTGCCTGTGTACCTCAATGCACTGGCCGGCAACGGCGTGCATGTGGTCACCGTGAACGACTACCTTGCCAACCGCGACGCGCAGTGGATGGGCCGGCTCTATAACTTCCTCGGCCTATCAGTAGGCGTCAACCTGCCGCAGATGTCGCGCGAGGAAAAGCAGGCGGCCTATGCCTCCGACATCACCTACGGCACCAACAACGAATACGGCTTCGACTATCTGCGCGACAACATGGTCTACGAGCCAGGCGATCGCGTGCAGCGTGTGCTCAACTTCGCCATCGTCGACGAGGTGGACTCAATCCTGATCGATGAAGCTCGTACCCCCCTGATCATCAGTGGCCAGGCCGAAGACCATACGGCCATGTATCTGGCCATCAACAAGGTGGTGCCCGCCTTGACGCGCCAGGAAGGCGAGGCCGATCCGCGCACCGGCGAAGGCGTCACCAAGCCGGGCGACTTCACGGTAGACGAGAAATCGCACCAGGTCTATCTCACCGAGCAGGGCCATGAGACGGCCGAGCGCGTTCTGGCTGAGCGCGGCCTGATCGCGCCTGGGGCCAGCCTGTACGACCCGGCCAACATCTCGCTGATGCATCACCTCTACGCGGCGCTGAGGGCGAATCACCTCTATCACCGCGACCAGCACTATGTAGTTCAGCAAGGCGAGCGCGGCCCAGAGATCGTGATCGTCGACGAGTTCACGGGCCGCCTCATGAGCGGACGCCGCTGGAGCGACGGTCTGCATCAGGCGGTAGAAGCCAAGGAAGGCGTTCCGATTCAGGCCGAGAACCAGACGCTGGCCTCGATCACCTTCCAGAATTATTTCCGCCTGTACAAGAAGCTCGGCGGCATGACCGGCACGGCCGACACCGAAGCCTACGAGTTCCAGGAGATCTATGGCCTGGAAACCGTGGTCATCCCGCCCAACCGGCCCAGCCGGCGCGACGACCAGCTCGATCGCGTTTACAAGACCACGCAGGAAAAGTACGCGGCCGCCATTGCGGACATTCGTGAATGCTACGAACGCGGGCAGCCGGTGCTGGTGGGCACCACGTCGATCGAGAACTCGGAAATCATCGACGAGCTGCTCAACAAGGAAAAACTTCCTCATCAGGTGCTGAACGCCAAGCAGCACGCCCGAGAAGCTGACATCGTGGCGCAGGCTGGTCGGCCCAAGATGATCACCATTGCCACCAACATGGCTGGCCGAGGCACCGACATCGTGCTGGGCGGCAACGTCGAGAAAGCAGTAGAAGCACTGGAGGCCGACCCATCCCTGGACCAAGCCACCCGCGAAGCGCGAGTGGCCGAGTTGCGCGCCCAGTGGCAAAAAGACCACGAACTGGTCAAGTCGCTTGGCGGCCTGCGCATCATTGCCACCGAACGGCACGAGAGCCGCCGCATCGACAACCAGCTGCGTGGCCGTTCTGGCCGTCAGGGCGACAACGGCTCATCACGCTTCTATCTCAGCCTGGACGATGCGCTCATGCGCATTTTCGCGGGCGACCGCGTGCGCGCCATCATGGACCGGCTGAAAATGCCCGAAGGCGAAGCCATTGAGGCTGGCATTGTCACGCGCAGCATTGAAAGCGCGCAGCGTAAAGTCGAGGCGCGCAACTTCGACATTCGCAAGCAGTTGCTCGAATACGACGATGTGTCCAACGACCAGCGCAAGGTGATCTATCAGCAGCGCAACGAGATCCTGGACGCATCCGATCTCGCCGCCCAGATTACCTCCTTGCGCCGAGGGTGCTTTACCGATCTGGTGCACCAGTATGTGCCTGCCGAGTCGGTGGAAGAGCAGTGGGACGTGGCGGGCCTGGAAAAGGTGCTGGCAGACGAGTGGCAGATCGAAGTCCCGCTGCGGGCGCAGATCGAAGCTTCTACCGCCATGACGGACGAAGACATTCTGGAAACCGTCATCAAGGCAGCTGACGAGGCGTATGCGGCCAAGCTGGAAGCAGTCGGGGTTGAAAATTTCCGACCCTTCGAGCGTGCGGTGCTGCTGCAAAACATCGACAGCCACTGGCGCGAGCACCTGAGCGCGCTGGATTACCTGCGCCAGGGTATCCATCTGCGCGGCTATGCCCAGAAGCAGCCCAAGCAAGAGTACAAGCGCGAGGCTTTCGAGCTGTTCGGGCAGTTGCTGGACGTCGTGAAGACTGAAGTCACCCGCACCTTGATGACCGTGAAGATCCAGTCCGGCGACCAGATCGAACAAGCTGCCGAAGATCTTGAGCAGCGCGCCGAACACCTGAGCAACGTGACCTACACCGCACCCACGGAAACCGGCGAGGCGCAAACTTTGCCTGAGTCCCAAGCGCGCGGGGCCACGGCAGCAGCCGGTGTGGCTGCGGGTGCCGTACCGCGCGTCGGCCGCAACGATCCCTGCCCCTGCGGCAGCGGAAAGAAATATAAGCAGTGCCATGGCGCATTGAGTTGATGCGCGCCGCATAATTTTCTGCCCCATCGTCCGCATTAGAGTTCAGCATGCCAGTCAACCTTTCTGCCCCCGACCCTTCCAGTCTTTCTCCTGTTGCAGGCGTGCGCATCGGCGTTGCCGAGGCAGGCATCCGCAAGGTCGGCAGGAAAGATCTCACGGTGTTCCTCCTGGATGAAGGCGTCAGCATTGGCGGCGTGTTTACCACCAACCGCTTTTGCGCCGCGCCGGTTCAGGTGTGCCGCGAGCATCTGCAAAAGGGCAGCCCGATCCGCGCGATCGTGGTGAACACGGGTAACGCGAACGCCGGCACGGGTGAAGACGGCCTCTCGCGGGCCAGGCAGACTTGTGACGTGTTGGCCAGGCAGCTGAAGATTGCGCCCGAGCAAGTGCTGCCTTTTTCCACTGGCGTCATCATGGAGCCGTTGCCGGTTGATCGCATTGCAGCGGGCCTGCCTGCCGCGGTGGCAGATGCTGGCGCGACCAATTGGGCGCGTGCCGCAGAGGCCATCATGACCACCGATACCCTGCCCAAGGCATTCAGCGCCAAGGCCATGGTTGGTGGTGCGGAGGTCACCATCACGGGCATCAGCAAGGGCGCAGGCATGATCCGCCCCAACATGGCAACCATGCTCGGCTTTTTGGCCACAGACGCACGGGTCGACCAGGCGCTGATGCATCAGCTTGCCCTGGAGTTGGCAGAGGGCTCGTTCAACCGGGTCACGATCGACGGTGACACCTCCACGAACGACTCCTTTGTTGTGGTGGCTACCAATCAGGCGGCGCACGCCCCCATCACCTCGCTGGATTCTGCGGACGGCCGGGCTCTCAAAGCGGCGATGCAAGACGTGGCCCGCCAGCTGGCTCAAGCCATTGTGCGGGACGGCGAAGGAGCCACCAAGTTCATCGCCATTCGTGTGGAGGGCGGAAAGTCCTCTGCCGAATGCCGGCAGGTGGCCTATGCCATCGCACATTCGCCGCTGGTCAAGACGGCGTTCTTCGCAAGCGACCCGAACCTGGGCCGAATTCTGGCCGCAGTCGGCTACGCGGGCATCGGCGACCTCGACCAAACGCTGATTGAACTCTACCTCGACGACGTGCATGTGGCCACTCGCGGTGGCCGCAACCCGGCCTATCGAGAAGAAGACGGCCAGCGTGTCATGAAGCAATCCGAGATCACGGTGCGCGTATTGCTTGGCCGCGGCTCTGCAAGCGACACCGTCTGGACCTGCGACCTCAGCCACGACTATGTAAGTATCAACGCCGACTACAGGTCTTGAGCCGTGTTTGTACAGCGGTAGTTTCATGAACGAAAATTTTGAGCGCCTGGTGGCGCGTGCAGAACAACTGATCACTCGCATTGAATCGGTGCTCCCTCAGCCGCTCACGGCCCCTGACTGGAGTCAGTTCGTCGCCTGGCGCTACCGCAAGCGTTCGTCCGGCCACGGTACGCTGGAGCCGGTCCGGCATGTGGCAGCCATGTCGCTCAAGGACCTGAAGGAAATCGATCAGCAGAAGGAAAAAATAGAGCGCAACACGCGCCAGTTCGTGGAGGGCCGCCCAGCCAACAACGTGTTGCTTACGGGCGCGCGCGGCACCGGAAAATCTTCGCTCATCAGAGCGTGCCTGAATGCCTATGCGCCTCAAGGGCTGCGCCTGATCGAGGTGGATAAGGCCGATCTGATCGATCTGCCCGATATTGTGGACATTGTCGCCGGGCGCCCGGAAAAATTCATCGTCTACTGCGATGACATCAGCTTCGAGGAAGGCGACGGCTCCTACAAGGCTTTGAAATCCATTCTCGATGGCTCGGTGGCGGCCAGTACCCCCAACGTTCTGGTGTACGCCACCAGCAACCGCCGTCACCTGTTGCCAGAGTACATGAAGGACAACCTCAGCTACCAGCACACGGAAGACGGCGAAGTGCATCCGGGTGAGGTGATCGAGGAAAAAATTTCGCTTTCGGAGCGCTTCGGGCTGTGGGTGAGCTTCTACCCCTTCAGTCAGGAAGAATATTTGACCATCGTGGCCCAATGGCTTTCGGCGCTAGGTGCGTCTGCGCAGGAGATTGCCGCTGCGCGACCTCAGGCCCTGGTCTGGGCGCTTGAGCGAGGTTCCCGCTCGGGCCGTGTGGCTTACCAGTTTGCCCGCGACTTTGTGGGTCGGGAATCAGGTGAGGTGTGACTACCAACACGCTCACGGCTGACGCGCACCTGCCGCGCGAAGGAGCTAACACCGAACAGCGACCCATTGTGGATGTTGGCGTTGGTGTGCTGTTTCGGCCCGACGGCGCTTTCTTGCTTACCTCCAGGCCAGAGGGCAAGGTATACGCCGGATACTGGGAGTTTCCGGGCGGCAAGCTGGAGGCAGGCGAGACCGTGGAGCAGGCGCTGGCGCGCGAACTCCATGAAGAGCTGGGGATCCGAGTCGACCTGGCCGAAGTCATTCGCTGGCGAGAGCAGCTTGTAGATTATCCGCACGCTCTGGTGCGCCTGCATTTTTGCAAGGTCATGGCGTGGCAAGGTGAGCTGACCATGCGCGAGGGTCAGTCATTTGCCTGGGAGCGTTTGCCCGTGCAAGTGGCGCCCGTGCTGCCAGGGGCACTGCCTGTGTTGCAGTGGTTGGGGCAAGAGGCTGGTTGAGACCGGTTTGCGCCATTTCCACCGTCCGAACAAAGCGCTGATCGTTTGTTCGGGCCCCATGTTGGGCTTCGCTGCGCTCAGCGCCAACCTACACGCCCTTTGAGGGGCGGTCTACTGCAACGGCGCGCCGCTTTCCGGCGTGGTGGCCCCGTCTTCTTCCTGCACTTCGACCCTGAAACTTTCGCTCGCCCAGGCTCCCAGGTCATGGGTTTTGCACCGTTCGCTGCAAAAAGGCCGAAAACGGTTTTCAGGGGCGTAAAGGCTAGGCCCCCCGCAGGCGGGGCAACGCACGGTACGTGGCTTGGCGTTGGTGGTGGAAGACTTGTTCATGCGCAAAGCGTCAACTCGAAGGGCGCATCTTCATGCGCAATGTGCAGTTTTCCGCCGGGCTCGTGGCGCATCAGGCGCACCGATGCCATCAGGCGGTTGCCGCTGATCTCTGGAATTAATCCGAGAGATTCGTCTATGCGAAGGCGCAGCAGATGAAATGTCCTGCCTTGGGGCAGCGTCTGCTGGAACTGGCCATTGATTGCCATGACCTTTTGCGGTTTGCCGGAGTCTCGCAGGATCCCCATGAGCAGGGTAAGTGCCCTGGCCAGGGGCCCCAGAGTGTGAGCCCATTGTTCAAGGTCTGCACGGCGCGCGGCAGCAGGGTGGTGTTGCCAGGCGTGGTAAGCTGGCAGGTCAAATTCACAGGTTCCGCCCGGAATAACGGCCCTGCTGCGGATGCTCATCAGCCACTCGTTTTCGGTCAGTTCGTGGCCGGGCTTGCCGATCTGCTGGTTGAGGTGATTAAAGCCATCCTCCAGCCGCCCCAGCACAACGTCTAGCGAGGCTTCGGAGATCGCAGGGTTGCCTCGGAATGCCTCCATGTGGCTCTTCAGCTTCTCGAGATCCCTCAGCAAGTCTGACTTCAGATCGGCCCGGCTGCTCACGTCCATGATCTCGAAGATCGTGATCAGCGCGAAATGATGATCGAGCGCTGTGTCGCGAGGCACCAACTGACCAAGCCGTTCGAACAGATGTTCGAGCCGAAGGTAAGTGCGAGTGCGCTCGTTAAAGGGGTATTCGTAAAGTATCACGCAGTTGCTGCCTTGGATGCTGGCAATCATAGCGCCATGCGGGTTCTCTTCCCCGAGAATAAACGCACATGAACGCACTCTATAGCGCGTTGCTTTCACTTTTTATTTTTAATTACCGCTCCTAACGGATCATCGATCTAACATTTTCTCTCAGTGCTTCCAGCGTGACGCCCGCACCGTTGAAAATCACCATGTCCGCTGCGGCCAGACGTGAAGCGCGCGAGGCTTGGGCTTCGATGATGCGCTGAACCTCATCCTGGCTGATCCCGCTGCGGGCCATGACACGGGCAATCTGCACTTCCGGTGGGCAATCTATCACCAATACGCGATCCAGCTTGCTTCGCCAGCGCGCGCCGGATTCGACCAGCAGCGGCACATCGAACACCAGACATTTTTTGCCTTTAGCGGTGGCCGCTTGCGCCTGGCGCTCGGTTTCCGCGCTGATCAGGGGGTGAACAATGGCTTCCAGCCGCTGACGTGCGGCAGGGTCTGCAAACACGAGCTGGCGCATGGCGGCCCGGTCCAGCGCACCATCCGCGCCAATCATTTGAGGGCCGAAGGCCTTTCCAATGAATGGCAGTGCGGAACCCCCGGCCGCAGTCGTGGCACGGGAGATGGCGTCAGAATCGATGACAGCGGCGCCGCACTCCAACAGCATGCCAGCCACCGTGCTCTTGCCACTGCCAATGCCACCGGTCAGGCCCAGCTTGAAAGGAGTTTGGTTCATCGGCGGCGTGTATTCATTTCATGCCAGTCCGATGACCCGCAAAATAGACTCTGGCCCGAACAGCATGGCAGTGATGCCGCCCAAGGCAAGAAACGGCCCGAATGGAATCACTCCACCTTCACGCAGTGAGCTGTTCATTTTCATGCCGATGCCCACCAGCGCACCGATGACGGAGGCCATGAGGATGATTGGCACCAGCGCCTGCCACCCGAACCATGCGCCCAGGGCGGCGAACAATTTGAAGTCGCCAAAGCCCATGCCTTCCTTGCCGGTGGCCAGCTTGAAGCCCCAGTACACCAGCCATAGCGAGAGGTAACCAGCTACCGCACCCCATAGCGCATTGGCCAGAGGCACGCCGATCCAGTCCATCGCAGATCCGATCAAGCCCGCCCATAGCAGAGGCAGCGTAATGTCGTCTGGAAGCAAGGTGGTGTCCCAGTCGATCAGGGTAAGTGCGACCAGTGCGGCGGCAAAGACGCACCAGATGGCGGCTGAGGGCGTCCAGCCCCAGCGCCAAGCGCAAAATGCGAACAGTGCACCCGTGGCGACTTCCACCATCGGATAGCGCGCGCTGATGGGCTTGCGGCAAGCCGAGCATTTGCCTCTCAGAAATAGGTAGCTCAGTACCGGAATGTTTTCATGCCATCCGATCTGGTGGCCACAGTGCGGGCAACGCGAACGAGGTGCCATTAGATTGAAGCGCTCCTCGGCTGGAGCCTCCCGGCCCGAGAGCTCGGCGCACTCTGCCTTCCAGCGCTGCTCCATCATCTTGGGCAGCCGGTGGATGACGACATTCAGGAAACTGCCCACGAGCAGGCCCAGCACGCCGCCCAAAACGGCCTGCAACCAACTAACCTCGCTCATCAGACAACCTGCCCCAGCTTGAAGATCGGCAAATACATGGAGATCACGATGCCGCCAATCAGCACGCCCAAGACCACGATGATGATGGGCTCCATCAGGCTTGAAAGCCCGGCGACCATTTCATCGACCTCTGCCTCATAGAAGTCGGCCGCTTTGCCGAGCATATGATCCAGCGCGCCAGATTCTTCACCGATGGCCGTCATTTGCAACACCATGCTGGGAAATACGTTGGCCTCGGTCATGGCCACCGTCAGGCTGGTGCCGGTCGAAATATCCTGCTGAATTTTCTCAGTGGCGATCTGGTAGACCGAGTTGCCGGCTGCACCGCCTACCGAATCAAGCGCCTCGACAAGCGGAACGCCAGCTGCGAACATGGTCGAGAGTGTGCGCGTCCAGCGCGCGACGACGGCCTTGTCGACCAATGCACCAAAGATCGGCATCTTCAGCATCAGGCGGTCCATGAATTTCTGCATCTTCTCGTTGCGCTTCCACGCCTGCATGAAGAAATAGACGCTGCCGCCGATGGCACCAAAGATCAGCCACCAGTACTGGACGAAAAATTCACTGATGGAAATGACGATCAGGGTTGGCGCCGGAAGATCGGCTCCGAAGGAGGTAAACACCTCCTTGAAGGACGGGATCACGAAAATCATGATCACCGACACCACTACGAAAGCCACCACCAGCACGGCGACTGGATACATCAGGGCCGACTTGATCTTTGATTTGATCGCTTCGGTTTTTTCCATGTACGAGGCCAGCCGGTCGAGCAGGGCCTCCAAAATGCCCGCGGCTTCACCGGCCTCCACCAGGTTGCAATAGAGGCCGCTGAAGTGCATTGGATACTTGCGGAACGCTCCTGAGAGGGAGGTGCCGGTTTCGACGTCCTGTCGGATGTCGTTGAGCAACTTGGTCACGCTAGGGTTGGGGTTGCCCCTACCCACAATGTCGAACGACTGGAGCAAGGGTACGCCAGCCTTCATCATGGTGGCAAGCTGGCGCGTGAAGATGGCAATGTCCCGGGGCTTGATTCTCTTACCCGAGCGCATGCGCCGCTTCTTGATGCTGGTGGACAGAATGCCCTGGCGCCGCAGTTGCGCCTGAACCTGGTTTTCACCGCTGGCTCGAGTTTCGCCGCGGACGATCTTGCCGTTGCGGTCCTTGCCTCTCCACTCGAAAACGAATTCCTTGACGTCCTTGGCGCTAGCGGCTCGGGTTGCCATGCGTTTGTCTTTCTCGTGATGGGGTTAGAGGTTGGTCACAGCCAGAATTTCTTCGAGCGAGCTGATGCCCATCTTGACCTTTAAAAGCCCCGACCTGCGAAGTGAGCGCACTCCCTCGGAGCGGGCCTGTTCGGCAATATCCATCTCGTTGCCGTCTCGCAGGATGATGCGCTGAATCTCGTCGGTGACGGGCATGACCTCGTAGACACCAACGCGGCCTTTGTAACCATTATTGCAATTGGCGCAGCCTACGGGTTTGTAGGGCGTCCAGGTGCCGTCAATCTCGGCTTCCGTGAAACCGGCATCCATCAGGATATCTTTGGGCAGGTGATTCGGCTGCTTGCACTCGATGCACAAGCGGCGCGCAAGGCGTTGCGCAGAGATCAGGAGGACGCTGGAGGCAATGTTGAATGGTGCAATGCCCATATTGCGCAGCCTCGTAAGCGTGGAGGGGGCATCGTTGGTGTGCAGCGTGGAAAGCACCAGGTGACCGGTTTGCGCGGCCTTGATCGCGATGTCCGCCGTTTCCAGGTCGCGGATCTCGCCGACCATGATGATGTCAGGATCCTGACGCAGGAACGACCTGAGCGCCGCGGCGAAGGTGAGGCCTGCTTTTTCGTTGACGTTGACCTGGTTGACGCCCGGCAGGTTGATTTCCGAGGGGTCTTCCGCGGTTGCAATGTTCACGCCCGGCTTGTTGAGCAGGTTCAAACAGGTATAGAGCGACACGGTCTTGCCCGAACCCGTGGGGCCGGTGACCAGAATCATCCCGTAGGGCCTCTCAATGGCCTTGAGTAGTCGCGCTTTTTCGTCCGGGTCGTAGCCCAGCGCCTCAATGCCCATCTTGGCACTGCTGGGGTCCAGAATACGGATCACTACCTTCTCGCCGAAAAGCGTGGGCAAGGTACTGACGCGGAAGTCGATGACCCTATCGGGGCCGATCTTGAGCTTCATTCGGCCGTCTTGAGGAGTGCGCTTCTCGGAGATGTCCAGACGAGAGATCACCTTGATGCGGGAGGCCAGCTTGTCCTTGATGACGACTGGCGGGTTGGCCATCTCGCGCAATTCGCCGTCTATGCGAAAGCGTACTCGGTAGAAGTTTTCGTAGGGCTCAAAATGCAGGTCTGAAGCGCGCATTTTTACCGCGTCGATCAGCATTTTGTGCAGGAACTTGACGACCGGTGCATCTTCGACATCAGCCTGCGGGGTGTCTTCCTCGGTGGTAGAGGCGGCCTCGAGGGTGGCTTCGTCGAACTCGAAATCCTGCCCGACGAGACCCTCCATGGCTTGCGTTGCCGACTGGTTGATGGACTCGATCAGGCGGCTGAGTTTGTCAAACTCAGCGATCACCCACTCCACGCCCATCTGCGTGGTGAACTTCACCTTTTCGGCGGCTTCCCGGTTCGACGGATCTGCCGTGGCGATGATCAAGCGGTTGTTGCGTTTGCCCAGAGGCAGCAGGCGGTAAGCTTGCGACAGCTTCGCATCCAGCAGGTCTGTGGGCAGGCGATGCACATCCAGCGCGTCAATATCGACCAGCGGCGCTGCGTAGGCTGCCGACATCGTGTGAGCCAGATCAGCGGCCGATACGGCGCCAGATTCGGTCAGTTCCGCGACAAAGTTCTTGCCATGGGTCAGCGACTTCCGATAGATGCTATCGGCTGCCTGCTGACTGAGCTTTCCAGCCGTGACTAGCGCTCGCCCCAGGCCTGGAAGGGCGGAAACGGGATCCTTTGAAGCGGGTTCGGCAAGGGCCATGGTTGTAAAACTACTTAAAAATCTCTTCAATCATCGCCGATAGGTCAGCGTGTGTAAACGGAAAGCGCCTCTGAAATCGCCGAACTGTGACTATAGTAGGTAATATGCCGGTTACGCGGGCGTTACAGTTACATGTTACCCAATCTCTGTTGCGAATACCTCCACTTTGATGAGCTCCTCGATGCTTCTTCCCGTCATTCTCTGTGGCGGATCGGGCACGCGCTTGTGGCCACTCTCTCGTGAGACTTACCCAAAACAGTTCCTGGCGCTTAACGGTCGCGGTGTTTCCCTGCTCCAGGACACAGCCCGGCGCCTGGACGGATTGACGGCCTCCATTCCGAAGGCGGCGCCGGTGGTCGTATGCAACGAGGATCATCGTTTCCTGGTGGCGCAGCAGCTTCAGGAGACGGGTGTCAAGGCTGCGCACCTGGTGCTGGAGCCAGTTGGCCGTAACACTGCGCCGGCCTTGACCTTGGCGGCGCTGGTTTCCAGCCCAGGGGCTGTGCTGCTGGCCATGCCGGCAGATCATGTGGTGGGCAATGCAGCAGGCTTGAACGAAGCCGTCGAAGCGGCCTGGCCCCTGGCATGCAGTGGTGCCATGGTCACCTTTGGTGTTTTTGCCACCCGGCCAGAAACTGGGTATGGTTACATCCAGAAAGCGCACCCCATTGAGGGGAGCTGCGCGTACGCCATACAAAGTTTTGCAGAGAAACCCAGCCTGGAACTGGCGCAAACATACGTGGCCAGTGGCAACTATCTTTGGAACAGCGGCCTGTTCATGGTGCGTGTCGACCAGTGGCTGAAGGCCATGGCCGCTCTGCAGCCCGCCATGCTGCAAGCTTGCCGCGCTGCCATGGAGGGCGCCAGCCGGGACTTGGACTTCATCCGGCCTCACGGGGAGAGTTTTAGTGCTTGCCCTGCAGATTCCATTGACTACGCCGTGATGGAGCATCTTCCCGGCGAGACCACGCTTGGCATACCTGTCCGCGTCGTGCCACTGGATACAGACTGGACTGACTTGGGCTCGTGGGAAGCTCTGTGGGAGGTGTTGCCGCGTGACGCCGCGGGCAACGCGCACACCGGTCAGACGCTGGCGGTGGACACCCATGACAGTCTGCTGTTCTCGCAAACCTGTCTGGTTGCTACTGTGGGTGTGGACAACCTGGTGGTGGTGCAGACGCCAGATGCAGTTCTGGTGGCTGACAAGCGCAGACCGCAGGACGTAAGAAAAATTGTCTCCGAGCTGAGGACCAGGGAGCGCCTTCTTGTCTCTAACCATCGGAAGGTGCACAGGCCATGGGGCTGGTACGACCCCATCGACTGCGGCGAACGCTTTCAAGTCAAGCGCATCGTGGTCAACCCCGGGGCCCAGCTGAGCCTGCAAATGCACCACCACCGGGCAGAGCACTGGATCGTAGTAACCGGCACCGCTGAGGTGACCAAGGGCGACAACACATTCTTGCTGGCCGAGAACCAATCCACCTTCATCCCGCTGGGGTGCGTACATCGCTTGGGTAATCCTGGCAAGGTCCCGCTCGAGATCATTGAAGTGCAGTCGGGCAGTTATCTGGGCGAAGATGACATTGTCCGGATAGAACCAGGAAATGGCGGCTGAACGCAGTCGTGCCAGTGCCCCTGATGATCTGCCAGTTTGAGACAAATTCTCGCTGATCGAGTCGATACTACGGGCACACGCTCTTTCTCACTCGTTTTTCTGTTTGCCCGGCCTTCCGGCCGTCCGGGAGACCCTGGAGATTACACATGACGTCTTTTGTTTTTCAGACCGTACCGCAGATCGTGGTCGAAACCGGGTCTTCCAGGCGACTGGGTGAGCTCATGTCGCGCAGGTTCCGCACAGGGCGCGTATGCGTGGTCACTGACGGGCCTCTTTACCGCAGCGGCCTTCTCGACGAAGCGCTGAAAAGCCTGAAAACTGCGGGCTGGAACACCCACGTCATCAGCGACGTGCAGGCCGACCCGCCCGAGCACATTGTGGAGAATATCTGCGCCCAGGCGCGCGAACACGGAACCGATGTGGTTTTGGGCTTCGGCGGGGGCTCGTCGCTGGACGTGGCCAAGTTGGTTGCCATCGTGCTGGGCGGCGACCAGCCCCTGACCAAGATGTACGGGGTGGATCAGGTGGAGGGCGAACGCCTGCCGCTGGTGCTCGTTCCCACGACTGCCGGAACGGGTTCCGAAGTGACGCCTATTTCAATCGTTACCACGGGTGCCACCACCAAGAGCGGCATCGTGTCGAGGCAGCTCTACGCGGACATGGCCGTGCTTGATGCCGGGCTGACGCTGGGTTTGCCGCCGGCCATCACCGCAGCCACCGGCATTGACGCCATGGTTCACGCCATCGAGGCCTACACTAGCAAACGCCTCAAGAACCCCTTGTCGGATCATCTGGCGGTGCTGGCCTTGCGCCTCTTGATGGCAAATCTGGTCAAAGTGTGCGAGGACGGCAAGGATCTCGCTGCAAGGCAAGCCATGCTGCTGGGTTCCATGTTGGCGGGCCAGGCGTTTGCGAATGCACCTGTGGCGGCGGTGCATGCCCTGGCCTATCCATTGGGTGGTCGCTTTCATCTTCCGCACGGCCTGACCAATGCATTGGTATTGCTGCCGGTTCTCGAATTCAATCTGCCCGCGGCGCTGCCAACCTATGCGGAACTGTCGCGCCAGTTGCTCCCCGGTGTTCAAGGGGACGATCAGGCTCAGGCGCAAGCCCTTCTGGATCGCTTGCGGATCTTGATAGAGGCCACGAGGCTGCCCATTCGGCTTCGCGATCACGGGGTTTCGGCGTCTGATTTGCCGACCCTCGCCTCCGATGCCATGCTGCAAACCCGCCTGCTGGTGAACAACCCTCGCGAGGTGAATGAGGCACAGGCAATGGCGCTATATCAGAAAGCGTACTGAGCCGAAGGAACCTGTTGAGAACCCGCGATGACGCGCGGATCCGATGGCAGGGCGTCCCTGGGTTAGCCACGTTGAGCAATGCGGATGCTGTGAGAATTTAAGTTGCACTATGAGTGCTACTTAGATCCTTGACCTGATGCAGTTGGCGTGTGTTTTGAGAAAATTAGTCGTAAGCTATTACTGGAATTAGGGTAAATACTAGCATTTTCACGTGCATTTAACTTGCGTTATGCACCCATAATGCTTCGATGGCGACATGAGCTGTGGATCTGGTGTTGCGGAGTCACGGCTCCGCGCGTTCCGATAAACCGTAACCGAACTGAGGCTGGCCTCAGATGGAGTAGAACCTCGATGAATTCTGACCAAACAACACAAAAGCGGCTGGGTGTGCAGTCTCGCAACAGCATCACGCGTCGCGCAGTGATTGCGGGCATGGGTGCGGCGGCGCTGCCGGGTGTTGCCATTGCTCAGACCCCTTGGCCCTCGAAACCGATTCGCATCGTCGTCGGAGCACAGGCGGGGGGTTGACCGACAGCTTCGCACGCCGGTATGGGGAGTCCATCGCAGCAAAGCTCGGTCAGCCGGTAATTGTTGAGAATAGACCTGGCGCTAGCGGAATGTTGGCTGCCGACTTTGTGGCAAAGTCTGCGCCGGACGGCCACACTCTGGCCTTTGTCATACACACGGCCGTGTGGGGTGGGCGCGTTCTTTACAAGAAGATGCCTTACGATCCAGACCGTGACCTGGCGCCGGTTTCGCTGTTTCCGGGCGGGCCTGCAGTGATGGCTGTAAACGCAAAGTTACCGATCTCAAAGCCATCAGAGTTGCTCGAGTATGCCAAGAGTAAGCGCGCAGCAATGGGGACCTACTCGCCTGGTTCGTGGCCGCACATGATCGCCAACACTTGGAGTCGTTCTTTAGGGATCGATTTTCTCCCTGTGCACTACAAGGGTGAAACGCCCATGTGGATGGATGTTGCGACCGGACAGGTTACGGCTGGGGTGGGCAGCTATCAAGCGCTCCTGCCTCACCTTCATAGTGGGGCTGTTCGCCCGGTTGCAATTCTGGGGAGCTACCGTTGTCCGGGCCTGCCCGACATACCGACCTTTACGGAGTACGGGATGGCCGAGCCGATCCTTGCCTTGAATGGCTGGTTGCCACTTTGCGCCCCGGCGGGGACGCCTCGCCACATTCAAGAGAAAATCGCGAGTGCCTTGACGGAGGCGTTTAATTCGCCAAAGATTCAGGAGTTCCACAAGACAGTCGGTATTCCGACTGGGCCAACAGGCTTTGAGGAGACTTAGCGCCGGTGGCGCGACGAGTCGATCATGTGGGTTGCAATGGCTAAGCAGCTCGGCGTCACGCTTGATTGACCTTAGTCCGGTCTGCCCGATCGGACCGGGTTACCTGGATTTCAGTGGGCCTCGTCAAGAGAAGACAGTACTATTCTCGAGTTGGACGGCTTGAGGATGTCGGAGCACTGATTGCATCGGGAGATGACGTGGAAAGTTTTTCCGCAATCCTGATGCGTCAGTCGCAAGGGCGCATGGATCCTCTCCTCGATCCAGCGATCTGCCCAGGCCCACATCGCCAGGATAATCGAAAAAAGGCCCCGTCCGCGCGCTGTCAGCTTGTAGTTCGAGCTGCGGCCATCCGACTTGCTTGACTCCTGTCGAAAGATGCCCGCATCCACTAGGCGGGTAAGTCGGTCAGCAAGGATGTTGGTCGATATGCCGGTGTGCCTTTGTATTTCGCCGAAAGTGGACACGCGCAGGAATGCGCATCGAACGATTTCGTTGCTCCACTTGTTGCCGTATATTGAAAGTACGATCTCCAAGGGGTGGGGATGTGTGGATGGCCCCGTGCTCGACCGTGGTTCTGAGCGCCGGTAGGCTGTGCCCCACTGCGGCAGTTCCTGCTGCGCGCTGTTGTTGATGGTGAAGTCGACGTTGGACGCGGTGACTGGTTCATTGCAGGCGCTGCAATGAATGCTCGGGTGTATTGCGCCGTGCGAGCAGCCAAGGTGTTCAATGCGTACCAGTTGATCGCTTTTGCCGCCATCTGCTGAAGCCTCCCAATTGATCATGCAAATGAGAACGTCAAATAGGGCTGTTCCCTTTGGTGTCAAGTGGTAGCTGTGGCGAATGGGTCGCCGGGAGTACACCATTTTGACCATCAGCCCCTGTGACTCTAGCGCCTTCAGGCGTGAGCTGAGCATGCGATTGGATATGCCCCATCGATCCCGGAAGTCGGAGAAGCATGTGTCGCCCGCATGGGCCGACAGCAGGATGAGCAGTGTCCAGCGATCACACAATACGTCGGCCACCTGTCGGCCTGCAGCCATGATGGCGCTGGCTGTGCCCAGGTCGAAAGTTGGCAGGTGCGATGACATTCAGAAGAAATGGCTTTCCTTATGGAAGTCGCATTATCGATGTTCGTGAGAGAGTACTGAGTGGATTTGGTGTCTTTCCCTTTGACTGTTCCGCCTTTCCATGGAAAAGCGATGTGAGTGCTAGGGTATTCCACTAGAGCTAACGGCCTTCAAAGCACGGGGGTGGGCTGGTTTTCCATGCAATTTGCTTGCATAATGCACCTCACTAAATTTCTATTGATTCAAGGCCGGCAGGTGTTCTTGAACTGGTCCGTTTCTTCTTATGTCTATCAAAAATCAAGCATCGATCGTTGGTGTTTTCGAGCATCCGTTACGCAAAGCCGCCGACAAGTCGGTGGCGCAGTTACACGCCGAGTGTGCGGTGGGTGCGTTGCTGGATGCGGGGTTATCGAAAGATGACGTCGATGGCTATTTCTGCGCGGGTGATGCCCCTGGCGTCGGACCCCTGACCATGGTGAATCATCTGAACCTGCGAGTGCGGCACGTCGATTCGACGGACACCGGTGGCTCGGCCCCGATCGTGCATATTGCACACGCAGCGCAGGCTATCGCGATGGGGAAATGTAATGTCGCACTCGTCACGCTGGCAGGGAGACCCCGCAGCGAGGGAAGCGGTCCGCGGCCGCCAGTCAACCCAAGTGCCCCGGATCTGCAATGGGAGGCAGCAATTGGTGCACGCCTCGTCGATTTCTATGCCATGTGTGCTCGCCGCCACATGCATGAATTTGGGACTACCTCCGAACAACTCGCCTGGGTCAAGGTCGCGGCCTCGCATCACGCGCAGCACAACCCCCACGCCATGTTGCGCGATGTCGTGACGATAGAAGATGTCCTAGGGTCACCACTTGTCGCGAATCCACTGCACCGCCTCGACTGCTGTGTGGTGTCCGACGGGGGGGCTGTGATCGTCGCACGGCCAGAGATTGCGCGATCGCTGGGCAAGACAGTGGTGACCGTGCTCGGTGCAGGCGAGGCGTTGCAGGGTACTCGCGCTGGTGACTTCGAACTTACCAGTTCAGCTGCGCGACACTCGGGTGCATCCGCTTTCGCGGAGGCAGGCGTCACGCCATCGGACATTCAGTACGCGTCGATCTACGACAGCTTCACGATCAGCGTGGTAATGGCGCTTGAGGACCTTGGCTTTTGCGCGAAGGGCGAGGGGGGCGTTTCGCTTCCGACGGCAATCTTATTTCCGGCGTGGGCCGCCTGCCTTTCAACACGGATGGCGGGGGCTTGTGCAACAACCACCCCGCCAACCGCGGCGGAATCACTAAAGTCATCGAGGCAGTAAGGCAGCTTCGCGGCGAAGCGCATCCTGCGGTGCAGGTGCGAAATTGCGGGATAGCGCTGGCCCACGGCACCGGCGGCGTGTTAGGCAGCCGGCACGGCAGCGCAACCTTGATCCTTGGTAGGGAGTGAATTAGATGCAAACGAACGTATTTCGCCAAAACAGCCCTGAGCTGAAGGCTTACTGGCAAGCCCTGGATCAAGGCAAGCTATTCATACCGTACTGTCGTAGTTGTGCGCGTTCGCATTGGTATCCGCGTGGCATTTGTCCACATTGTTTTTCTTATGAACTGGAACCACGAGAGGCATCTGGCAAGGGCGTGATCTTCTCGTACACACATGCACCCGCCGCCGAAACAGCTGTTGCCTATGTCTCTCTCGAGGAAGGCCCGACGCTGCTCGCGAGAATTGTCGATGTGAACCCCACGAGCCTTGCTATCGGGCAGAGAGTTCAATTGGCTTCCGACCAAATTTTGGCTGATCCATCAGTAATTTTTTTCAAGCCAGCAGCATGAGTCACACCAATACATCAGAAGAAAAGGTGGTTTCTATCCTGGAGCCGCACGGCGACATTTCAGTGCTCTGGATCGACAATCCCCCGGTTAATGCCATTAGTCGGGTAGTTAAGACACGTATCTATGAGGGTCTTTCCGAAGCAGCCGCAAATTCACAGGTGCGCGCAGTAGTAATTGCCTGCAGGGGCAACACATTCTCTGTGGGAGCCGACATCAAGGAGTTGGGGGGCGGCGCCGAATACACCTGCACCTGACGTAATGGCCGCCATTCACGCCTTTGGAAAGCCCATTGTGTCGGCCATACACGGGCGAGCTTTAGGGGGCGGATTGGAACTGGCTTTGGCTGGCGACTACCGCGTGGCTACACGTGGCGCCAGGCTTGGACTGCCGGAGGTCAAGATCGGGTTGATGCCTGGCTGGGGTGGTACACAGCGCCTGCCGCGTCTCGTTGGGGTTGAAGCAGCGCTGGACTTGATCCTCACTGGCAGGCAAATTACGTCCGATGAGGCGTTGAAGCTGGGATTGATTGATCGGGTTGCAGAGGGTGATTTGGTCGATGCGGCGGTTGCATACGCTCGGGAGGTGAGCTCAATTGGTTTGCGGCGTATTGACTCCCGTCCTATCGGGACTCTCGGGACTTACGAGGACGTCTTCGGCAATGCCCGAAAAAAGTAGCGCGCGAAATGCGTCTGCAGCACGCGCCGGAGCGGATCATCGAAAGCGTGGAAGTCGCTGTGCGCCTGCCCCTCGAAGAGGGGCTTGAGTTTGAGCGCGAACAATTCATGCGCTGTGCGCGTCATCCGCAGGCCAAGGCGCTGCAGCACCGATTCTTTGCGGAGCGCCAGGCGTCCGTGGTGCCAGGCTTGGCAACAGGCGTCCAGCCTCGTACGGTCACGAAAGGGGCGGTAATCGGCGCGGGTACGATGGGTCGCGGTATCGCTATGTGTTTTGCCAATGCCGGAGTTCCTGTCGTGCTGATGGATGGCTCACCCCCGGCCCTGGAGCAAGCGCTCGACTTGATTCGGAAGACTTACGAGGGAAGCGTCAAGCGCGGTCGCTTGAGCGCTGAAGATCTGGAACACCGCATGTCTTTGATCCAGACATCGTTGTCCTATGACGCTCTTCGCGATGCGGATTTCATTGTCGAAGCTGTGTTCGAACTGATGTCGGTCAAAAAGACGGTGTTCGCCGAGATCGATAAAGTGGCACCACCGGGAGCTGTGCTTGCGTCGAATACGTCGTTTCTCTCCATCGACGAGATTGCATCGGCAACCTCGCGGCCTGGAGATGTCGTCGGGACCCATTTCTTTGCGCCAGCAAACGTGATGCGTCTGCTGGAGATTGTGCGCGGGGACACCGCCACCTCTGACGAAGCCCTCGTGACGGCGCTGTCATTGGCAAAGTCCATGGGCAAGATTGCAGTTGTTGCAGGGAATAGTTACGGCTTCATTGGCAATCGGATGGTTAACGCCTATCTGCATCAGGCAGATTTGCTGTTGCTCGAGGGGGCGCAGCCCGAGCAAATCGACCGGGCGTTGGTTGATTTCGGCATGGCAATGGGGCCGTTGCAAATGCGCGACTTGTCGGGTTTTTCAGGGGTTGCCAAATCGCGCCGTGCTCGGGGGCTCGAACATTTCGATCCGCGCTCACTCCCAGTAATTGAACGCCTCATCGAACAGGGACGCCACGGGCAAAAGACCCTCGCAGGTTACTACGACTACGAGCCGCAAAGTCGCGATGGAAAACCGTCCGCCGTGGTGCAGCAACTCATTTCCGATGTGGCCCAGGAGCTCGGAATTGAACGTCGATCCATGACTGATGAAGAAATCGTAGAACGCTGCCTACTGGCGATGGCGAACATCGGCATGGATATTCTGGCAGAGCGTGTTGCCATCCGAGCAAGCGACATTGACGTGGTCTATTTGAATGGCTATGGGTTTCCAGCCCACCAGGGAGGTCCTATGCATTGGCTGGAGCATGAGGTGGGGCTGGCGAAGGGGCTGGAGAAGCTCAAGGCATTGAGCGCGCATGTCGGTGAGCGCTGGCTGCGGCCATCGCCATTGTTGGAACAACTGGTGGCACGCGGGGAGGGGCTGCCAAAATGAGCGGCACACCTTACAGGGATTTGGTCCAGTACCACGCGCAGACTCGGCCGCATCGGGTGGCCGTGCGCAATGCCAGCACCGGCCGCGACGTGAGTTACCTTGAGTTGCATGAGCGTGCTCAGCGGCTCGCGCGCCATCTCCAGAATGAGGGAGTTGGACGCGGCGATCGGGTGGCATTGATGGCGTATAACTGTGCAGAGTTTTTTGAACTCCAGTATGCCTGCAGCCGCATTGGGGCCGTCACAGTGCCCCTAAACTGGCGCCTTAGCGTAGATGAGCTGGAAGCCATCCTTCAAGATTGCAATCCCTGTCTACTCGTGCATGATGCGGATTTTGCCGCCGTCGCTCGGACCCTGCAATCGCGCAACGCGATCGGCCCTTTGCTTGCTATTGACGGAGGAAGTGCGGAGAGCTCTTACGAGCAGGCTCTGGCTAGTGCCTCTGTAGATCCCGTGTGGGCACAGGCCACACATGAGGATCTGTGCCTCATCATGTACACCTCCGGTACATCAGGCCGTTCAAAGGGTGTTCTGATCACCCACGGCATGGTTTGGTGGAACACCGCCAATGTTGGTTTCCCGAGCAAAATCACGTCGTCGTCCGTGCAACTGGTGATCCTTCCGCTGTTTCATATCGGAGGCATCAACAGTCACGCCAATCCTATTCTTCACGCCGGTGGTACCGTGGTGTTGCAACACCGATTTGACGCAGGAGACGTACTCAAGCTTATCGGTGATCCAAAGTGGGGCGTCACTCGCATGACCGGGGTGCCGGCCCAGTATCAGTTTCTTGCCAATCATCCCGACTTCGCTTCAACGGACCTCTCCCGGATCGAGTTTCTCGGCATGGGGGGCAGCCCCTGTGCCTTGGCGACGATTGAGGCTTGGACGAGCCGGGGGGCACCACTCGGTCAAGGCTATGGACTGACAGAAGCAAGTCCGGGCGTTACGCTGCTCGACGCTGGCGAGATCTTTCGCAAAGCGGGCTCCATTGGCAAGCCCATGCCCTATACCCAGGTCCGCGTCGTTGACGAGTCAGGCAAGGACGTACCGCCGGGTGATACCGGTGAGATGTGGCTACGTGGTCCCAACATTACGCCCGGCTACTGGAATGCGCCAGAGGCAACAGCGGCGGCTTTCGAGGATGGGTGGTTCAAGACTGGCGACGCCGCGCGCTGCGATGCAGAGGGTTTTTACTACATCGTCGACCGGGTCAAGGATATGTATATCTCTGGCGGCGAGAACGTTTATCCAGCCGAAGTGGAGAACGTCATCTATCAGTTGAGCGAGGTGGCCGAGGCGGCCGTGATTGGGGTAGCCGATCAGCGCTGGGGTGAAAGCGGTTTTGCCGTTGTCGTCTTGCATAAGAGCGCGAGCCTGGATGCGCAGGCGATCTTGCGCTACTGCGCGGCGCGCCTGGCCAAGTTCAAGGTGCCTCTGCGCGTGGCTTTTGTGACCGAGTTGCCTCGCAATGCGGCAGGAAAGGTGCTCAAGCGCGAACTCCGCCAGCGTCACGGCATCGAGGCCACGGGTCTTACACAAATCTAGAAGGATCAGTATTCATGGATCTGCGATTCAGACCGGAACAAGAGGCGTTCCGCGCGCAAGTGAGGGAATGGGTCTCGACCTCCCTGCCTGCCGATCTTCCCCACAAGGTGCTCGGCGGCTACCCGCTTGGTAAGGATGACTACCAGCGCTGGGCTCGAATCCTCGGTGAAAAAGGTTGGCTCTGCTACGGCTGGCCCAAGGAGTATGGCGGGCCCGGTTGGAGTGCGATCGAGCAGCACCTTTTCTCAGAGGAGTGTGCCGGCCTGGGGGCTCCGCCCGTGCTCCCGTTCGGTCCGTCCATGCTGGCTCCGGTGCTGATGACTTACGGCACCGCGGAACAGAAACAGCGTTTCTTGCCCGGAATTGCCAGCGGAGAAGTGTGGTGGTGCCAGGGCTATAGCGAGCCGGGCGCAGGGTCTGACCTGGCCAACCTCAAGACGCAGGCCGTGCGCGTGGGCGACAAGTACGTAGTCAATGGACAGAAGACTTGGACGACGCTGGGGCAGCATGCAGACTGGATCTTCTGCCTGGTGCGCACGAGCAACGAGGGCAAGCCGCAGAGCGGTATTAGCTTCTTGCTGATCGACATGCGTTCGCCGGGGGTGACGGTTCGCCCCATCAAACTGATGGACGGAGAGTATGACGTCAACGAGGTATGGTTTGACAACGTCGAAGTGAGCGTTGAACAACGGATAGGAGAAGAGAACAAGGGTTGGGCTTGTGCCAAATTGCTGCTTGGTCATGAGCGCGTATCCATCGCGAACGTTGCGCGAGCCAAGCGTGAACTCTCGCGGCTGAAGAAGATCACGCAGTCAACCGGAAACTGGGGCAACGTGCGTTGGCGCGATCAGATCGCATGGCTTGAGATTGATGTGGTCGCACTCGAGATGCTGGTATGGCGTGTGCTGAGCGAGGAAGGTTCCGGCAAGGTGGGTCTCGATATTGCCGGGTTGCTCAAGATCAAGGGTAGCGAGATCCAGCAGAGATGTTCTGAACTGCTGATGCTCGTGGCCGGTCCCGAAACTCTGCCCTTCGCGCCGCGCACGGGAGCGGGTTCTGAATCACTGGCCCATGACGTTCCCGGTTACGAGCTCCTTGCCCCGAGTTATTTCAACATGCGCAAGACA
This sequence comes from Ottowia caeni, assembly GCF_050821495.1. Taxonomy (GTDB): domain Bacteria; phylum Pseudomonadota; class Gammaproteobacteria; order Burkholderiales; family Burkholderiaceae_C; genus Ottowia; species Ottowia caeni. Next base: position 3,795,363 of record NZ_CP151080.1, on the reverse strand, counting down.
ACCATTTATGGCGGTAGCAACGAAGTGCAGCGCAACATCGTTGCACAGACCTTGTTCGGATAAGAAGATAAATCATGAACTTGCATTTCACTCCTGAGCAGGATCAACTAAGGGCGGCGGTGCGACGCTGGGTCGAGCGTCAATACGGCTTCGAGCGCCGACGCAAAATCGTCGCGGCGGGTGGTTTCGAGAGAGAGGCATACGCAGAGATGGCTGCGCTGGGATTGGCTGGCTTGTGTGTTCCGAGCGCTCACGATGGCCTAGGCATGGGGCCCATCGAAAGCATGATCGCCATGGAGGAGCTGGGTGCAGGCCTCGTGCTTGAGCCCATAATCCAGTCCCTGGTGTCGGCCACGCTGCTTTCACAATACGCAGATCCCACCCTCCGTAAGCACTGGCTGCCTGCGATTGCCTCGGGCGAGGCTTTGGTCGTGCTGGCCCATCAGGAGTCGGGAGGCCGGTACCAAGTCGATCGTTGCACAACATCTGCGACGCGCTCGGAATCAGGCTGGACTATCAGCGGCACCAAGATATTGGTGGCTGCGGGTGATTGTGCAGATGCCATGCTGGTATCGGCGCAATCTGGCAGCAACGTTAGCCTCTTCCTGGTCAACCCGCGCGACCCGCTCTGCTCCGTCAGCGGGCACTTGATGCAAGACGGTTCACGGGCGGCTGAAGTGGTGTTTAAACAGGTGCCCGCAGCGCTCGTCACGGCTGACGGTGGGTCCGCGCTCGCCGACGCCTATGCCATCGGTGTGGCTGGGGTCTGCGCGTTCGGAGTGGGCGCCATGGAACGCATGCTGGCGAGCACAGTGGAGTACATGAAGGATCGCAAGCAGTTTGGCGCAGCAATCGCAAGCTTCCAGGCGCTTCGCCACCGGGTTGCCGACATGAAGCTGCAATTGGAGTTGGCGCGAAGTATGAGCTACTACGCAAGTCTCAAGCTCTCCAGTCCCGCAGCCGTCAGAGATGTGGCGATAGCGCGTGCAAAGGTCCAACTCGGCGCTTCGATGCGCTTTGTGGGGCAGCAAGCCGTTCAGCTGCATGGAGGCATTGGTATGACTGATGAATTGCCTCTAAGCCACTACTTCAAGGCTTTGACGCAGCTTGAAATGTCCTGGGGGGATACCGTGCACCATCTGGAATTGGTGTCGAACAGTATGGGCTTGGAAGCTGGCGTGCTGGAGTAAGAGCTTTGGCTTTCCCGCCCTTGGTTGGCAGGGCGGTTGACCTGTGTTGATAGAAACAGCGCCCTGGCCGGGGCGAGAAGACCGCTGGAGGTCAGTGCTTAGGCGCATGGCTACCGCCGGTAGTCTGAAGGACTCTGGCCCATGTGCTCGCGGAACGCGCGACTGAAATGCGCTGCGTTGCCGAAACCCCAGGACAGCGCGATGTCAGTAATGGAGCGACCAGCCATCGTTGGCTGGCGCAGGTCACGCGCGCATTGGGCCAGCCGCTGCCTGAGAATGTAGCCGGCCAGCGTGTCGTCATCTCCCGCGAAGGCATTGTGCAGGTGTCGCTTGCTGCAGTTCAGCGCCAGGGCGATGTGGTCAATAGACAGCTTGGGGTCGTGCAGGTGGCGCGCAATATGGGCACGAATGCGGTCGCGCAGGGCCTCGCGCTGCGTCATGGCGGTTTCCTGGCCCGACAACTCCAGCAGTGAAAGCTGAACCAGTTGCATGATGAGTTCGCCAGCACCGCGCGCAGCGGCGTCGCTCATGTGTGGCAACTCTTGCCAGGTGGTGCGCATGGTCTCAAGGGCCACGCGCGAGATGCCGCTGGCGCCGCCTACGTGGCGGGCCATCAAGGTGTCTAGCCGTACGCCGCGTTCGGCCATGCGTTCCTTGGGCAACATGACGATCAGGTGTTCCGTACGCTCCGGGTTGTCGATCGCGTAGCTGCCCGTGGTGTCGTAGATGATCCAGCCGCCTGAACGCGCACTGGCCTGCCGGCCTTGTTGCTCGACTTCAGCCGTTCCTCTCCAGGGGGCCACGATCTTCAGGTAGCCCGCATCGCTGCCGCGTGCCATGGTTGGTGTGCGCAACACGCGGTGACGGTCGGCTTCGAGTTTGGTGAGGATCACCTCTCCGGCCAGGGAGGCGCTCAGATGGCCGTCGAAACCCGGATCGCCATAAAGATCCGAGTCGAGCCCTCCGAAGTGCTGCCAGATCCATTCACGCCATTGTGGTGCCCGGTCGCGCGGGGCGAGTACGTCGGTGGTCATCACCGTGGACGGGATCATGGGGAGATGTGCGGGCGCAAGTAGGTAACGTAGTCCCATTATGGGCTGACCCTTCCGGGCTAAACTAAGGGTAAACCCTAGGTGTCGTGCATGGAGGGGCAAGAGGTTTGTGCGCGCAGTGCAAAGCATTGCCCGCTGCGTTTTCTACTATTCGTTGGTATCGTTCAACCATCAACAATTTCGAGGAGACACTCATGGTTCAGCAATCACGTCGCAGCCTAATCAAGGGCGCGGCCGCCGCCGTTGGCACGATGGCCGTGGCACCATCGTTATTGGCACAGTCGGCGCCGGTGCGAATCGGCTACGCCATATCGCGCACGGGACCATGGACGCCTGGCGCTCAAGTCAGCCAGGAGCCTAACTACATTTTGTGGTCGGAGCAGGTGAATGCCGCAGGCGGCCTGAGCGTGAAGGGCGTGAAGCGCAAGATTGAGTTGATCAGCTCCGACGACCGCTCCGAAATGGAGACTTGCGTGCGATCCTACGAGAAGCTCATGGGCAGCGACAAGGTCGATCTGATTCTGCCGCCCTGGGGCAGCAACGCCAACTTTGCGATCGCTCCCCTGGCTAACCGCTACGGCTACCCGATGCTGGCACCCACGGCCCTGTCGCGCAAGCTGATCGACATGAACCTGCCGTTCTTCTTCTCGCTGCTGCAGCAGCCGGACAGAATGATGAATGCGCTGGTCGAGATGCTGGTGGCCAACAACGTCAAAACCGTCGCCATTGTCTACATGGACGATCTTTTCGGCCTGGAGAACTTCGCTGCGCTGAACAACGCACTGAAAAAGACCAGCATCCAGGTGGTGGAGCGCAAGAGCTACCCGCTGGGCGTGAAAGATCTCTCGCCCGTGCTGCGCGGCATCAAGGATCAGAACCCTGACGCGTTCATTGGCATCACTTACCCGCCCGATACCATTCTGGCCAGCAAGCAGGCCAAGGAAGTGGGCCTCAATCCCAAGTTCTTCTATACCGCCGTGGGTACCGCGTTCCAGTTGTACCGCAACGTCATTACAGCACCGGGTGCAGAAGGTGTAATTGGCATGGGTTCCTGGAACAGCAAGACCAGCCCGGGTGCCAAAGCTTACTTTGACGCGCACACCAAACGCTTCGAAGGCAAGGAACCGGACCGCTGGGCCAGTGGGCACTGTTGGGCAGGCCTGGAAATCCTGCAGGCGGCTGTGGGTACTGTCGGCCTCGATCGCAAGGCGCTCCGCGATTACGTGGCCAAGGGCACGCACAAAACCATCATAGGAGACGTGAAGTTCACCGGCAGCGAGAACACGGCCACTCCGGGGTCTGTCGGCCAGTGGCAAAACGGAGAGTTCGAGGTCGTCTGGCCCCAAAACATGGCCACGGCCAAGCTCAACGCCAGCAAGCCAGCCTGGAAGTAACCCACGTTCTCGAACAATCATTACTCGAAGCGGCCTGGCGGCCGCGTCCCTTCATGGGGTGACACCAGCGGGCCGGCAAATCCGGTTCCGCGGGGCCCAGTCTTTTCGTATGAATCATGTCTATTGGCGCCTGGCTTGAGCTGTTGGCCTCCGGTCTGATTACCGGGGGCATTTACGCGCTGGTTGCGCTGGGGCTGAACCTCCAGTACGGCCTGATGCGCATTCTGAATATCGCGCACGGCGAGTTCCTGATGGTCGGTGCCTATCTCACCTGGATGGCGCACACCACGTTAGGGCTGTCTCCGCTGGCCATGGTGCCGGTGTCCTTCATCATCCTGATGCTGGTAGGTCTCGTGGTGCACCGACTTTGCTTTCGACGACTCACGGCGACATCGCCGAACGTTGACGTGTTCGAGGCGCGTGGCCTGATGGTGGCCTTCGGCCTGATGTTTCTAGTGCAGAACTTCGCCTCCTGGATGTGGGGTGGCGATTTGCGTGGCTATGACTATTTGACTTCGCCTGTAGCTTTCGGAGGCGCTCAGTTTGCCGCCAACAAGCTGCTGGTGTTCGGTCTGGCCCTGGTGTTCTCTCTCGCGTTGATTGCGGTCCTGCGAATGACGTTGCTCGGCAAGGGTGTAAGGGCGCTGATGCAGTCGCCTACCGGTGCGCAGTTGGTCGGCATTGACACCAAACGTCTGCATCCGCTCATGTTCGGCGTAGGTCTTGGTTTGTCGGGTGTGGCCGGATGCCTGCTTTCGATGGCCTACACCGTCACGCCTGCCATGGGTGAGCCCTACACGGTGACTGCACTGATTGTGATTACCCTGGGTGGCTTCGGCAGCATGGCAGGTGCGCTGGCCGGAGGGCTGCTGCTGGGCGTCATCGAGGCGCTGGGAATGCACTTTACCAACCCCTCACTCAAGGCTCTGTTGTCCTACAGCGTATTTATTGCCGTGTTGCTGCTGCGTCCGAAGGGATTGTTTTCCAAATGAAAGCCCAGAATACCTTCGTGCGCGATCTGGTCGTGCTGGCAGTGCTTGGCGCTGCGGCCCTGGTCATACCCGCCATGGCCAGCGATTTCCTGATCTCGCTGGCACTTACCTGTCTGATGTACGTGGCCCTTTCCTCAAGTTGGGGCTTGTTCTGTGGCAGCACGCGATACCTGTCGCTGGCTACCTCGGCCTTCTTCGGGCTGGGCGCCTACACCAGTGCGCTGCTGCTTGGTCAAGTGCCGTGGCTGCTGGCTGTAGGGCTGGGCGCAATGGTGGCTGCAGTGATCGCGCTGATCATGGGCGCTGCCGTGCTGCACCTTCGAGGCACCTACTTTGCCGTGCTGACCTTCGGCATGACAGAGCTGATTCGCCACGCCGTGACCTACTTCGAGAAGCAGGTCACGGGCACGGTGGGTCGGGTCCTGATCACGGTGCCGGAATCCACCACGGTTTATTACACGGTGCTGGGACTTGCGGTGCTGGCCGTGCTGATGTCGATCCTGGTCCGCCGCAGCCGCTTTGGCCTGGCCTTGGTCGGCATCGGTGCCGACGAACAGCGCGCGCAAACCCTGGGTGTGAATACGCGCCTGGTGAAGATCGGCGGATTCGCCTTGACCGCCGCCATTGCCGGCGCCGTGGGGGCCGCCATGGCCGTGCGTTGGACCTACATCGACCCCGTGACGGTGTTCAACCCCTTCATCGGTTTTCAGACGGTGCTTATCGCCCTCATCGGCGGCGCGGCTACCCTCTGGGGGCCACTGATGGCGGCCATCGTGTTCAGCCTGCTGGCCGAAACCTTGCGTCTGCAGTTGCCGCAGATCTACATGATGATGCTCGGCATCTTGCTGATCCTCTCGGTGCTTTATTTGCCCAACGGCCTCGCTTCTCTGCGCTGGAGCATGTTCACCGGCTGGTTCGACAAAGGCGGTAAAAACCGCCAAGGCAAGGAGGAGCAACATGGCTGATCTGTTGCTGGACGCTCGCGGCATCACGGTTCGCTTCGGTGGGCTCACGGCCGTTGATGGTGTCGACGCTACTTTCCATGCGGGAGAGCTGGTGGGCATCATTGGCCCCAATGGAGCAGGCAAGACCACGTTCTTCAATGCCATCTCCGGTGTGATCGCGCCTACGTCAGGCTCTCTCCTGGTGGGCGGGCAGGATCTCGCCGGCCAAGGGCCACACCGCTACGCGGCCCAGGGCATCGCGCGCACCTTTCAGACGCCGCGCGTATTCCCTGAGATGACCGTGTCTGCGAACATCGATTTCGGCCTGCAGTTTGCCGGTCGTCACCGCGACGCCCCCGCGTTGCTTCGTGATGTGCCCGCGATCCTTTCGCTGATCGGCCTGTCCGCGCAGTCTGAGCTGCTGTCCGCGGACATCACGCCTTCGCAACAGCGCGTGCTGGAGATTGGCATGGCACTGGCCACCCGCCCGCGTCTGTTGCTGCTCGATGAAGTCGCTGCGGGCCTGACTGAGGCCGAAGTGGAGAACATGGCCAGGCTGATCGGTCGGTTGCGCGCTGAGCTGGGGTTGGCGGTGGTCTGGATTGAGCACGCGGTCACCACGCTGCTACGACATGTAGAGCGTGTGATTGTGTTGCACCAGGGGCGCAAGATTGCCGATGGTTCGCCTTCGGAAGTGGTACGCAATGCTGAAGTGGTGGAGGCTTATCTGGGCGATGAAATGAACGACGCCGCGAACGGAAAGGGCAGCGAGGTGGTTGAATGACGTCGAGTCCTGCGCACCTGAAAGTGAATAAGCTCTCGGCGGGCTACGCCGGGTTCCTGGTGCTGCGCGAGTTGTCGTTGGAGGCGGCGCCGGGGCTTACCGTGATACTTGGCCCCAACGGCGCGGGCAAGACTACGCTGCTCAAAGCCCTTGCCGGCTTGATCGGCCGGCAGGGGGAAGTGACTCTCAACGGAGAAGCTCTGCCTCCCGCGGATCCTAGCGGCACCGTCAAGCGCGGGCTGGCGCTGGTGGCTGAAGGGCGGCAACTATTTCCCCAGATGACCGTGACCGAGAATCTCGAACTCGGCGGTTGGCTGATTTCCAAGACCGAGCGCGCGGCCCGGCTGGAACAGGCATTCAATGATTTTCCCAAATTGCGTGAGCGCGCCAGGCAACTGGCGGGCACCATGAGCGGAGGCGAGCAGCAGATGGTCGCTGTGGCGCGGGCTATGATGAGTGGGCCACGTCTTTTGATGCTTGACGAGCCCTCGCTTGGTCTTGCACCGAAAATGGTAGATGAACTCTTGTCCATCGCCCGGCGTATCGCCGATGCCGGCACAACCGTACTGATGGTTGAGCAAAACGTACGCAAGGCCCTGGCCGTAGCCGACCGTGGCTACGTGCTGGAGCGCGGCTCGCTCGTGGCCCAAGGGCCCGCAGCCGAGTTGGCGCGCTCCGACATCATTCGTCAGGTCTATCTGGGCCAGGCCTGACCCACAACACGACTGACTCATTAAGGAGAATTCAATCATGTCTAACCTATCCATGCTGATTGGCGGTCAAGCTGTGGCCGCCAGCAATGGCGCTACCTTTGACCGCCTAAACCCGCTCGATGGCAGTCTTGCCACCCGTGCACCGGCTGCCACCACCGACGATGCCGTGCGTGCCGTGGAAGCCGCCGCCGAGGCCTTCAAGACCTGGAGCAAGACGGGACCCAATGAGCGGCGCGCACTGCTGCTCAAGGCAGCTGATGCGCTGGATGCGCGCACACCTCAGTTCATCGAAGCCATGGGGGCAGAAACCGGCGCTACGGCCATGTGGGCCGGCTTCAATGCGCACCTCTCCGCCGATATGCTGCGCGAAGCTGCGGCGCTGACGACACAGGTGGCTGGCGAAGTGATTCCCTCTGACGTGCCCGGCAGCCTGGCCATGGGTGTGCGCCAGCCGGCAGGCGTGGTGCTGGGCATTGCGCCCTGGAATGCGCCGATCATTTTGGCAACGCGAGCCATTGCTACACCGCTGGCTTGTGGCAATACCGTGATCCTCAAGGGCTCAGAATTGTGCCCGCGCACTCACCAGCTGATCATCGAGTCGCTGCAGGCCGCAGGCTTCCCGGCGGGGGTGGTCAACTACATCACTAATGCGCCGGCCGACGCCGGAGCGGTGGTGGAGGCCGTGATCGCGCACCCGGCGGTGCGCCGCGTGAACTTTACCGGTTCCACGCATGTGGGGCGCATCATTGCGCAAACCGCTGCCAAGTACCTCAAGCCCACCGTGCTTGAACTGGGCGGCAAGGCTCCTTTCGTGGTGCTGGACGATGCCGACCTCGATGCAGCTGTGAACGGCGCCATCTTTGGTTCGTTTGCCAACAGCGGGCAAATTTGCATGTCCACCGAACGCATCATTGTCGATTCCAAGATTGCCGACGAGTTCGTCAAGCGCTTCGCTGGGCGTGCGGCATCGCTTCCGTTGGGCGACCCGCGCAAGCCTGAACCCGTGGTGCTGGGCTCGCTGGTCGATCATTCCGCGGTGGATCGCTGCAACGCGCTGATCGACGACGCCCTGGCCAAGGGTGCCAAGCTGCTGTGCGGTGGCAAAGCCGACAACACGCTTTTCGCGGCCACGGTCATTGACCACGTCACGCCGGAGATGCGTATTTTTCACGAGGAGACCTTCGGCCCGGTCAAGTGCGTGGTCCGCGTCAATGGTGAGGAAGAAGCGGTCGCCACGGCCAACGACAACGCGTTCGGTCTGTCGGCAGCAGTTTTTGGCGGAGACATCGCACGCGCCTGGCAAGTCGCCAGCCGCATCGAGTCCGGTATCTGCCATGTCAATGGCCCCACGGTACACGATGAAGCTCAGATGCCCTTTGGCGGTGTCAAGGCCAGCGGCTGGGGTAGGTTTGGTGGCAAGGCCGGCATTGCGGAGTTCACCGATCTGCGCTGGATCACGGTGCAAACGACACAGCGTCAGTATCCGTTCTGATCGGGCGGGCAGCGACCCCAGGGCAGGCAGTGGCCCTCTGGGACCGCCAAGCTCCAGCTTGGCATCTGCCCCCTTCGCTGGCGGTGAGTCAAGTCATGGCTCGACCGCAGCATCCCAGCCAACTTGCCGCTTCCTTAATCTCGTCAGCTTGTCTATCAATGAGATAAGATTGCGACTTATTCTTATCATATTGATTGGATTAAGGGCTTAATCTTGTCATTTGACGAGATTGACGAGATCCACTGCCTCATGACACCTTCCACTCTGTCGCACCGTCATGAGGCGTTGCTGCGCCAAGTTTTAGCCGCTGGGGATTCCGTTGCACCCAGCGCGCTGGAGCAAGCTCTCCAGGTCTCCCGTCCTACCGTCAACCGGGACTTGCGTGACCTTCTGGCTTTGGGCTTTCTGGAGAAGCGGGGCGCTGGCCGGTCTACCCGATACCAGGCTACAACAGCAGCCAAGGCTGCGCTGGGCGCTTTGGATGTCATCTCCCCTACGCCAGCGGGGATCGGAGTCCTTCAATGGTCAGCGGCTTCGTTGCCTCTCATCGAGGCGCTTCGCGCCCCGTTGTGCACCCGCACCCCTGTGGGCTACGACAGTGGCTTTGTGAAAAGCTACATCCCGAACCAGTCCAGCTTGCTGCCGCCACAACTGGCCACGGACTTGTACAACGCCGGACGCAGCCAGAACCAGCAACCCGCAGGAACCTACGCGCGCGAGGTGCTCGAGCAGTTGCTCATCGACCTCTCCTGGTCGTCATCGCGCCTTGAGGGCAACAACAAGAGCTTGCTCGATACCAAGGAGCTCTTCGAGCTCGGCCAACAGGTCGGACCGCTCGATGAGGACACGCTGATGCTCCTCAATCACAAGAGCGCCATCGAGTTCATGGTCGATGCAGTACCGACGGAGGGCATCACCGTGTCCATCATCGTCGATCTGCAGGCCAAGCTGATGCGGGATCTCCTTCGCGACTCACGCGACATCGGCAGCATTCGCCGACGCGTGGTGAACATCGACGGCTCGGTCTACACCCCAAGCAGCATTCCTTCGCTCCTTGAAGAGTCGCTGAATGCCATCATCGACAAGGTTAGGAATATTCGCAATCCGGTTGAGGCCGCCTTCTTCCTGTGGGTCAACCTTGCGTACCTGCAGCCTTTTGCGGACGGCAACAAGCGCACAAGTCGTCTGAGCGCCAACATGCCGCTCATGCTCTATAACTGCGCACCGCTGTCATTTCTGGACGTGGAGCGCGCGGACTATGCGACTGCCATGCGCGGTGTTTACGAGCGGCGCAACGTGGCTGCAGCGGTGGACTTGTTCGAGTTCATCTACCGCCGCTCGATTCAGAAATACAGCGTGCTGCGCGCCTCCCTGTTGGCGCCCGACCCGATTCGGATCAAGTACCGGCAGGCCTTGAACGAGCTGATGCAGTTCGTGGTCTTTCATGGCCGAACGCTGGATGCTGCATTCGCCGATGTGCATGTCGATGCCGCTGACAGCGCGGCGCTGCGCCTCATCGCGAACACCGAGCTTGACCAACTGGAGCAGTACAACTGCGCCCGGTACAACCTTGCGCGAGGCATGACGCAGCGATGGATAGACGCGGGGCGGCACAGATGAACCGTGAGGAGGTTTGACGTACCGCCTGAGTTGGGCTGGCCGACCGATAAATCTTGAGGGGGTAGCCCCGGAGGCCGCTCAGCCCAAGCCGGGGCCGCCAAACCCCAGCTTGGCATCTGGGCCCGTTGCGGCAGAAGAAAGAGCCAAGCTGGAGCTCAGCGATCCCAGGGAAGACAGTGGCTCCCCCTGGGACCGCCAAGCTCCAGCTTGGCATCTGCCCCCTCAGGGGCGGTGAGTCAAGTCATGGCTCGACCGCAGCATCCCAGCCAAGCTGGTTCCACTCCATCCGTCGGCGGCTCCAGTGTTCAGCGATGGTTTGCGTGAAGTCTGGCCGCACCAGCTTGGCTCTGGCATCACACCATTGCTCAGATTCGCGGCGGATCACCACGCCCTCCAGGGTGCCGTTTCGGTAGCGGCTGGGCACGGTGTCGAGCATGTTCTTGAGGTCAGGCAGTGTCGTCTTTCCCTGGAGCAGGGTGGGCACCGTGACCAAGCCGCATTGCGCTGCGAGTGCGTTGCGTCGCGCGCTGCTCCAGAAGCGTCCGGACTGGCGCTCATACACGTCGAACAGCATGAACCAGTCGGGCAACCGGTTGTAGTCCAGGGAGTGGCGGGCGGCGCACCACTCACCAAACAGCATGAGGCCTTCATCGGCGTGTAACTCTAGCGCAGCTTGTACGTTGCCACCGTGCACGTCCATCCATTCGGGCAGCCTGGCAAACTGCCCCGCATGTGGATGGGCCAGGTATTGGCCCCGGTTCTGCGCGCGCAGGGTGCCGTCGGGCATGAGCGAAAAGCCCAGATTGGCACCGTCGATCTTTTCTTCGACAGACACATCCGCCGACAAAAAGTCCTCAGCCTCTTCCGGTGAAAGCACCTTGTCCTCGCGCGGCGCTCCATCAGCCAGCCAGGCAATGTGGGTCGTGGAGGGAAACGGAAAAATTCACTCATGATGTCCTTCGCTCACCGTTTCTTTTTTCGGCATGTTTTTTTCGTGACCAATCTTCGATGATAGGCTCCAACAGCACCTGATTCCGGGCCAACTCATCCTCCCAGTCGTGCCAGTCGGTGTCGCCCGCGAAAGCCACGCAGCCTTCACCGAATAAGACGTGAGCCGCCAATGCAGCCGCCACCATCTTCTTGTCGGCAGTATCGTGAACTACGCTGTTAAGCGCGTCGGGCAGGATTGCGTGGCCCAGTGCGTCGTAATCCACTGGCACCTCGTCGACCGCAGAAGTGCTCCACTTGTGCATGATCACCTGAATGCCAAAGTCGTTGAATCCCAGTTTGTGGGTGTACTCCTTGTAGATTTCTCCTGCGCTGTCCAGCACCAGGCGGGAATCGCTCTGTTCGAACTGGGTCAGCCATTCCCACACTCGCATCCGCAAGGCGGGGTCTGGCGGCGTGGCGTCCATGTCCTTGGGGTGGGCGGGGTCGGCAGCGCTGGAGGCAATCAGAACATTGGTGTCCACCACATAGCGCGCTCTCATTGCTTTGCCGCCTGCTGACGCTGGAACATCAGGCGCGCCTGCTCGCGGGTTTCGCCCAGTGCGTCGCCGAAGAAGCCTTCCGGCCAATTCTTCAGGCGGCCATAGTCATCAAGTTCCAGAGAAAGCAGCTTGGCGGCCTTGCCGTCGCGCTCGACAAAGTACATGGCTGCTTGGTCCGCGGTAACCTCCTGCTTGGCCATCAAGGTTTGCATGCGGCGGAACAGGTGTTCCGAGTGGGTTTCGACAATGAACTGCACCTTGCGCTGCCGGCTGATCGCTACAAACAGTTCTGCCAGCACCGATTGAGCCAGAGGGTGTAGATGAATTTCCGGCTCTTCCAGCACGATGGTGCTGCCCGAAGGTGCAAAGTACGCCACTACCAGGACGGGCAACACTTGCGACACGCCAATCCCCACGTCGCGCAGGTTGGACGTTACGCCATCACGATGGACAATGAGTTCGTAGCGGCTGGAACGCCCGAGCTGGCGCACTTCCAGCTTGTCGGCCACTTTCATGCGTGCCAGCCAGTGCGATACTCCGTGAACGATGTGGTTCTGCTCTTCACCCTTGAGCAAGGCATTCGCCAGCAGCGCATCAATGGCGCTGTGGCCATCAATGCCGATTTCGCCGGGCTTGGTCTTGTTCCAGAGGTAATCGCGTTCAGGGTTGCGCCGCAAGGGCCCCAGGTAAATGATGCCATCCAGTTCGCGCCGAATAGCCAGGCTCAAGTCTTCCACTGCGGGGCCGTCCTGATCCAGATCGGCAATGGCATCTGCGGAAAACGCGATCGACCGCTCTGGCGCATAGTGGCTTCCTTTGAAGCGGGGCGTGGCTTCGTCGTTCACCGTAATTGAATAAGCACCTTTGTCGCGCCGAATGGCCCTGAACTTTCTATTGCCTGCGCGCAGATCCAGCGTTTGAATGGCCACGCCGCCCGATGACGTCCGGCCGTAGGTGCAGTCGAAGCTCCCCGAGCCCACCCGGTCGCTGCCGTCACGCTGAAAGTCGAAGCCAATGGCAAATTGGCGCGCACCCTCAGCGGCTTGGTTCAGCACATCGTCAAAACTGCCGAAGTTGAAAAGATCGTTGACCTCGTCACCCCCGAGGTTCAGATGCACTGTCCGGTCTGGTGACTGCACGGTTTGCTTCAGCAGGAGCAGGCTCTGTATCAGTGTTGACTTGCCTGAGGAATTGGTGCCCAGCAGCATGGTGACCGGCTTGAGTTCGATGTTGCCAGTGTCTTTCCAGGCTTTGAAGTTGGTGAGTCGAAGGTGCGTAAACATAAGGGCGATTCTCCTGCATGCATTGTGGATCAGAGCCTGCTGAAAATCTCCTTGCAGATCTGTTGGGGTTTTGGTCAAGTACCCCGGATAAATTTGCGACGCTTGCGCAAGCAATCTGCTTTGAAATGAATGTGTGACGATTCAAGGAAAAAAGCCCATCTGCCTGGTTCACTTGGGCTTATGAGGCTTGCCCTGGTCGGGGTGTCGCATCCCGCCCGCTTTTAACGTTCAGCAGGCCGGTAGCGACGCTACTTGCTCTGCCCCGCACACGCGGTTGCGGCCTGTGTTTTTGGCGCGGTAGAGGGCGTTGTCGGCCTCGGCAATCAGCGCGTTGGCCAATAAGGGGCCGCCGCTCCAGGTGGCTGCGCCGACGCTGATGGTGATGGTGATGGTGATGGTGATGGTGATGGTGATGGTGATGGGCACCTTTTGCTGCTGCCACTGAAACGGGTGGCTTTGCACGGCCAGGCGCAGTTGCTCGGCCATGGCGCAGGCGCCCTGATGAGGGGTGTCGGGCAGCAGCAGCAAAAACTCTTCGCCGCCCCAGCGTGCTGTCATGTCCGAAGCGCGGGCGCGCTGCTTTAGCAGCTGAGCCAGCGAGCGCAGCACGTGGTCGCCGCCAGCATGGCCGTATTGGTCGTTCACTTTTTTGAAGAAGTCGATGTCGATCATAAGCACCGATAGCGGCGCACCCTGAGGCTGGGCGCGCAGGGCTTCCTGGGCCAGAAATTCGTCGGCAGCGCGGCGGTTGAGCAGGCCTGTCAGGACGTCGTGAGTGGCCGCCAGGCTGAGCGGGCGCTGCATCTGGTAGGCCACCTGCACCACCAAGGCCATGCCCAGTGAAATGAACAGCCACACCAGCGCGCCCAGCAGGCTGCCGGAGTTTTCCAGCTGTCCGTTGCTGATCAGCTGCTCGTGCGCCAGCAGCACGGCGCTGGTACGCATGGCAAACACCACCGCACCCATGGCAAACGGCAGCCCCAGCAGCACTCTTAGCGACCGCCGTGGCTGCACGCTGCTCGGGCCCAGGCAGCGCAGCAAGGTCGAACCGTTCCAGGCGCACAGGACAGCAATCAGCAGCGAGGTGCCCGCAATGCGCCACATAGCACTGCGCTCTCCGATCCAGGCCAGCTGCATCAGCGCGATCAACACCACCAGGCCGGCAAGCACCCGGTCAGCAGATACATGCAGGGCCTCCAATTGCAGCCCGCGCGCCGAAGGCTGTCGTTAATGACGAATTCGAGGCAGAGTCAAGAAGCTAGAGCAGCAAGGAAACGTTCGAAATTGCTCGAATGTCCTGTCAGGTATAGCTAGGACTTGGGCGGAGCCGTAGACAATGGACGCTATGTCGCCAATCGCAGTCATTGAACGGTGCAGTGATTGCTATTAGCGACATTAAAGGCGCTGAACTCGCCTTGACCGTCATCGGATTCAATGAGATAATGACCGTAATCACAGTCCTTATACATGACAAGGACTGCGATTGCAGACGCAGCTATCTGCGCCGCGTCACAGCCCGGCCGGTTACTGCCGCCTTGCAGCAACGGGTTCCACCTTTACGGAAAATCCATGAAGTATGACGAATCACTCCGCACGCCTAAAGTCCGCCTGAAAGAGGCAGAGCAGATTGGCGCCCAGCTCCGCACACTGCGCATTGCGCGCGGCATGACCCAGAGTGAGGCGGCAGCGCGCGCAGGTGTTTCTCGGTCCACCGCGGTACTGCTGGAGCAGGGGGACGAAAGCCGCACGCTCTCGCAGGTCCTGCGCTACTTGCACGCCCTAGAGCCCGAGCTTACCTTGGCTGGCTTGCTGACAGGCAAGTCGGCCGCCGTGCGTGTCTTCAATGAAGCTCCCCGCGTCCGTCGCGTCTACAAGCCGAATGCAAGCGCCGGACGCAAGGTCGTGGTCTCCACTTTTGGTATCAAAAGCGGGTCCAAGGCGACCTTCAGCTCTGATGTTGGGCAATCTACCGAAATGACCGCGAAGCGCAAGGCTGAAAAGGACCCGTATGACTTCTGACCGCAACCCCTATGCCCGTCCTCCCAATGACGTTTTCGTGTTCGCACACGTGGCAGATGAGCATGGCGCTGACTTCGTGCCAGCGGGTTCGCTGGAAGGCGCAAACACCACGCAGCCTGTTTTCGTCTACGGCAAGCGCTACGTGCAGCGCCCCAATGCAGTCGAGGTGGACCCCGTCGCCTTGCCACTGAAGGGTGAGGAGGGTGGAGCCAAGCGCTTTGTCTTGGCTGGACTCACGGAGTTTGGGGGTATCCGCGACGCGACCCCTGATGCCTGGGGGCGTAGGGTCATTGAGAACAAGCTCAAGGTGGCTGTAAACAAGCTTCCGGAGGTGGCCTATCTCTTGGAATCGGGCTCAGACCGGGTGGGCGCCTTGGATGTGCGCCTCACGCGGGATTCCGAGGCTACGGCCCCGGTGTCCGCCGAGATGGACCTGGCGCGTCTTCTGGAGGCAGCGGACCGCATCGAGAATGAGGAACACGTCGGGGAGGACCTCGCCATCTACTTCGGAAGCCTTGGCAGCGCCGGCGGCGCGCGTCCTAAGGCTTCCGTGCGCACCGATGACGGTGTTCTCTGGCTCGCCAAGTTCCCATCCAAGTCAGACCGCGCCTGTAACGCTGTCCTCGAAGCTGGTGCACTGGAGCTTGCGCGTGCTGCGGGGCTTCGTGTGCCTCCCGTGAAGGTCAAGCAGGTAGGCCATGCCAAGGTGCTGTTCATCCGGCGATTCGACCGCTACTGGGCAGAGCCTGGGGTCGTTCCGGATCCCGACAAAGAGAGTTGGGAGCCCTTGGAGGGACCTAGAGGCCTTCAGTCGATCGAAGGCCGCATAGGCTTTTGCTCGGCACTCACTCTCATGGTCATCGATGAGCATGAAGCAACACGTAGCTCCTACAAGGCACTGGCAGAGCAAATGCGTGCCCGCGCGCTCCCTAGGTACCTCGCGCGGGACTTGCGTGAGCTGTTCAAGCGGCAGGCGCTCAACATCTTCGTCACTAACAATGATGACCACTTGCGCAATCACGGATTCCTGTACCAGGTCGCAGCCAAAGGATGGACCCTCAGCCCGCTCTATGACGTGCTCCCCATGAGCGTTGTTGCCCAGGAACGGATGCTGCACTTGGAGGTTGGGGAAAGGGGCAGGCTAGCCACCCTGGACAACCTGATGACCCACTGGACTGTGTACTTTTCGAGCAGGGTGGAAGCGCTGAAGGCGCTGCACGAGGTGTGGCTGGTGGCTCGTGCGTGGAAGCCGTTTTTCGAGAAGTTCGATGCGTCTCAAAAGGACATGGCGTACCTGGAGGGGGCCATTCGGAGGTTGGACCAAATTGCATCTCCAGAGCTCGAGAAGACGCTACGGGGTTTCCAGGGCTCAAGCTCTTGAGAGAGTCCACAAGCCGCTGGAAATCGCGACGGAGCATGGTTCCGCCTCTTAGCCACCAACACGATTAGGTGACAGAGCCTTTTCTTTTGTGCGTTTGATGGGGGATTGGCCACTGTGCGTCATTGGACGCAGTCACGGCGTTACCCCGGTTACCCGCTTTTGACGACAGTGAGAGGTTTGGATTTCAATTGAGCCGTTGTTGCAGGGCGCGCCCACGTGTCTTCGCCCTCACGGTAGGGTGGCTGTCGCGGGGTTTTTGGGCGGCTGGATTGGGTTGGGCATCATGCCGAGTTGCCGATGCCTGGGAGAGGTCATCTGCTCGGCAGTTGATTGCAGCACGGGTGTGGGCAAAGGCGCGGGTCACGAGGCGGAATTTCTGGCAATTCGGCATGGCATCACTGATGCTGTTGTGATGCCAGGTGTATCTCCGGTGAATGAGGAGACTCCTGTAGGCATTGCGCTTAAACCGGACCGGTTGCGGTGCCGTCGAATCCCGGCCGTTTGGCACAGAATTGGCACGGAACCGCCAGAAAACAAAACAGCCGCATCGCGGCGGCTGTTCTAAGCCCTTGATTTACAGAGTGATTTTGGTCGGGGTGAGAGGATTCGAACCTCCGGCCTCTACGTCCCGAACGTAGCGCTCTACCAGGCTAAGCTACACCCCGAATGCGCTCTGTACCTGCAGGTTACGAGCGCCTCAACAGCAGTTGGGAGGCTAATTCTAGCAAAGTGTTTGTGTACTCATTCTGAGGGAGCAGGCGAGCGGCGTCGATGGCTCTTTGGGCCTGTTCGGCGGCGGCGGCTCGGGTGCGGTCCAGGGCTCCGGTCTGGCGTACGATGCTGGCAATGGTGGCCAGTTTTTCGGTGCTGCCGGTCTGGATGGCTTCGCGCACCAGGGTGGCCTGCTCTGGCGTTCCAATCCGCATGGCCAGGATCAGCGGAAGCGTAGCCTTGCCTTCCCGCAGATCGTCGCCCAGGTTTTTGCCCATTTCTTCGGCGTCGCCGTCGTAGTCGAGCACATCATCAATGACCTGGAAGGCGGTGCCGAGCGACTGGCCGTACTCGGCGCACGCAGCCTCAATGGCCGGGGTGGCGCCGGCGAGTACCGCACCCAGCCGGGCGCTGGCTTCAAACAGCTTGGCGGTCTTGGAGCGGATCACGCGCAGGTAGCCTTCTTCGTCGAGTTCGGCATCGTGCATGTTCATCAACTGCAGGACTTCGCCTTCGGAGATGATGTTGGTGGCGTCGGCCAGGATCTGCATGACGCGCATGCTGCCTGTGTCCACCATCATCTGGAACGCGCGCGAGTAAAGAAAGTCACCGACCAGCACACTGGCAGGGTTGCCGAACATTTCGTTGGCGGTACTGCGGCCGCGCCTGAGCGTGGATTCGTCCACCACGTCGTCGTGCAAAAGGGTGGCGGTGTGGATGAATTCCACCACCGCTGCCAAGTTGTGGCGTTGCGGGCTACGGCAGTCGAGCACGCCGCAAACCAGCAGCAGTAGCACAGGCCGAAGGCGCTTGCCGCCGGCGGAGATGATGTAGCGCGCCACTTCGCCGACCAGGGGTACGCCTGAGTCGAGCCGACGGGCAATAGTGGCGTCGACCTCTTGCATGTCGGCCGAGACGATGCTCAAAGCCTGGCTGGTAGTCGTGGAGGAGGCGGACAAGGATGCGGGGGTGAACTGAAAGAGGGGCAAGCAGTTGGCATACAAGCCGGTGCTTGGAGATGAAGTGAATTATAGGTTTTGGCCCGAATCGCCCCCGGTTCGGCTCAGATTGGGTGCAATCTGACAACAGAGCAAGTTTAGCACTGGTTGCATCAATCACAAAGTCCTGCTAAGATGCGCGGTTCTGCCGGAAATCAGTTTGGCAGAAGCTTTTCAATTCGAAGAGGTTCATATGTACGCGGTCATAAAAACCGGTGGCAAGCAGTATCGCGTTGCCGCTGGCGAAAAAATTAAAGTAGAACAGATTGCTGCGGACGTTGGCCAGGAAATCACCCTTGATCAGGTGTTGGCTGTCGGTAGCGGCAGTGAACTGCAGATCGGGGCGCCCCTGGTGTCCGGCGCCACAGTAACGGCAACAGTCGTTGCACAGGGCAAGCACGACAAAGTGCGCATTTTCAAAATGCGTCGTCGTAAGCACTACCAGAAGCACCAGGGCCATCGCCAGTGCTTCACCGAACTTGAGATTGGCGCCATCAACGGCGGCACCAAGTCATAGGAGTAAAGCACCATGGCACAGAAAAAAGGCGGCGGCTCTACGCGAAACGGGCGCGATTCCAAGCCCAAGATGCTGGGTGTGAAGGTGTTTGGCGGCCAGAGCGTGAGCGCTGGTTCCATCATCGTTCGCCAGCGCGGCACGCGCTTTCATGCTGGCACCAACGTTGGTGTCGGCAAAGACCACACGCTGTTTGCGCTGGTTGATGGCAATGTCTCGTTCACTACCAAGGGCTCGCTCAACCGTTCGACCGTGGTGGTGACCCCGGCGGCCTGATTGAGCACGCCTGTCCACAGGTAACTGTTACAGGCGCTCAGCCCGAGCCCCGCCCTGCGGGGCTTTTGTGTTTCTGGCTCCTTTTAACCTGTCGGACCCGGAGCCGAACACTACACTAGGCAAGAAATGCCAGGAGTTACATCATGAAGTTCGTTGACGAGGCCTATATAGAAATCGCTGCCGGCGATGGCGGCAATGGCTGCGTTTCGTTCAGGCATGAAAAGTACAAGGAATTTGGCGGTCCCAACGGCGGTGACGGTGGGCGGGGCGGTCATGTGTACGCGCTGGCCGATTCGTCTCTGAATACGCTGGTGGATTTTCGCTATGCGCGCCGGCACGAGGCCAAGCGGGGCCAGCATGGCATGGGCTCGGACATGTTTGGCGCCGCCGGCGAAGACATCGTGTTGAAAATGCCTGTCGGCACCATCATCTCCGATGCGGAAACCGGTGAGGTGCTGTACGAATTGCTCGCGAACGGCGAAAAAATCATGATCGCCAAGGGTGGCGATGGCGGTTTCGGCAATATGCGCTTCAAGAGCGCGATCAACCGCGCACCGCGCCAGAAAACGCCTGGCTGGCCGGGCGACAAGAAGAGCGTCAAGCTAGAGCTGAAGGTTTTGGCCGACGTAGGGTTGCTGGGCATGCCGAATGCGGGCAAGTCCACGTTCATCGCAGCTGTGAGCAACGCGCGACCGAAAATTGCAGACTATCCGTTCACCACGTTGTATCCCAACCTGGGTGTGGTGCGGGTTGGCCCGGAGCAGAGCTTCGTGGTGGCCGACATTCCGGGGCTGATCGAAGGCGCTTCCGAAGGGGCGGGCCTAGGCCATCAGTTCCTGCGCCATTTGCAGCGTACGCGAGTCTTGCTGCACATGGTGGATATTGCGCCCTTTGATGAAGGTGCAGACCCGGTGGCACAGGCTAAGGCCATCATTGCCGAACTGAAAAAATACGACAAGACCTTGTACGAGAAACCGCGCTGGCTGGTGCTCAACAAGCTGGATATGGTGCCCGCCGAAGAGCGTGCCGCCCGCGTCAAGGATATTGTCAAGCGATTGCGCTGGAAGGGGCCGGTCTTTGAGATTTCGGCTCTGACGCGCGAGGGCTGTGAGCCTTTGATCAAGGCGATCTACCAGTATTTGCGGGCGGAACACCTGGCTGCGGAGCCGCCGGCCGAAGACGCCGATCCGCGCTTTAGCTGATTTCGGCTGCCAGTTCGCCATTCCGTCATATTCTTCAGGTAGTTTTGAATGACGCAAGAAAGCTTGTCCGAGGTTCTCTCTCAGGCGCGCCGTATCGTGGTGAAGGTGGGCTCAAGCCTTGTGACCAACGAGGGCCGTGGGCTTGACGAGCAGGCAATAGGCGAATGGTGCCGGCAGATGGCCATGCTGGCTCGCGGCGATGCTGACGTCGGCCTTGAGGGCCAGCGCGAAATTATCATGGTGTCCAGTGGCGCCATTGCGGAAGGCATGAAGCGTCTGGGCTGGACCCAAAGACCGCGCGAGATCAATGAGCTCCAGGCCGCCGCCGCCGTAGGGCAGATGGGTCTGGCGCAGATGTATGAGACGAAACTGCGCGAGCACGGTTTGCGCAGTGCCCAGGTGTTGCTCACGCATGCCGACTTGGCGGACCGCGAGCGTTACCTGAACGCACGCTCCACCCTGCTTACGCTGCTGCAGCACCAGGTACTGCCGGTGATCAACGAGAACGACACCGTTGTCAACGACGAGATCAAGTTCGGCGACAACGACACGCTCGGAGCCCTGGTGGCCAACCTGATCGAAGCCGACCTGCTGGTCATACTGACCGACCAGAAAGGTCTCTTTACAGCAGATCCGCGTCAGAACCCGGGGGCAGAGTTCGTGCACGAAGCCCGCGCAGGAGACCCAGCCCTGGAGCTGATGGCGGGCGGTGCGGGGTCCTCGATTGGCAAAGGTGGAATGCTGACCAAGATCGTGGCGGCTCGGCGCGCCGCCGGTTCGGGTGCGTCTACCGTGATTGCCTGGGGTCGTGAGCCGGATGCGCTGCTGCGTTTGGCGCGGGGCGAGCGCATTGGCACGCTGCTGGTGGCACCCACGCAGAAAACCCGAGCACGCAAGCAATGGATGGCGGACCACCTTCAACTGCGTGGTGCGCTCAGTGTCGACGACGGAGCCGCCGCCAAGTTGCTTGGCGAAGGCAAAAGTCTGCTACCCGTTGGGATGACGGGGGTAGAGGGCGTGTTCTCGCGTGGCGATGTCGTCGCCATTCGAGACGCTGCCGGGTTGGAAATAGCCCGGGGGCTGGCAAATTATTCGAGTGCAGAAGCTCGCCTGCTTTGCCACAAGCCTTCTAGCCAGATCGAAGCGCTGCTCGGCTATACAGCCGAGCCCGAAATGATCCACCGAGACAACCTGGTACTGACGCGGTAAGCCCAAGAGGCTTGGGGCTCAATCGTACAGGGTACCCTTGGGTGACCTGAGCGCACGGATCATCTCCTCGGGTACGGAATTGGCGGTTGCTCCCAGGCAGATGCCGTCTCGCGCCAGTCGGTAGGGGTGCGGGTAGGTGACTTGGCCTCGCATGCTTTTCCACTCGCTGTCACTTGCTGGCGACCATTCGCCGCCCTGCACCTGACGTGCGTAGACGCGGTACTCTCCTGTGGCGCAGCGAATGCCTTCGTACATCGCATTCACTGCACTTGGTCCACGGGCTACCACCACGTAGCGCACGATCCCGGTATCAGAATTGAGCGTTATGGTTTTAGGGTCGATGCCCATGCGCACAGATGATGCGCGCGGCATTTCGATATCGATCAAGCCCGAAACGCTGTAGGCGGGTGGTGGTGGAACGGTATCTTCCTTCCAGTCGGCCCGGTCGAGGTCGGCATATTGCGCCGATGCAGGAATGGCGAAACCCATGCACAACAGCGCTGCTACCCCGGCCACGGAGCGTGAAAACATTTTTGACGACTTCTTCACTCTGAACCTTGTGGCTTGATCTCGTAACTCGGTGCACACGCAAGCGGGGTGGCCTGCGGCCATGCGGAGGCAGGTTCTCTCTGGCCGTGCTCAAATGCGGGCAGATTGTGGTCCTGGGGCATGTCGGCTTGATCGCGTGTGCGCATGCCTCCCCGTAGGTAGCGGTTGCGGTGTTCGGTTCGAGGAAGGAACCGGGCAAGCTCAGTAAGCGCCATTTCATAGACGCCACGCTTGAACTCAACCACCACGTCCAGCGGTACCCAGTAATCGTTCCAGCGCCACGCATCGAACTCAGGATGGCTGGTGGCGCGCAGGTTGAGCTGCCAGTCGTAGCCGATGAGTTGAAGCAAGTACCAGATCTGTTTCTGGCCTTTGTAATGTCCGCGAGCATCGCGGCGGATGAACCGGTCTGGCACCTCGTAGCGCAACCAGTCGCGGGTTCGGGCCACGATACGCACATGCTCCGGGTGGAGTCCTACTTCCTCGTGCAGCTCACGGAACATGGCTTGTTCGGGGGACTCGCCCCGATCAATGCCGCCTTGCGGGAACTGCCAGGAATGGGTGCGGATACGCTTGCCCCAAAATACCTGATTCTTCTGGTTGAGCAAGATGATGCCGACATTCGGGCGAAAGCCTTCCCGGTCGAGCATAATCAAACCTCAAAATTTAAATAGTTGCAGTCATTATGCACGTGCATCGCCGTGCATCAAGGGGGCCTAGGGATACCCTGCATGAGATGTGCCCAAAGCACGCGCACCAAGCACGGTGCGCCTCTCGTGAAGAGCATCCTGGCCCATGCCGGCACCGCCTTATTCTTGCGCCATGAAAGCCTCCCAGTTCCTGATTACCACCCTCAAGGAAGCCCCGGCCGATGCCGAAGTCGTGAGCCATCAACTCATGATGCGCGCCGGCATGATCAAGCGCCTATCGGCCGGCGTCTATACCTATATGCCCATGGGCTTGCGCGTGATCCGCAAGGTCGAGGCGATCGTTCGCGAAGAAATGAACCGGGCGGGTGCCGTGGAGTGTTCCATGCCCGTGGTCCAGCCGGCTGAGCTTTGGAGTGAAACCGGGCGCTTCGAGTCCATGGGGCCCGAATTGCTGCGTATCAAGGACAGGCATGACCGCGATTTCGTCGTGCAGCCAACCAGCGAGGAAGCCGTGACCGACATTGCACGGCAGGACCTGCGCAGCTACAAGCAGTTGCCCAAGAATCTTTATCAGATTCAGATCAAATTCCGCGACGAACGCCGCCCCCGCTTCGGGCTGATGCGCGGACGCGAGTTCATCATGAAAGATGCATACAGCTTCGACCGCGATGAAACCAGCGCCAAGGCGAGCTACCAGATCATGGCAGGGGCTTACCGTGCCATTTTTGATCGTTTCGGCCTGCGTTACCGGGCCGTGGCGGCGGATTCCGGCGCTATTGGCGGAGATCTGAGCGAAGAGTTCCAGGTGATTGCCGCCACGGGCGAAGACGCCATTGTTTACAGCACAGGCAGCGAATACGCCGCCAACATGGAAAAGGCCGAAAGCGCGCCCCCAACTGGTCCGCGCCCGGCAGCCGTCCAAGCGCTCGTCAAGGCACCCACGCCCGGCAAGAGCACTTGCCCCGACGTGGCCGAGTTGCTTGGCATTCCCTTGTCGGCTACCGTCAAATCCCTGGTGTTGGCTACGGACACCCTGAACGCTGAAGGGGAAATCGCCAAGACCCAAGTCTGGCTGCTGCTGGTGCGTGGCGACCACGACATGAACGAGATCAAGGTGGGGAAGGTGCCGGGACTCGACCAAGGCTTCCGTTTTGCCACGGTGCCCGAGATCATGGCGCATTTTGGAACCAAGCCGGGCTATCTCGGACCGATCAATCTGAAGCAATCTGTCAGGGTTGTGGCAGATCGGGAGGTGGCGGTCATGGCCGACTGGGTGTGCGGTGCCAATGAAGAAGACTTTCACTTTACCGGTGTCAACTGGGGCCGCGACCTGCCAGAGCCTGAGCTGGTGGCAGACCTGCGTAATATCGTCGCGGGGGATCCGTCCCCGGACGGCCAGGGCGAGTTGGCCATTCAGCGTGGCATCGAGATTGGGCACATTTTCTTCCTCGGAACCAAGTACAGCAAGGCAATGAATGCCACCTTCCTCGACGAAGACGGCAAGCCCAAGCCCTTCCAGATGGGGTGCTACGGCATCGGCATCACACGCCTGCCAGCAGCGGCCATTGAGCAAAACCACGACGAACGCGGCATCATCTGGCCTGACGCCATTGCACCTTTCACCCTGGTGATCTGCCCGGTGGGCATGGATCGCAGCGAGCCTGTCAAGGCTAGTGCTGAAGCCCTCTATCAAGAGCTGTTGGCCGCCGGGGTTGACGTGATCCTGGATGATCGGGGTGAGCGTCCTGGCGCCATGTTCGCCGACTGGGAGCTGATCGGCGTGCCGCACCGCGTGACCATTGGCGATCGGGGTCTGAAGGAAGGCCAGGTTGAATACCAGCACCGGCGCGATGCTGCGCCCACCAAAGTCCCCGCCGGCGAAATTGCAGCCTTCGTGAAAGGTAAGCTCTTGGCATGACCACCGGCGCGCGCGTTCAGGCTGACGGAGGAGGGGTCTCCAGGAGGAAGCTTTTGCTTTCGGCCCCCTTGATGGCCACGGGGGGCATGCTGGTGCACGGTCAAGCTTGGGCAGGTGGCCAACTGGAAGAGCCCTTGATTGATTCAGTGCGTACGGCACTGAGCTCGGCAATTTCCAACCAGGCCCCCCGGTGCCCGTATTCGCGACCACCGATGCGCGCATGGCCTATTTGCGCTGGCTTTCCAGTATGAGCGACCGGCTCTACAGCCGAAAGAAAGACCTCGCGACGCGGGTCGAGTTCCTGCAGACCGTCTGGTACGAAACCCGACGCGCCGGTCTCGACGCTTCACTCATGCTGGGGCTGATCCAGGTCGAGAGCGCATTTCGAAAGTTTGCTGTTTCCCGTGTCGGTGCCCGAGGTTACATGCAGGTGATGCCTTTCTGGACCCGCGTGATCGGCGACGGTGATCCGGGCAAGCTGTTTCACATGCAGACCAACCTGCGTTTCGGCTGCGTCATTTTCCGGCACTACCTTGACCGCGAACGTGGGAATCTTTTCATGGCCCTGGGCCGCTACAACGGATCGCGAGGCAAGTCCGAGTATCCCAATGCGGTGTTCAGCGCTCAAAAGCGCTGGGTCTGGGCTGATTCAGGATTGTCTGCCGTCTGATTCTGGAAGTAATCGTTCTTGTTTTAAGCAAGTGCCATTCGGTCTACACCGAAGTCGCGGATGGCTTGTCTGGCGAAGGGTGGGCTTGCTCCGCGAGCGAGCGCGTGATCAGCACTTGGTCGATGCGGTAGTTGTCGACGTCCATCACCTCGAAACGATAACCGCCCCAGCGGACGGTGTCCGTGCGGCGTGGCACGCGCCTGAGCATTTCCATGAGAAAACCGGCCAGCGTGTCGTATGCCTCGGGGTCGGGTAAGTCGTCCAGATTCAAGGCGCGCTGAACATCTGGCATGGGTGCATGGCCGTCGATCAGCCAGGAACCGTCGTCGCGGCGCACTATCAACTCCTCGTCTTCCTGCGTCACCAGGTCACCCATTACGGTGCTCATGACATCGTTCAGCGTGACCACGCCCACGACGGTGCCGTATTCATTGACGATGACGGCGAAATCCTCGTGCTGATGGCGAAATTGCAGCAACACCTCCGACAGCGTGAGTCTGTCTGGCACCACGACCACCTTGTGAAGCAGAGTGGGGTCGGTCAGGCGAATCTGCCGAGAATTCAGCACACATTGAAATAAATCCCGCGCGTCCACGTAGCCCAGCACGTGGTCGAGTTCTCCGTCGCAAACCGGATAGGTCGAGAATGGTTCTGCGGCAATTCGGGCGCGAACCACATCGTCGGGGTCGTCCTTGCTGAGCCATGCTACGCGATCACGGGGGGTCATGGCGCTCGTGACGAATCGAGTGTCCAACTCAAAAACGTTCTCGATCACTTGTTGTTCAGGCCGTGCCAGCACCCCCGCCTGAGTGCCGGCTTCTGCCAGCGCCAGAATGTCGTCCGGGGTGATGCGCTCGTCGCGTTGGGTTGGAAGGCCAAAGAGTTGCATGGTCAGGTCGGTAAACCGCGTGTAGAGCCACACGATGGGCTTGAAGGCGACCAGGAATTTTTCCATGGGTCCGACAACTGCCATGGCCACGCGCTCTGGTTGAGCCATGCCCAGCCGTTTGGGGACGAGGTCGGCATACACTACGAAAACGGAAGTAACGGCTACCACGGAACCCACAAAGGACAGTGTGGCAGCGGTGCGCTCGGGCAGCCATGTGACCAGCCACGAGGTCAGATAGGGACTTAGCAAACCTTCACCAATTATTCCACCGAGGATCGCAATGGCGTTCAAGCCGATCTGCACGGCGGTGAAGTAGTGGCCAGGTTGTTCTTGCACCCGCAGGACGCGCAACGCCCTCTCATCACCTTCGTCAGCGATCTGCCGCAAACGCAGGCGGCGCGAAGCGGCGAGCGAGATCTCAGCGATCGAGAAGAATGCGCTGGCCACTATCAACAGGATAATGACCAGAATTTGTTGGGTGAAGCTCATAGACGGTTCTTATTGGAAATGGCTTCCAAGTTCACCTGCTCTCTACGGAGGGTGTTTTCAGTGAGTGAAATTTGTCAGTTTACACAGTCTGGCATCCTCGCAGCGCAGTTGGAAGACTGTAGGAACCGGATGACATGTCTCAGCCATATCGCTTCTTATAATCAATCTCGCAGAGATTCCCCCAAGTGGCATGCCGTGGAATGAATGACGGCCCAGGAGTGCGTTGCCTGGAAAAGAAAGGTTTTTTATGTTTGATATCCTGATTCGTGAAGTTGCGGCGCGCTTTGGCGTGGGCGACAAGGCCTTGCCCTTGCTGCAGGTGCTTCTGGCTTATATGACCTCCAAGGAGAGTGGGGGCCTGATTGGTTTTCTTGAAAAATTCAAGGCGGCTGGCTTTGGCCCCATTGTTCAGTCCTGGCTCGGCGGCGGCCCGGCCGCGCAACCTATCAGCAACAGCCAGCTGGAAACGGTGTTGGGCTCCAGCGGGGGACTCTTGTCCCAGTTGACTTCCCGTCTGACGCTGGAGCGGGAGAGCGTCGCGTCGTCCCTGGGCTATTTGATTCCAGTGCTCGTCGGCAAACTGACGCCTGGCGGTAGCATTCCGTCCAACCTAGCTCCCGAGGTGAGCAGTCTGGCCGCCGCGGGCCAGAACCTGTTGGCAGCGCCGGTCGCCACCAGTGGGGCCGGCGTTTCTGGCGGCGGGGGCTGGATGAAGTGGTTGCCGTGGGCTATTGTGGCCATTGCGGCGCTGGTCGGACTGAATTATTGCTCCAGAAGCAATAACGTAGAGGCGCCCCCGGCAACGGCCCCAGCACCGGCTTCGTCAGGCTCGGTTGTTGGAGCCTTCGGCCCTGGACCGGCAGTGGAGCCGGCTTCTGCTCCTGCGGCCTCAGGCAGCACACCGGCAGCTACCCCGGGTGCGGGTGCTCCTGCGACCGATGAGCCGGCGGGTTCGGGTGTTGTGGGCTGGACTGTGGAATCCGCACCTGCGCTCAAGGTGTACTTTGACTCTGGCAGTGCCGAGCTATCTGGCGAGTTCGCCTCGAAGGCGGGTTCACTGCTTAATTATCTGAAGGAGAACGCCGGCGCCAAGGCCGTGATTTCCGGCTTTAATGATTCAACTGGCGATCCGGAGAAAAATGCGGAGCTTTCCAAACGCCGCGCCGAGGCGGTGCAGGCCGCCCTGGTTGCTGCTGGCGTACCGATAGAGCGTGCTCTGCTGGAGAAGCCTGCTGACACCACCGGCACCGCCGCGACCGCTTCAGCATCGCGCCGCGTGGAAGTTGTGGTGCGCAAGTAGCCAATTTGATGTCCACAAACGAAAACGGATGCCTCGGCATCCGTTTTCGTTTGGCTGTTCCAGAGGAAAGGGTTCGGCGCTTCCTTGAATCGAGAGCCTAGAGGCGCAAGTCGAGACTCAGACTCAGGCGCTGGCGCCTACCATTTGCTGCAATTCACCCGACTCATACATTTCCATCATGATGTCGGAGCCGCCGACAAACTCGCCGTTGACATAGAGTTGAGGAATCGTCGGCCATTGGCTGTATTCCTTGATTCCTTGGCGAATGGCTTCGTCTTCCAGAACGTTCACTGTGGCCAGGTTGCGTGGCTCCACCCCACATGCCTTGAGGATCTGAATGGCGCGGCCCGAAAATCCGCACATGGGAAAGCTGGCATTGCCTTTCATGAACAAGACAATCTGATGGCTCTTGACCAACTCGTCTATTCGTTGCTGGGTGTCGTCGCTCATGGGAAACTCCTGAATGGATGCAATGGCGGTGATTATCCTAGAACTGGCCAGCAATGGCGCGATAGGGGATATGGTCGTGGAAGGTGTCCAGGGTTCTTTTTCGCGGAAATGTTACGAGTGAATACAAATTTGGCGTTTCCGCAGTAAAAGGCCACCAAGATCAGGGAATTCAGGGCTTTGTGAATGAATTTATCCCTAATACAGTGATGGTTTTTTCTTCGGGCGAGCCAAAAAAGAAAGGCACCCGCGGGTGCCTTTCTTTTTTGGGCCTGATCCGAGCGGGCGATCAGCCCGCCGATACAGGAATACCCGGGGTGTTATCAGGCGATCAGGTATTTGGCCCGATCCTGGCCTTCAATCCACTTGGGAGCCTTGCCGCGACCAGTCCAGGTCTGGCCGGTGGCTGGATCGCGATACTTAGGTGCGACCTTGCTGCCAGCACGGGACTTGCCGCTGCTGCGGCGACCGGAAGAGAACACGTCGTCAGCGGTCAATCCATATTCGCTTACCAGCTCACGTACTTTTTGGACGGCATCAGAAATCTCAGCCTTGCGCGCCTCTTCGATCTGAAGAGCCAGCGCTTCCTGTTGCTTGAGGAGTTCTTTGTAAGTTGCCATGATTTGAAATCGGGAAATATTTAGGTGGCATTAATATATCACTTATCAGCATGATGTAAGCATCAGGCGGACCAATTAGCCGGCGATTGGGCAGGTCAATTGGCGGAAGAATCAACAGGTTCTGCAAAAACTTTCTCAATTCGTCGGCCATCCAGCTCGGTCACCTTGAATATCCAGCCGGCACATTCAATTTGCTCGCCCACGGGAGGGAAATGCCCAAACTCCGAGAGCAGAAGGCCTGCCAGAGTGTTGTAGCGGCCCTTGTCCTCATGGGGTAACTCCTTGATGTCCAGGCGCGCTTTCAATTCGCCCACCGGCATCATTCCCTCAAGAATCCATGATCCGTCAGCGGAGGGTACGGCCCAGGCATCGATATGGGCGTCTGGCTTCAATTCTCCAGTAATGGCTTCAAGCAGGTCGCGCGGTGTCATCAAGCCTTGCACGACACCATATTCGTCCACCACCAGGGCCAGACGGCCTGATCTGGATCGCAGTTGCTCCAGCATTTCCATGACGCTGAGGGTTTCAGGGAGAAATGCTGCAGCTGCAGCATGGTTTTCAATATGCCCTTCCGAATGGCGCCCAAGTTCGAGAAGCCGAGCTACGCTAATAACCCCAACGACATCATCCAATCCGTTGTGGCATACCGGATACCAGGAATGCGCACCTTTTTCTCCCTGTGCTGCTACATAATCCAGCGCTTGACTGACACTCTGGCTTCCCTCCAGCCAGTCGATATTATTCCGGGGCACCATCAATGAGGTCAAAGGGCGGTCGTCCAGGTGAAATACATTTCGTACCATCTGGTGCTCGTGTTCCTCGATCAGGCCAGCGTCGACACCTTCCTCCAGGCTGGCAGAAATCTCCTCGGTAGTCATGGAGCGCGCCTGGGTATTGTCAATGCGCAGTAATTTCAGGGTGGCTTGGGTGCAGAGCGAAAGCAGTTTCACGAACGGCTTGGCAATAGTTGCCAGCCACTTCATGGGCTTGGCAACCCACCGCGAGACTGCTTCTGGGTAAAGCTGGCCGATGCGCTTGGGTACCAGTTCGCCGAAGATGATAGTGGTGAACGTGATGATGGTCACCACCAGGGCTGTGGCTGCCACGCTGGCGGCAGGTGCCCCGATGCCCATGCGTTCCAGCCAAAGGGCCACCGGACCACTGAAGGCTGCTTCACCGACAATGCCATTGAGCATGCCGATCGAAGTGATGCCGACCTGTACGGTCGATAGG
Organism: Ottowia caeni; assembly: GCF_050821495.1. Classification (GTDB taxonomy): domain Bacteria; phylum Pseudomonadota; class Gammaproteobacteria; order Burkholderiales; family Burkholderiaceae_C; genus Ottowia; species Ottowia caeni. The sequence goes on along the minus strand of NZ_CP151080.1, from coordinate 3,765,334 downwards.
AATTGCGTGGGGTTTTCCAGCAGCTTGAGTGCTGTGCCCGCCCCGGTGTCCCCGCTTTCTTCCATGGCGGCGAGCCGCGCCTTGCGGCTGGAAGCAAGAGCCAGTTCGGACATGGCAAACACGCCGTTGAGCAGCGTGAGGAAAACGATTAACAACAGATTCATAAATACCGGAACCCTGCCCGGTGGACAATAAACATCATGGCACTCTACCTCATGGGCGACGTGCAAGGGTGCGATGGCGCCCTTGGCCGTCTGCTCGATCTTATTGATTTTTCACCCAGTCGCGATCGCCTCGTGATTTTGGGAGACCTGGTTAACCGCGGACCGGCATCCCTGGCCGTACTTCGCCGGCTTGTGGCACTGGACAACGCGGTTGAATGCCTGCTGGGCAACCACGATTTGCATCTGCTGGCCGTGTCGTTGGGTGTGCGCAAAGCACACAGGAGCGATACCGTAAACGACATCCTGCAGGCGGCCGACCGATTGGCTTTGCTCGATTGGCTGCGACAGCGACCGCTGGCACTGAGCGAAGGGGGCGTATTGATGGTGCATGCGGGCGTACTGCCGCAGTGGAGCGCAGAGCAGGCTTTGGCGCTGGCCGGTGAAGTGCACTCCGTGTTGCGCGGCCCAGAGTGGGGTGCGTTCATGCACGAGATGTACGGCAATCAGCCCGACCAGTGGAATGATGCCTTGGAAGGGGCTGATCGCCTTCGCGTGGTCATTAACGCATTCACCAGGCTGCGCTATTGCAGCCCGGAAGGGCGTATGGAGTTTGAGACGAAAACGGGCGGGCTCGAGCATGCGCCGCCTGGCTACATGCCATGGTTCGACGTTCCGGGACGCAATACTCGATCCGACGTGGTGGCGTTTGGCCACTGGTCCACGCTGGGGTGGCTGAGTCGGCCGGACATCATTTCGTTGGATACGGGGTGCGTCTGGGGAGGCGCGCTGAGTGCCGTGCGCCTGGGGTCGGAGACGCAATCGCGCGAGTTGATACAGGTGCGCTGCGAGCAGGCGCAGATGCCGGGCGGCCCAGCATGAAGCGCCTGGCCTTGGGGTTGCTGGTGGCCGCAGCCTTGCTCTATGCGCTGGCAACCTGGCAGTTACCCCGACACGCGGCCTGGGGCTATGTGGCCGCCTTCGCTGAAGCCGCGATGGTGGGGGCGATTGCTGACTGGTTTGCCGTCGTCGCGCTGTTCCGGCATCCCCTCGGTCTGCCCATTCCGCACACGGCCATTATTCCGGAGAACAAGGACCGCATCGGCGAAAACCTCGCCAATTTTCTTTGCCAGCATTTTCTGGCCACCGACCAGGTGTTGGTGCGAGTACGTGAGTTCGACGCTGCCGGGCGCATTGCGGCGTGGCTTTCTGTATCGGCCAATGCTGAACGCGTGGGCGAGAGGTTGGTTGCCGCGGCGCGGTGGATGGTGGGCGCGCTGGATGATGAACGTGTGCGCCAGTTTGTAGCGGAGGCGGCCCGAAGTGGCTTGCGACAGGTCGACGTGACCCGCCTGTCAGGCCAGATGCTGGAGGCCATGACCCATGACCGGCGGCATCAGGAACTGCTTGACGGTGTGCTGGTGCAGTTGGCAAAGTTGCTGGGCGAAAGTGCGGTTCAGGACACTATGACGGAGGCCATTGCCCGTGAAGTGAAGGCGTTGAAGTATGTGGGGCTGGATCAAATGGCCGCCCGGCTGGCCACCCGCAAGGTGGTCGTGATCATCGCCAAGACGATCATCGACATGGCTGATGATCCTGAACATAGCCTGCGGTTGCGCTTTGACGAGATGGTGAGCAACTTTGTGACGCGCCTTAAGGACGACGAGGCGATGCACCGGCGCGGGGAGCGCCTGAAGACTGAGTTGCTGGACAATCCTGCGCTGGGTACTTATGTTAACGAACTTTGGTCCCAAATACTGGGTTGGCTACAGGCCGACATGACGCAGCCCGACTCATCCATTCGCCACCGCATCACTCAGGCGGCCCAAGCACTCGGTGAGCGGCTGGCCGGAGACGATGCTATTCGCGGGTGGATCAATGGAGAGCTGCAGGCCGCCGCGCCCCAGTTCATTGAGCGCTACCGGGAGGATATCCGGCGATACATCGTGGGTCGGGTTCAGGCCTGGGATGCCAAGGAGATGACCGAGGAACTGGAACGCCACATTGGGCGCGACCTTCAGTTTATTCGGATCAACGGAACGCTGGTGGGTGGCCTCGTTGGCCTGACGATTCATGCGCTGACGCAGCTGTGGACTTGATCAGCGCCGAATGCACTTCCAGGAGGCTGTCTGGTTCTGTGGCCTTTTACGACTGGGGTGCGCTTGCCTTGAACAGGGCGGCCACTTTACGTTTGGGCTTGATGTTGGCCGAGATGCCTGGTCGCGCCGCACGGGCACTGGACTCCCACGCAGGAGGCTGGTCGGCTGACTCGCTTGTGGGCTCATAGGGCCGCTCAAAGAACGGGTCAACCGGAGCCGCGGCGGGTGCGAAGCGTCTGCGCTCGCTGCTGCCCCGGCGTTCGCGGGATGGCGCGTCCCCTTCGTCATGCCATGCGCGGCGGCCGTCGTTGAAGCGGCCGCGTGGCTTTTCCTCTTCGAACTCGATATGCTCGACTTCGATTTTCTTCTTCAGAAGCTTCTCCAGGTCTCCCATCAACCGGCCGTCTCCCTTCGTGACCATGGTCACGGCGAGGCCCGAGGCGCCTGCACGCCCAGTGCGGCCGATACGGTGCACGTAATCCTCAGCGTTGAAGGGAACGTCGAAGTTGAAGACCGCAGGGACATCCTTGATGTCCAGTCCGCGGGCGGCGACATCGGTGGCGACCAGAAGATCGACTTCACCAGCCTTGAACGCTGACAAAGCCTTCAGTCGTTCGTCCTGGCTCTTATCCCCGTGCAGAGCTGTTGTTTTCAGACCGTCGCGTTCAAGCGTGCGTGCCAACCGCGCGCAACCGAGCTTGCTGTTGACGAAAACGAAGGCTTGTCGTACGGCTCGGTCTTTCAGCACCTGGTGCAGGGCGCGACACTTGTCGTCGTCGCTCACCATGTAAAAGTGCTGCTCCACGGTGGATGCCGTTTCGTTGGGGCGGGCGACCTCGATGGTGACCGGATCTTGCAGGTAGCTACCCGCCAGGCGCTTGATCTCAGGCGAGAACGTGGCAGAAAATAGCAGGGTAGTGCGTTCCTTCGGCAGGTGGCTCAGGATGCGCTGCAAGTCGGGTAGAAAACCGATGTCCAGCATGCGGTCGGCTTCGTCTAGAACCACATACTCGACCTGGTTCAGTACCGCGGACTTCGCCTCGATATGATCCAGAAGGCGGCCTGGCGTTGCCACCAGGATTTCGACACCCTTTTTGAGTTCAGCCGTCTGCGGCTTCATGTCCATGCCGCCGAACACCACCGCGCTACGAAGCTGTGTGTACTTGGCGTACTGTTTGACTTGGCCGGCCACCTGATCGGCCAATTCACGTGTGGGCAGTAGAACCAGTGCGCGCACGGGGTGGCGGGCCGGGGAAGTGCTGGCGTTCTCGTGCTTCAGCAAGCGCTGCAAGAGAGGCAGCGAAAAGGCGGCGGTCTTGCCGGTGCCTGTCTGCGCGGCACCCATGACATCGCGGCCTTCCAGAACGACAGGAATGGCCTGCTCCTGGATGGGCGTCATGTTTTCGTAGCCCATGTCGGCCACGGCGCGCTTGAGGGGTTCGGCTAATGCCAGATCGGTATAAGAGATGCTCATGAACCCTCTATTATCCCCTTTTGGCCGAACTCCTGCCTATTTTGTGCGCGGCCTCTGCTGATCCGAGGTGCCAGAGTCCAAGCGTTTCTTCTTGTGCCCCCGCTTCTTCCCTTGGTTTTCCCGCTTTTTTCTCATCATCCCCGCACACTGTGCTGTGGGCGAGGAGATTCCAATCACGCTTTTAAAGCGCCTGAGCGTTGAAGGTGTCGCAGGCTTGCACACTGCCCGTTTTGTAGCCAGTGGCGAACCAACGCTGGCGCTGGGCGCTGGATCCGTGGGTGAAGCTGTCTGGGCGCACGGTGCCGGTCTGCTGGCGCTGCAGGTGGTCGTCGCCAATGCGGGCAGCGGCATTCATGGCCGACTCAATGTCGCCTTGCTCAAGCCAGTTCTTGGCTTGCTGGGATTTATTGGCCCAGATGCCTGCGTAGCAGTCGGCTTGCAGTTCCATGCGCACACTGAGTGCGTTCTGTTGCGTCTGGCTGATGCGCCCGCGCATGGCATCTACCTTTCCGGTGGTTCCCAGCAAGGTTTGCACATGGTGCCCCACTTCGTGGGCAATCACATAGGCTTGCGCGAACTCGCCAGGCGCACCGAGCTGGCGGCTGAGTGTGTCGAAAAATTCCATGTCCAGGTACACCTTCTGGTCACCCGGGCAGTAGAACGGCCCCATGGCCGACTGCCCGGTGCCGCATGCTGTCGGTGTAACGCCTCGAAAGAGCACCAGGCGAGGAGTGCGGTATTGCGCCCCGCCTTCACGAAAGACTTGACCCCAGGCGTCTTCGGTAGAAGCCAGAACCGTAGAGACGAATGCCGCACGCGTATCGCCCGCCGGGGGCTTTTGCGCCGGCCCCTGCGGCTGCACCTGGACGGGGCTGCCACCGCCGCTGAGAACGCCAATGGTGGTTAACGGGTTGATGCCGAACACCCCCCATGCGACTAACGCGATCACGATGGTGCCGATGCCGATGGATCGGCCACCCAGGCCAAACCCACCACCACCACCACCACCCTCAGCACGGCGGTCTTCCACATTGTCCGACTGTCGGTTGCCTTCCCATCTCATGGTCAGTTCCTCGCCTTAATTACGCTAGTGCGCTAAAGTCTTGCAATGGTAGCCCCAACCAAGCAAAAGGCGTTGTCCCTCCGAGCCCCTAAGGTACTGGTGACGGGCTTCGACCCTTTTGGCGGTGACAGTCTCAATCCCAGCTGGCAGGCTGCACAAGCTTTGCATGGCCGCCGGATTGCCGCGCATAGCGTCGTGGCTGCCCAATTGCCCACGGTGTTCGGCCAGTCCCTGAAGGTGCTCGGAGCCTTGGTGCGTGAGCACGAACCAGTGCTGGTCATATGTCTCGGTCTGGCGGCGGGCCGGGGCGCCATATCGATCGAACGCGTGGGTATTAACATTAACGATGCCCGCATTCCCGACAACGCCGGCAGGCAGCCCATTGACGAGACGATTATTCCGGGCGGACCAGCCGCATATTTCAGTAAGCTGCCGATCAAGGCCATGCGGGCGGCCATAGAGGCCAAGGGCATCCCGGCGGAAGTGTCGCAAACCGCCGGTACGTTCGTCTGCAACCAAGTGTTTTATGGATTGATGCATCTCTTGGCCACAGACCGGGGCCTGAAGGCAACGCGAGGCGGATTCATTCATGTGCCGTTGCTGCCTGAAATAGGCGATCCCAGCATCCCGCTGGCAACATTGGTGGAGGGTCTGCGCATCGGAATCCGCACTGCATTGACTACCGAGGTTGATTTGCGGCAGCAGGCAGGTGAGATCAGTTAGTGTCTTGTCCTGAGGATTTCGCAGACTCTTCGCGTTCGCTTTTGCGGACTTGAAATAAGCACACACTCTATTGTCAGAATCTATTGACCGTAAGCGGTTTTGGTGAGACTGGCAGCAGTGCCTGCGCTGACTTGAGTTGCCTCGGCAGTATCACTGCCTGACTGACCGGCGGCGGCCTGCGGTGCAGAAAGCCCCTGCCCATGCAGGTTCATGCCTTTGCGTACTTGCTCTTGCGCCACATTCGCAATTGCGCCGAGCATCAGCAGCACCCCTGCGACCCAGACTGCTGCGATCAAGGTTCGGCTTGGAGTGAAGGCATGCTTCAGGCCTCCTATGCTGGCGGCTGGGTCTTTTCTGTTTTCGGTGTAAGCAGTATTCGAAGCCATGACGGGAATGCTACGAGCCCACCCAAGGGCGCCCATTCAGCATGTACCGCCAAGCCGTGTAGGACAGAGGCTCTTGCGGAAAAATTCACGTCGGTGTGGCGCGCAGTACGCGCTGCCACACCATTGGCTTGCGGTTACTCAGGTCTTGGGTAGTGTCACGCCGACTTGGCCCTGGTATTTCCCGCCACGGTCTTTGTAGCTCGTTTCGCAGACGTCGTCAGGATCGCTTTCGAAGAACAATACCTGAGCGCAGCCTTCGCCCGCGTAGATTTTGGCCGGCAGAGGTGTCGTGTTGGAGAACTCCAGAGTCACATAGCCTTCCCATTCCGGCTCGAAAGGGGTGACGTTGACGATGATGCCGCAGCGCGCATAGGTGCTCTTGCCTAGGCAGATCGTTAACACGTTGCGCGGAATCCGGAAGTATTCCATCGTCCGTGCCAGCGCGAAGCTGTTGGGCGGGATGATGCAGACCGGTGCATTGATGTCGACAAAGCTCTTTTCGTCGAAGTTCTTCGGGTCCACCACTGTGGAGTGAATATTGGTGAATACCTTGAACTCAGGCGCGCAGCGTATGTCGTAGCCATAGCTTGAGGTGCCGTAGCTCACGATTTTTTCGCCGGTGGGCGAATGCCGGATCTGGCCGGGTTCGAACGGCTCAATCATGCCGTGCTCTTCGGCCATTCGCCGAATCCATTTGTCGCTCTTGATGCTCATTGCGCTCGTCTGCCTGATTTGCGGGAAGGGCTGTTATTGTAGGAAGTGCGGCTGCACTGTTGCTTTGTGGCCAGTTGAAGACCTGGATTCAACCTGGAAACGGTTCTAGGTTCAAGCCGCGATGACGGTTCGTTCCACGGCTCGGTCATCTCCGAGCACGATCATCGCAAACAGGAGTTCGGCCAGATTTTCGGCTTGGCTGGTGCGCCGGGCGAGCAAGGGTGTGGCCTGGGGGTTGAGGATGACGAAGTCGGCTTCGCAGCCCGGTTGCAGGTTCCCCACTACGCCTTCGAGCCCCAGCGCGCTCGCCGCACCTGCCGTGTGCAGCCACCACAGTCTTTCGGGCGATAAGCTGAGGCCGGGCTTGGTCTGGCCTTCGCGACCTGCGAAGTAGGCGGCGCGCATGGTCACGAAGGGTGAGAAGCTGGTGCCTCCGCCCACATCGCTCGCCAGCCCGTGCGCGAAGGGCACGCGCTCCGCGCCTGCAAAATCGAAAAAGCCACTTCCCAGGAAAAGATTGCTGGTTGGGCACACGGCGGCGGCAGTGGCGGTATCCCGCATCAGGGCGCGGTCATCGTCATCGAAGTGAATGCAGTGCGCATAAACAGCGCGCTCGCGCATGAGGCCGTGATCGGCGTAGATCGACAAATAAGAGCGCGAGTCGGGGAATAGACCACGCGCCCAGGCGATTTCCTCAAGATTTTCCGCCACGTGCGACTGGACCCAGGTGCTGGGGTAGGCCGCCGCCAGTTCACCTGCGCCGCGCAGTTGCGCTTCGGTGCTGGAGGGCGCGAATCGGGGCGTGATGGCGTAGCCCAGGCGATCCACGCCATGCCACTTTTTGATCAGCGCTTCGGTATCGATGAGGCTTTGTTCGGTCTGGTCGCGCACACCATCGGGTGAGTGGCGGTCTTGTAATACTTTGCCGGTGATCAGGCGCAACCCCCGTTTTTGCGCCTGTTCAAAAAGGGCGTTCACTGAGGTGGGGTGCGACGTGGCGAATGTGAGGGCCGTTGTGACGCCGTGGCGCATGAGCTCATCAAAAAAGCTGGCGACTTCCGCGGCGTGTTCAGCGTTGGAAAATTGTGCTTCGTGCGGAAACGTGTAGTGATTCAACCAAGGCAGCAAGCCTTCGGCAGGGGATCCGATGACGTCGAGCTGCGGATAGTGCACATGCATGTCGACGAAGCCGGGTGCTATGAGGCGACCCGGTAGGTGCGTGCAGGGCACGCTGGCAAAGAGCGCTGCTAACGAGGCATGGCTTCCTGCCGCCAGAATTGTAGGTTTGCCAGCTTCATTGGGGCCAGTGACCAGCAACCCGTCGGACTCGTATTGAGCTAGTCCGTCTTCGTTGAAATGGAGAAGAGACGCGCGCCAGGATTGCATGGAGATTATTTCTTCGAAAAGAATAAGTGAATAGTATAAATTTACTTAATTAAATTATAGTAATTTAATAATAAAATATTTAATAAATAATAGCGTTTGCATTTGTTTGGGAGTTGAATTATTCTTTCAAGCGGTAAAATTTTGTAATCAAAGGAGGTGGTGTGTCGTTACTAAAAAATATTGCTGCTGCGGCAGTGTTGGCATCGTGCGCGTTGACTGCGCAGGCGCAAGTCACGAGTAACCTAAATTACAGCTTGGCTCTCTCCGATGCCCCTGTGGATGGGTATTTTTGGGACAGCAATGGGTCATGTAATTTTGATTCTGAACCCAATCGATATCGCACCATGACTGTGCAGGTGACTGCCTCAGGGGACTACAACTTCTACGATAACGGTTACGAGGACGACATCGGACAGGATGGTACCCTGGGTATTTATTCCGGCACTTTTGACCCGGCTAACCTTGGCAATTCATGCGTAGCCAGCATTGACGATGATCACACGGTAACGTTGGCTGCGGGCACCTATACGTTGGTTATGACTTCGTATGATGGTCTCAATGGTGATGTCCCTGGTAATTTTTACTACACCATCACTGGTCCTGGGAGGGTGGGGCCTCCTGTGGCGGCGGTTACGGCCGTGCCCACGTTGAGTGAATGGAGCATGATGTTGCTGGCCGTGGGTGCTGCAGGCATGGGCATGCGCCGGCTCCGTCGTAAGGTCTGAAGCTCAAGGGCAGAAAGCCGGACGCCTCACCTCTGAAGGGGGTGGCGTTGTGTGCCTGAACGCGATACCGTTCATTTAAACGTGTTAACCGCATCCCTTGTTGGAGCGGCTTTAGGGTTTCGCAAAATGGCCTCGTTCTTCTTCCCTCTCCCTTCGGGAGAGGGTCAGGGTGAGGGCAGCGGCACGTAATCTGCGACTGGCATTGTTTTGTGACCTGTACGGTGAACAGAAGCGCTCCGCGCTTTAAAAAATTGGACAGCGCGCAAGCGCGCTCCCTCACCCCAACCCTCTCCCGAAAGGAGAGGGAGTTAATCGACACGGCTGCACAAACCACTTTGCGACACCCTCTTTGGCCGCGATTGGCCTTTCGCGGCTAAAGCCGCTCCTACAAAGAAAGCCCAAATTGCCAAGGCAGCGGTATTTTGCGTAAGCCAGGTTTCGCCGCGATTTAACCGCTTCCTTCCTCAATCAAGCGGTCTATTTTTCTGAGCCAGAGATCTTTCTCCGCGTCTGGTGCAAAACTGGCTTCTATGCTGTTGCGCGCCAGTTGCACGGCATGCTCTCTCGTCATGCCGGTGGCGGCGAAGGTTTGAACGAAGTTGTCGTTGATGTAGCCACCAAAATATGCCGGATCATCGGAGTTGATGGTGGCGCACAGGCCTGCGTCTAATAGGGCAGGTAGATTGTGTTCGCGCAAATCAGGGAACACGCAGAGCTTCAGATTGGACAGCGGGCAGACCGTGAGCGGGATGCGCTCTTTGGCCAGGCGCTGCATCAGGGCGGGATCATTAACAGCCTGCACGCCGTGGTCGATCCGCTCGGCCTTCAGGATGTCCAGTGCCTGCCAGATGTACTCCGGTGGGCCTTCTTCGCCAGCATGGGCGACCACATGCAGTCCCAGTGCGCGGGCGCGTTCGAACACGCGGGCAAACTTGACGGGCGGGTGGCCCACTTCACTGGAATCCAGGCCGACCCCAATGAAATGTTGTCTCCAGGGTAGAGCGGCATCAAGGGTGGCCAGTGCCTCTTCTTCGCTCAGGTGACGCAAGAAGCACAGTATCAGATCGGCGCTGATGCCCCAGCGCTGCCTAGCCTGTACACACGCACCGTGCAAGCCGCTAATCACGGTTTCCATGGAAACGCCGCGTGCGGTGTGGGTTTGCGGGTCGAAGAATATTTCGGCGCGCACTACATTGTCAGCCGCGGCGCGTTCGAAATATGCCATCGCCATGTCCTGGAAGTCTTGCTCCTTCAGCAGCACACTGGCGCCGGCGTAGTAGATGTCGAGAAAGCTTTGCAGGTCTGTGAAGGCGTAGGCCTTACGCAGTTCTTCCACGCTGGCGTAGGGGAGGCTGACGCCATTGCGCCTGGCGAGCGCGAAGATCATCTCCGGCTCCAGCGTGCCCTCAATGTGCACATGCAGCTCGGCCTTCGGCAGGGCTGCCAACAGTGCGGGCAAATCCCTTGCCATCAGAGGATGACTCCGAAATGAATGCTGCTCTCGCGCAGATAGCGCCGGTAGGCAGAAGACATGCGGTCCGCCGCCGAATGAACTTCGGCCTCCGGTGCCAGGGGCAGGCGCTTGGGCCGTTGCGATTCGAGCACGGGCTGGTCCTGGCCAAAAATGGTGTCCTGGAAAGTGATGAGTCGCGCATCGGGCGAATCAAAATCGTTCATGGCCATGCGCGTCCAGGCCACACTGGTTTCTTCAGTGACCGGGCAGACGAACATGGCAATGGATTCCCACAGCCCTTCAATGGCGGTGCTGCCGGCTTCAGGCTTCTTGGTGAGGACAGCCATGTAGGGGGCGGTGACTTCGTAGGTGTACTCCACCTCTGCACCCCCTTCGGCGTGGATGGACGAGCGCGGTTGCCATGCCAGGCAGCCCGTGGCCAGAACGCCGTGCGGGGTCGGCTGCACCTGGTAGGGCGGCACAGCAGTGTGCGTGCGGCTACCGAGCCAGTCTTCATGCACATAGGCGAAGTGTGCCATGTCGAGAAAGTTCTCGATGATGCGGGGCGCACTGGCGGCCACCAGGTACGGCCCGCTGGTCGTCTTGCGCAGGCGAGACTCAGATTCTGCTGCAAAGAGCGGAAAGTCATGAATGGGCCGATGCTCTCCCTCTGGCGGCGCCAGGCGAACCCAGAGCATGCCGTACTCTTCTCGCGTTTCGAAGGTGCGGGCGCAATGCCGGGCGCTGGGCTGGAAATCAGGCACGGCCGGAATGTGCGTGCACTGCCCGCCGGATTCAAAGCGCCAGCCATGGTAGGGGCACTCCAGTTGCCCGCCCGTGACCTTGCCGAGCGAAAACTTCGCTCCGCGGTGAGGGCATTGGTCAGCCCAGGCATGGGCAACACCTTCAGAGTCGCGCCAAAGCGCAAGTTCTTCGCCCAGCAGGTTGGCCGCCATGGGTTGTGTGCCGACGGCGTGGCTCAGGGCAACAGGGTGCCAAAGGGTTTTTTCAAGCATTTCATGTGCCTCTTGCAGCATTTTCTAGAGCGGACTCGCCGCAGCTTCGCATCAGGGGGCGGCGGGAGCCGCTCCCGACTTACTTCGACGCGGGGATGTTTCCTTCGACTCCGGGCACGAAGAAGTCGATCTTGCCCATCCATTCGTCGTTGGCACGAACGCCAGCGGCCAGCCGTTCCTTGCCGGAGGCGTCGGAAATCGGGCCGTTGAAGACGTCGAAGCTGCCGTCTTTCATCTTGGACTTGATTTCATCGACCTTGGCACGTGCTTCGGCGGGGATCTTGTCCGACAGTTTGACGAGATCGTTCTGGCCCTCCGGCACGCCCCAGCGGGTGACCTGATTGCCTTTCCAGGTACCGTCGAGCACTTCTTTGACGGTCTTCTTGTAGTAGTGGCTCCAGTCCGCAATGGCCGAGCCCAGGTGGGCCTCGCCACCGAAGGCGCTCATGTCGGAATCCCAGCCAAAGGCCAGCTTGCCAGCATTGTTGGCGGCCTGCAGCACAGCGGTGGAGTCGGTGTTTTGCAGCAGCACGTCGGCGCCGCTGTTCATCAGCGACTGGGCGGCTTCGGTTTCCTTGGGCGGGTCGTACCAGGTGTTGGCCCAGACCACGCGGACCTTCACGTCGGGCTTGACGCTTTGCGCGCCCAGCGTGAAGGCGTTGATGTTGCGCAGGACTTCAGGGATCGGAAACGAGCCGACGAAGCCGAGCGTACCTGTCTTGGTCATGTGCCCGGCGATGATGCCGGCCAAATAGGTGTCTTGGTAGAAGCGTGAGTCGTACACGTTCATGTTGGCGGCCGTCTTGTAGCCGGTGGCATGCTCGAACTTTACATCCGGGTGGTCCTGTGCCACCTTCAGCATGGCTTCCATGAAGCCGAAACTGGTGCCAAAAATGAGTTTGTTGCCTTGGTTGACCAGATCTCGCACGACGCGCTCGGTGTCCGCGCCTTCGGGTACGCTTTCAACGAAGGTGGTCTTCACCTTGTCGCCGAACTCGGCTTCCACGGCTTTGCGGCCCAGATCGTGCGCGAAGCTCCAGCCGGCGCTGCCAACGGGGCCGACATAGATCCAGGCAGCTTTGAGCGCCTCGGCCGGTGCGGCGGCGGGGGCTGTGTCAGATGGAGCGGCGGCTTCCTCTTTCTTGCTGCAGGCGGCGAGCGAAGCCGACCCAAGCGCGCTTAACGCCGCAAGTTTGATAAAGGTGCGTTTACGAAGGTCGGGTGTCATCGTGAGTGTTTCCGTAGGCGACGATTTGTGATTAGACGTGCAAGATTATGTTCAAAGTTTCCTCGCGAGGAAACTTTGAACAGGCTCCGAGTTGCCGGGCTGCCCAGCCCGGCAACCCCTAGTGCGACAGGCTCCCGTTGCTGGAGACCATGCGCAGCCATGCGGCGCGCGGTAGCTTATTTCTTCTCGCCGGGCACGGTGCCTTCCACGCCCCTGACGTAGAAGTTGACACCACCCAGGAACTTGTCGTCGGCGACCACGTCTTTGGCCAGGATTTCCTTGCCGGTGTTGTCGATGATCGGGCCCTTCCAGATGTTGAAGGTACCCGCTTTGAGCCCGGATCTGACTTCATCAAGCAGCTTGCGTGCATCTTCAGGGATGTCTTCGGCCAGGGAAACGAGGTCGATCGCGCCTTCTTTCACGCCCCACCAGGTTTGCCCTGTGGACCACTTGCCGTCCAGGGTTTCACCCACGGCCTTGATGTAGTAGGGTGACCAGTTGATGATGGCCGAACCCAGGTGCGCCTTGGGGCCATAGGCTGTCATGTCGCTGTCCCAGCCGAAGCCGCGCTTGCCCATTTTCTCGGCAGTCTGGAGTACAGCGGAGGAGTCGGTGTTTTGCATCAGGACGTCAGCCCCGCCGTTGATCAGGGCGGTGGCGGCTTCGGTCTCTTTTGGCGGGTTGAACCACTCGTTCACCCAGACCACCTTGGTTTTGATTTTAGGGTTGGTGCTTTGCGCGCCCAGGGTGAAGCTGTTGATGTTGCGCAGCACTTCGGGAATTGGTACCGAACCGACGACGCCCAGCGTGCCGGTCTTGGTCATCTTTCCGGCGATGACGCCAGCCATGTAGGCGCCTTCGTAGGTCCGGCTGTCATAGGTGCGCATGTTGCTGGAAGTCTTGTAGCCAGTGGCATGCTCGAACTTCACTTCCGGGTTGTCGGCGGCCACTTTAAGCATCGGCTCCATGTAGCCGAAGGTGGTGCCGAACACCAGTTTGTTGCCCTGGCCGACCATGTCACGCAGAACGCGCTCGGCGTCGGCACTTTCGGGCACGCTTTCGACGTAGGAGGTCTGTACGCGGTCGCCAAATTCCTTTTCCACCGCTTTGCGGGCGTTGTCGTGGGCGAAGCTCCAGCCGCCGTCGCCCACTGGGCCGACATAGGCGAAGGCGACCTTCAAGGGCTCCGGCTTGGCCGGGGCGGGAGCGCTGGCCGCGGCTGGTTCCTGAGCGGGTGCTGCTGCCGTGGGCGCTTCTTCTTTCTTGCCGCAGGCAGCCAGGGTGGCCGCCGCAGCTGCCGAAAGGGCGAGTGCTTTGAATAGCGAGCGTTTTTTCAGGTCAGTCATGGCTTCCTCTGGCTTATGCAAAAGAGTGGAAAAAGAAGCATTCTAGGGCGTGTTCAGCACAAAAGTCTTAAGCGCCAGGATGAAATGGCTTGCCCAGCGAGGCTGGGATATTCACTCGGATCCAGGTGGGGTTGCGCGAGATCAGTGTTAGCACCACGATGGTGGCCAGGTAGGGCAGCATCGTCAGGAATTGGCTGGGCAACTGCACGCCCTGGCCTTGAAGGTGGAACTGGAGCATGGTCACCCCCCCGAAAAGGTACGCTCCTAGTAACACCCGGGCGGGTCGCCAGGTGGCGAAGGTGGTCAGGGCCAGCGCGATCCAGCCCTTGCCTGCCACCATGCCCTCAACCCAGAGTGGCGTGTAGATGACGGAGATATAGGCGCCTGCCAATCCGCATAGTGCACCGCCCGCCACCACTGCCGCCAGCCGGATGCGCCGCACCGGATAACCCAGTGCATGTGCCGAAGCCGGCGATTCGCCGACCGAACGCAGCACGAGCCCCGCACGCGTACGGAAAAGGAACCAGATCATGCCGGCCGCCAGAAGCATGGCGCCGTAAACCAAGGGGTGCTGGCGGAACAGAGCCGGCCCGACCAGGGGAAGATCGCCCAGAAACGGCACGGAGAACTGCGGACGCTCGGGCAGTTTGGCCTGCACGTAACCAATGCCGACGAACGCCGAGAAGCCCACGCCGAACAAACTCAGTGCAAGCCCCGTGGCGTACTGATTGGTATTGAGCCAGATCACCAGCCCCCCAAAGATGGCCGCCAATAGAGCGCCGGCAGCCATGCCGGAGGCGAAACCGAGCCAGTCGTTGCCGGTGTGTACCACCGTCGCGAAGCCCGCAATGGCCGCGCAAAGCATCATGCCCTCCGCACCGAGGTTGACGATGCCGGCCTTTTCGTTGATGAGCAGCCCCAGTGCGGCGATGGCCAGCACAGTTCCGGCGTTCAGGGTAGCCGCAATGAGCAGCGCATAGCTTTCCATCAGGAGGGTCTCCCCACGCGAATACGATAGTTCACCAGTGTGTCGCAGGCCAGCAGCATGAAGAGCAGCAGGCCCTGGAATGCACCCGAGATCGATTTGGGCAGGCCCAGGCGCGATTGCGCCAGTTCGCCGCCGATATAGAACATGCTGAGCAGTATGGCCGAGAGCACCATTCCCAACGGGTGCAGCCTTCCGACGAAAGCCACGATGATCGCGGCAAAGCCGTAGCCTGCGGGGACGTAAGGGGTGAGCTGCCCGATGGGGCCTGCCACCTCAAGTGCGCCGGCAAGACCCGCCGCGCCGCCCGAGATGAGCAGTGCCGTCCATAGTGCCTTGCGCGAGGAAAAGCCGGCATATCGCGCGGCCGCAGGCGCGAGGCCGCCCACTTGCTGTGCGAAACCGCCCCGGGTTCTGAATAGGTACAGCCAGGCGATGACTGCACAGGCGAGCGCGATCAGCACGCCGATGCTGGCCCGTGAGCCGGCCATGAGGCGCGGCACCAGTGTGACGGCGTCGAAGCTGCGAGTTTGAGGAAAGTTGTAACCTGCCGGGTCCTTCCAGGGGCCGTAGACCAGAAAGCCGAGTACCTGGACAGCCACGTACACCAGCATCAGACTGACCAGAATTTCACCGGCGTTGAACTTGTCGCGCAGGAAAGCTGTAATGGCCGCCCAGGCCATGCCGCCCAGCACGCCAGCCAGCAACACGGCAGCGATGATCCACCGCCCTGTCGTTTTGTCGGCCAAAAGCGCCACGCCACCAGCTGCCACCGCTCCGATGATGAACTGACCCTCAGCGCCAATATTCCATATGTTGGAGCGAAAGCATACTGCCAGGCCCAGGGCGATCAACAGTAGCGGGGTAGCCTTTACGCTGAGTTCGCCCAAGGCGTAAGTGGACTTGATCGGCTCCCAGAAAAATATCTGCAAGCCCCTTACAGGGTCTTTGCCGAGCGCCACGAAAAGAATCACGCCCAGCAGGACGGTCAGCAACAGCGCCAGCACGGGGGAACCATAGGTCCACCACCGGGAGGGGGTGGGGCGCACTTCAAGCCGCAGCATGGGCACTCTCCTGCTTTTGGCCCAGGGCCGATTGAACATCGGCATGCCACAGCCCACTCATCCATTCACCGATTTGCTGCACCGTGGCTTCACGTCGGGGCACAGAGGGCGAAAGATGTCCTTTGGCAATCACATGCAGGCGGTCGCAAATCTCGAACAGTTCGTCGAGCTCCTCGCTTACCACCAAGACGGCGCAGCCCGCATCGCGCAGTGCGAGAATTTCGCCGCGAATCTGGGCGGCTGCTCCTACGTCGACCCCCCAAGTGGGTTGGGCGACAATCAGAAGGCGCGGTTGCGCGTCGATTTCGCGGCCCATAATGTACTTTTGCAGGTTTCCGCCGGAGAGTGAGCGTGCAGGGGCGTGAGGGCCGGGCGCCTTGACCTTGAAGCGCTCAATGATGCTCTCCGCCTGCTGAAGCAACCGGTTAGTGCGCAACCAGCCGAATGAGGAGACGGCTTCGTTGCGCGTGAGCAGCATGTTGTGCGCCAGTGAGAGTTCGGGCACGGCGCCGCGTCCGAGGCGCTCTTCGGGCACAAAATGCAGTCCGAGCGCTCGCCGCTTGCCCGGCGAAAGCCGCCCTGCCGGCTTGCCACAGAGGGTGATTGACGATGCCTGGGCTCTGGGGTCTTCCCCAGAAAGCGCGTACAGAAGCTCGCGTTGGCCATTGCCCGATACACCGGCTATGCCCACCACTTCGCCGGATCGAACCTCCAGTGCAATGTCCGAGAGATCGATTCCGAAGGGTGACTCGCGCTTAAGGTCCAGACCCTCGACCCGGAGCATGACCTCGCCCGGTGCACGTTCGTGGTGCGCGAGGGCAGGGGGCTCGGCGCCGATCATCATGCGGCTGAGCGACGCGTTGCTCTCCTCCCGCGGATCACAGACGCCCGTGATGCGTCCGCCGCGCATGACAGTGCATGCGGTGCACAGTGCACGGATTTCGTGAAGCTTATGACTGATATAGAGAATGCTACAGCCCTCAGCGGCCAGTTGCCGAAGGGTGACGAAGAGCTTCTCCACCGCCTGCGGTGTCAGGACCGAGGTGGGTTCGTCAAGAATGAGCAGGCGTGGCCGTGCGAGCAGTGCGCGAATGATTTCCACGCGCTGCATTTCGCCTACCCCGAGAGTGTGAACCGGCCGCTCGGGATCCACCGAAAGGCCATAGGCGCTGGCGACTTTGTTGATCTGGCGTTTGACCTCTGATAGGGCAATCCGCTTGTCGAGGCCCAGCCAGACGTTTTCCGCCACGCTCATGGTGTCGAACAGGCTGAAGTGCTGGAACACCATGGCAATGCCCAGCTCCCGAGCCTCGTGTGGGTTGCGGATATGGGCGGGTTTACCGTCGAAATGGAGCTCGCCGGCGTCGGGCTTGACGGCACCGTAGATGATTTTCATCAACGTACTCTTGCCGGCGCCGTTTTCGCCGAGCACGGCATGGATTTCGCCCGGGCGCACGGTCAGTGAAACGTTGTCGTTGGCCAGCACGCCCGGGTACTGCTTGGTGATGCCGGTCAGCGTCAGACGCGGGGCCGCAGCGGTGGCGTCCCCGCCGCCGCTGCGGGCGGATGCGCCGGCTGCTTGCGTATGCTGAATGGATGTCATGTACTAATGAACAATGGCATGCGAATTGCTGGTGAATTGCACAAGGTTTCAGGTAATTGCACGATGGTCCGCTGTGGAAACCTTGGGGCCTGTTTGCAGTCTCCTCGTGAGATGCGCTGCGACACAATGCCCATGCTGACACATACTGCATGCAGATCAGACTGGCTGTCGCGCTTTTTTCGCACCATACTTCCTGTTATGAGTTTGAATTCTCTTCGCTTTATTCACCGCAATGCGCTTGTTGAGCTGCGCAATGTACCATCCGACCGAACGCTTTTGGAGCTCTTGCGCGACGATCTGCACTGCACGGCGGCCAAGGAAGGCTGCGCAAGCGGTGACTGCGGGGCGTGCACCGTCACACTGGCCGAGGCGGTGGACGGACGAATAGAGTACCGGGCAATCAACAGCTGTATCCGCCTGGCGCATTCGGTGGAAGGCATGGCTTTATGGACGGCGCAAGATATTGCAGAGGACGACCGTGCGCTGCACCCCGCGCAGCAGGCGATGCTGGAGTGCCACGGCTCGCAATGCGGATTCTGCACCCCCGGATTCGTGATGAGCCTTTTCACCTTGTACCAGCAATCTGATCAGGGCCGCAACGTGACCCGAGCGCAGGCTCAGCACGCCATCTCCGGCAACCTGTGCCGGTGCACCGGGTACCGACCCATCGTCGATGCGGCGGTCACGATGCACCACTGGCCGCAGCCAGCGGCTTCAGAGGAGGGGCTGCTGGAGAAGCTGGAGGCCCTTGCTGCGGATCGCTTGAATGCCGAAGGTGCCGAGAACGCGGGTGCCACGTATTTCGCTCCGCGTTCTTTCGCCGAGTTGCTGCACGTGCGTGCCGCTCAACCTAAGGCGCAGCTGGTGGCCGGCTGCACAGATGTCGGCCTGTGGATCACCAAGGGGCACAAGCGCTATGACACCATCATCGATGTCACCCGTGTGGCCGAACTCAAGCGCATTGAGTCCGGCGCTGCTGCCTTGAGCATTGGCGCCGCTGCCACCTTGAACGATGCGTTTGCAGCACTGGCGTCGGATCGGCCTCAACTAGGTCATTTTTTTGAAAGGTTTGCTGGCTTGCCTGTGCGCCAGAGTGGGACGCTGGGCGGCAACGTCGCCAATGGCTCACCCATCGGGGACTCCATGCCTTTGCTGATTGCGCTGGGTGCTCAGGTAGTTCTGGCGAGCGAGCGAGGTGAACGCATGCTGGCCATTGAGGATTTTTACCTTGGCTATCGCAAGACAGCCTTGGCACCTGATGAGGTGCTGGCGCGAATTGTGACGCCGAGACCTTTGCCCCACGAAACGTTGCGCGCCTACAAGGTCAGCAAGCGTTTCGAAGATGATATTTCCGCCGTGTGCCTGTGCCTGGCTTTGCACGTGGAGGATGGAGTTATTCGCCGGGCCCGCATCGGGGCAGGCGGTGTTGCCGCAGTGCCGGCGCGTGCCGTAGCCACAGAGGCCGCCCTTGTAGGCAAGCTCTTTTCCTTGGATGTGCTGGAGGCAGCGGCGCAGGTGTTGCGCGAAGAGTTTGATCCCATCAGCGACATGCGCGCCAGCAGCGCCTACCGGCGCGAGGTGCTGGGTAATCTGCTGCTGCGCTTCTACGAGGAAACCCAGCCGGGCGCGCCGACACCTCTGGCTGATTTGACTTGGGAGCATTTGGCATGAAGCACGACGACTCAGTGGTTCAAGCCCGCGGACATCAAGGGCATCAAGGGAATGCCAAAGGGCATGCGGCGCTTCATCATGAGGCTGCTGCCTGTGGCAACTCCCATCCGCATGAAAGTGCGCGTGCACAGGTGCAGGGTCTGGCGCCTTACCTGGATGATCTGCCTGAACCAAGGGGCACGCTGTATGCGGCACCCATTCTGTCCCCCATCGCGCACGGTACGCTGCGCGGCATCGATGCATCCGCGGCTTTGGCGCGGCCGGGTGTTCGCGCCATCGTTACGGCGGCAGATATCCCGGGCGATCCAATGCTGGCCGCCTTTGGACATGACGAGCCTGTATTTGCACTCGATGAGGTGCAGCACGTTGGTCAGGTCGTCGGCCTGGTGGTGGCCGAGAGTGTGCAGGCTGCGCGTTATGCGGCGCGTCTTGTGAATCTGGACATCGCACCTTTGCCCGCTATTTTGACCATCGAGCAAGCCATGGCGGCGCAGAGCTTCGTGCTGCCCAAGGTCACGGTCGCCCGAGGTGATGCGGCCTCCCGCATCCAGTCTGCGCCGCATCGCCTCTCGGGTCGCTTTTCAGTGGGAGGGCAAGAGCATTTCTACCTCGAAGGTCAGATTGCACTGGCGGTGCCGCAGGAGCAGGGCCAGTGGCTCGTGCAAAGCAGCACGCAGCACCCGGGCGAAGTACAGCATTGGGTTGCACATGCGCTGGGCATTGCCAGCCATGCGGTGCGGGTGGAGTGCCGGCGTATGGGCGGCGGCTTCGGCGGCAAGGAGACGCAGGCCGGCCACGTGGCCGTATGGGCGGCGTTGGCGGCCCTCAAGATCCGGGCGCCGGTGAAACTGAGGCTCGACCGCGACGACGATTTCCTGATTACCGGCAAGCGGCACCCGTTTGCGTATGAATACGAAGTGGGTTTTGACGATGCAGGTCGCATCCTGGGCATGAAGCTCGACATGATGGCCAACTGCGGCTTCTCGGCAGACCTGAGCGGACCTGTCGCTGACCGGGCCGTGTTCCACGCCGACAACGCGTATTTCCTGAGCGACGTGGAGATCAACTCCTACCGCTGCAAGACCCATCTGCAAAGCCACACAGCCTTTCGCGGTTTTGGTGGACCGCAGGGCGTGATCGCCATCGAAACTGTGGTGGGCGACATTGCCCGGTATACCGGCCGCGATGCACAGGATGTGCGTATGGTGAACCTGTACGATGCCCGCGCCACAGAGGGCGCCAAGGCGTCTGCACGCGACACCACCCACTACCAGATGCGCGTGGAAGACAACATACTTCACGAGCTCCTGCCCGAGCTGGAGCGCCTTTCGCGCTACCGGCAGAGGCAGCAGGAGGTGGCCGAGTGGAATGCGCGGAACCGGACGATCAAGCGCGGCTTGGCGATCACACCGGTCAAATTCGGGATCAGTTTCACGGCTACGCTCTTCAACCAGGCGGGTGCGCTGGTGCACGTTTATACGGACGGTAGCGTCCAGGTTAACCATGGCGGCACCGAAATGGGGCAGGGGCTGAATACCAAGGTCGCGCAGGTAGTGGCCGATGAGTTGGGCGTGCACTTGGCGCGCGTGCTGGTGACCTCCAGCGATACCAGCAAGGTGCCCAATGCCAGCGCCACTGCTGCATCAAGCGGAACCGATCTGAACGGAAAGGCCGCACAGGCCGCAGCCCGCAGCGTGCGCGACAACCTGGCTGCTTTTGTAGCCGGGCTCGACGGTTGCGGTGCGGGTGCGATTGATTTTGCGCACGGCAAGATCATGTCGCCTACGGCCACCCGTTCGTTCGAAGAAGTCGTGAATCAAGCTTATGCCAACCGCATACAGCTATGGAGCGACGGTTTTTACCGTACCCCCAAGATCCACTACGACAAGCAGACCCTCACCGGACGCCCATTCTTTTATTTTGCCTACGGTGCGGCTTGCAGCGAGGTGGCCATAGACACGCGCACGGGCGAGAGCCGCGTGCTGGCGGTGGACATCTTGCATGACGTGGGGCGCAGCATCAATCCCGCGATCGACATTGGCCAGATCGAAGGCGGCTTCATTCAGGGCGTTGGCTGGCTGACGACTGAGGAGCTGGTCTGGGACGAACGGGGCGCGCTGACCACCAAGGCTCCCAGCACCTACAAGATTCCCACTGCTGCCGACGTGCCTCCGCATTTTGCCGTGCATCTCTGGCCCGAAGCCAATGCGGAAGACACTGTGTTTCGCAGCAAGGCCGTGGGCGAGCCTCCCTTCATGCTGGGCATCAGCGTATGGGAGGCACTTCGCAACGCTGTGGCGGCGGCGCGTCTCGATGTCTCCGGCGATGCGAGAGAGGCTGTTTCCATGAACGCGCCTGCAACTGCAGAGAGGGTGTTGATGGCGATCAGTGCGAGGTCCTCTTGAGTTCTTCGACAGCGACGCCCAATTCGGCCCGCGCAAGAAAATCGGCTGGTTCCTGATTTGGGGTCCATATTCACCCCACCCCTTCACGCCAGCTTCTGATCGCTTGCGCGATTGTTGCGCGTTCGAACTCTGGATGCCAGTAATACCGCAACAGATGCTCGATGACGAAAAAACCCAGCAGTGAGACCGGCGAGACGATCAAGGTGAAGAGTGCCCAAGCCTTTAGTCCGACCCAGGCATAGGCTGCCACCGAGGCCAGCGCCATGGTCAGAAAATACACCGACCATGCTCGCGTGAGTTTCACCGTATAGGCTTCCATCTCCGGGGTGAGCGGGTGCACGCGACGGGCCACACGCGTAATGAGGGGTTGCGTGCGCACTGAGGTGGCAAACCACAGGCACAGCGTCAGGTAGACGGTGAAGTATTCAGCCACATAGAACAGCTCCGCCTGCTCAGCGTACCGGCGGTACGCCACATAAAGCGCCGCCGGCAAACCCAGCCCCAGCGCTACGCCGAACAGCCGCTGCTGTCGCCATGCCCAGGAGCAGGCAAAAACGATGCAGGGTGCCAGGAAACTCAGGATCGCGAGCAAAGAGCGCGGCTGCAGCCACAGCACGCCAATACACCAAAGTCCATAGGCGAGCCCTAGCGCGGTTCCCAGCATCGGCGGGCTTGCGCGACCGGAAGTTGAGGTGGACGCTATCTCAGTTCTCCCAGCAACTTCTGCCCGGCTCTCCCGTCTACCTTATGTCCCAGCCTCTGCTGCTCGGTCTTGATCGCCTCGCGCGTCTTCGCGCCGATCATGCCGTCTGCGCTGCCGATGTCGTGGCCGCGTGCCAGCAGCAAAATCTGGAGTTCCCGGTTCTGTGCGCGGCTGAGGCCCACGTCGTCTGTGGGCCAGGGGGTTGAGAAGGCCGTGCCGTTGCCTGATTGCGCGACCAGGTTGGATAAGTGTGCAATAGCCAGCGCGTAGTTTTCGCTCGCGTTGTAGCTGTAAAGTGAATCGAAATTGCGGCCTACCAGAAAGGCAGGGCCGCCACGTGCGGGTATCAGCAGACCGGCGCTCGGCAGGCTGTCTGGCAAAGGGCTGCCGTCTGCCAGTGTGAGGCCGGAGGCACGCCAGGCGGCGATGGGTTGTTTGTTTTTCCGGCTGGCGCCGCTGGTGTCGAACCCCGCTGGCAGCCTGACTTCAAAACCCCAGGGTTCACCACGCCGGTAGCCGGCGTTCTGCAGAAACTTTGCGGTCGACGCGAGGGCGTCGGGTACGCTGTCGACGATATCGCGGCGACCGTCTCCGTCAAAGTCTACGGCGCTGCGAAAGAAGGTGCTGGGCATGAATTGGGTTTGCCCGAAGGCACCGGCCCAGGAGCCCACCAGCTTCTCCGGCACGATATGCCCTTCCTGCAAGATACGCAACGCCGCGGCGAATTCGCCGCGAAAATACGTTTGACGACGTCCGAAGCAACTCAAAGTGGCCAGAGATTGCACCAGCGGTCGTCCGCCCAGGTTCTGCCCGAAGTTGCTCTCTACTCCCCACACGCCAATGACCACGTTGGGCGCTACGCCCGTCTGCTGCTCAATTTGAGCAAGCACATCTCGCCATTTGTCATGTGCAGCCCTGCCGTCACCCACACGCTCATCGTCGACGAGCACGGCCAGATAGTCCCACACGGGCATGGTGAACTCGGGCTGGCGATTGAGTAGCACCAGCACGGAGGGGTCTGGCGTCAAGTCTCCCGTGAATCGGGCAAACGCGGCGGGCGAGATGGCTTTAAAGGCTGGCGTGATGCGCAGGTTGTTCAGGCAGGCGTTGAACTCGGCTGAGTCCAGCGAAGGTGGCGCATCTTGCGCCTGGGCGCTGGTCGTCATGGACGGGGCCAGAGAAATGGCACCCACCAATAAAGCGGCGAGCGCTGTGCGAGCAAATGAAATCATCTGAAAATACTAGCGCATGATGCTGATCGCGATTGCGTCACCTTGTTCCCAGCCGTTACGGCGAATCTCTCAAATCCAGCGTCAGCGTCATGGCGTCGTTTTCTCCAGGCATCGTTTCTTCAAGGAATCCTAGTGCTTGACCGAGTTTGCGCATGCGACCGTTTTCTGTCAGCACGATGGCCGTGAGTTGTTGCGTGCCGGCGGCCTTCAGATAGCGGATCAGCTTGTCCATCAGAATGCGGCCCAATCCCCCTCCCTTGAGGTCAGGGCGGAGAATGATTCCGAACTCGGCACCAATGTTGTCCGGGTCTGCCACCGCACGGGCAACGCCCAGGGTTTTTCCGAACCGTCGGTATCTTGCACCGTCGCGACAAAAGCCATTTCCCGCGCGTAGTCGATTTGCACCAATCTTGCCAGTTCGCTGCGCTCCATGGTGCGTCGGCTGTAGAACACACGCATGCGAATGTCTTCCGGGTCCAGGCTTTCCAGGAAGGCTCGATGCTGCGCTTCATCTTCAGGGCGTACAGGGCGCAGGGTCAGAGTTTGGTCGTGCCACGGCAGGGTTTCAATCAACTCGGCAGGGTAGGGCTGGATGGCAAAATTTGCCGCTCCGGCAGGCGCCTTGGAGCTGACCCGAACCCGAGCGTCCAGGGCAATAGCGCCTTCATGGTTGACGATCAACGGGTTGATGTCCAGCTCGGAGATCTCAGGTACGTCGGCCAGCAACTGCGAGACAGCTTGCAGTGTGTCGACAATCGATTCCATGTCGGCCGGTGGCACGTCACGGTAGCCTGCGAGCAGCCGGGCCACCCGTGTGCGCGAAATCAGCGCGCGAGCGAGGGGGGCATTGAGCGGTGGCAGCGCCATGGCACTGTCTTTCATGACTTCCACGGCGGTCCCGCCCTGACCGAACAGGATGACGGGGCCGAAGGTCGGGTCCACGCTGGCGCCAATGATCAGCTCCTGCGCCTGGGCTTTCTTGACCATCTGCTGAACCGTGAAGCCTTCAAGCCGCGCCTTCGGGTGGCTTCTGCCGATGCGCGCCAGCATGGCTTGTGCAGCAGCCCGGACGTCTTCGGCGTCTTGCAGGTTCAGCACGACGCCGCCCACGTCTGACTTGTGCGAGATGTCCTCGGAAAGGATCTTGATCACGACCGGGAAGCCGATGCGAGCAGCTTCCGCAGCGGCGGCATCCGCCTCGGCGGGAACTGTGCGGGTGGCCACCACCGGGATTCGATAGGCTTCGCAGACCATCTTGGCTTCGGGCTCGGTCAGCATGTCCCGTCCGCTGGACAGCACCTGTTGCACGATGGTGCGCACTCGCTGCGTGTCAGGCGCGCCGCCGTTGTGCAGTGGGCCGGCTGGCGGCGCCTCGGTCAATTCGGCCTGGTTGCGTGCGTAGTGCTGCAGCATGCCAATGGCCTGCACGGCCTGTTCGGGCATGTCGTAGCAGGCAATGCCGGCACGCATGAATAATTCACGCGCCTCTGCCACCGCTGGGCCGCCCACCCAGGCGCTGATCAGGGGCAACATGCGCTTTCCGGCTGGCTGAATGGCGGGCACCATGGCGCGCGCAATGTCGGTGGACGGTACGATGGCCGTTGGTGCGTGGATGAAGAGTATGGTGCCTGTGTCCTGCGGATGGCGCGCCAGGGCGTTCAAGGCGTCCACGTAGCGCTGGGCGGGCGCGTCGCCGATGATGTCCACCGGATTGCCATGAGACCAGTTGGCAGGAAGCACTTTGTCCAGCTCGCGCAGGAGAGGCTTTCCCAATTCGGCCAGCGGCACGTTGTAGGCGGCCGCGGCATCGGCGGCCATGACACCGGCGCCACCGCCGTTGGTGAGGATGGTCATGGTGTCGCTGATCGGCCCGCGGAACCGCGTGAGGATCTCCGCCGCCAGAAAAAGCCCTTCCAGGCTGTCCACGCGGAGCATGCCGGCGCGCGCAATGGCGGCGTCATACACGCTGTCGGCACCCGCCAGGGCACCCGTGTGCGAGGCAGCAGCCTTCTGCCCCTGCTCGCTGCGGCCGGCCTTGACCACGATCACTGGCTTGTTGCGCGCTGCCGCGCGTGCTGCCGACATGAACTTGCGGGCCTGCTCGACCGACTCGATGTACAGCAAAATGGCCCGCGTGCGGGAGTCGCTTGCCAGGTAGTCGAGCATGTCGCCGAAATCCACGTCGGCGTGCTCGCCCAGCGACACGAAATGTGAAAACCCAATGCGCCGCTCTTCTGCCCAATCGAGCATGGCGGTGACCAGCGCCCCCGATTGGGAAATGAAGGCGAGTTCGCCCCGCCGAGCGGGAATGTGCGCAAAGCTCGCATTCAGCCCTGCATGGGGCGCCAGCAGGCCGACGCAGTTGGGGCCCAGTATGCGCAGCAAGGTGGGGCGGGCCGCATCCAGCATGTCCTGCTTTTGTTGCGAAGTGAGCCCTGCGCTGATCACCACTGCCGCCCGCGTGCCGCGCCGCGCCAGCTGGCGGATCAGGTGGACCACGGTGTCTGGAGGAGTGCAGATCACCGCGAGATCGGGAGTCTCGGGAAGGTCTGCCACGCTGGCGTAGCAGCGATGGCCCGAGAGTTCCTTGTACTTGGGGTTGACCGGAAACACCCGCCCTGCATAGCTTCCGGTGCACATGTTGCGCCACAAGGTGCCGCCGACTGAAAAGGCCCGCTCGGACGCACCGATGACGGCGACCGAGCGTGGCTCAAACAGGGAATCTAGGTTGCGAATGCTCATGGGCGCAGGTTTGAAAGTGAAAGTGAAGGCGAAACCGGAAAAGTATCGATCAGCATAGCCGCACGGCCTGTCAATCCGTTGAAGGTCGACTGAAAAGCAAGTTTTCTCCGAGGCTGCTTTTCGTGCCCGAAATCGGGGTAAGCCGCGCCCGTTCTCACTTCCGCGTCCGGAGGAGTCTGGCTGAATTCAATTCGTCACGCTATTGAAACAGAAAGCCATCAGTATCCGTACTGTTTGTTAAATCAGAACACCCCACGAGCATGAACCACACGAACGTTTCCGAATACGACGATAACGAGATCGTCAACTTGTCGAACAACCCGCATATCAGTACTGTTCTGGCTGCTCGTCTGAGCCGGCGTGGAGCGCTGCGAGGTGGGGTTGGTGCTGCCACAGCCGCCTTGCTTGGCGGCACGGGCTTGAGCGCATGCGGCGGCAGCGATGATGAGGCACCCGCCCCGGCACCCGCCCCCGCCCCTGCACCGGCTAAATTCAATTTCGCTGCGGTGGCCAAGACCAATGCCGACCGAGTCTCCGTGCCCGATGAGTATCAGATCAGCATACTGCATGCGCTGGGCGACCCCATGCACTTCGGCGATGCCTCGTGGAAGGACGACGGTTCGGAGACTGCGGAGTCCTACGAGCGCCGTATCGGCGACGGCCATGACGGCATGTACTACTTCGGCATGTCCGACGACGGAAAGTTTGACGTCAACCGCTCTGATCGCGGACTGCTGTGCGTTAACCACGAATATGTGGTGGCCCCCTATGGCCTGCACCCTGCCGGTTCCACCAAGGTGGATGGCAAGCGCCCCGCCGAGGAAATTCAGAAGGAAATCTACGCTCACGGCGTGAGCGTGGTGGAAGTCCGTCGCAAGGCAGGCAGCAACGATATGGAAATGGTGCGTGGCTCGCGTTACAACCGCCGCGTGCATTCGGCCACGCCCATGGACATGGGTGGCCCTGCCGCTGGCAGTCCCGGGTTGGTGACAAAGTTGTCACCCAATGGTCGGGAAGCCTTTGGCATGAATAACAACTGTGCTTCCGGGTACACGCCTTGGGGTACCTACCTGACGTGCGAAGAAAATTACCTGAACGTGATGGGGCGTGCAGCGGGTGACGACGCCGCGCGCTCCGCCGCGGAAATTGCTGCATTCAAGCGCTATGGGTTGCCGCAGGGCCGAGCCAACCCCTACGGCTGGGATACGGTCGAGGGTGAAACTTATCAGCGCTGGAACAGTAAAGTCAGTGGTGCCTCTGCCGCAGAAGATTACCGCAACGTCTTCAACAGTTTCGGTTGGGTGGTCGAGATTGATCCATTTCAGCCCGCAAGCAAGCCGGTCAAGCGTTCCAGCCTGGGCCGCTTCAACCACGAAGGCGCGTGGCCCGCTCCGGCCAAGGCCGGCGAGCCTATCGTCATTTACTCCGGCGACGACGCGCGTGGCGAGTATGTCTTCAAGTTCGTGTCCGACGCGAAGTGGGATCCGAAAGACGTCAACGGTGGCACGGCCGCAGGCGCTAAGTACCTCGACAAGGGTACCTTGTATGTGGCCAAGTTCAATAACGACGGCACGGGCGAGTGGCTCGAATTGACCCACGGCAAGAACGGTCTGGACTCATCGAACGCGCTGTACCCCTTTGCAGATCAGGGTGACGTGGTCATGTTCTGCCGCCTGGCAGCAGACTCCCGCGGCGCGACCAAAATGGATCGCCCGGAGTGGGGTGGCGTAAACCCGTTGAACAACGAGGTTTACATGACCATGACCAACAACTCGCAGCGTACGGCCGCCACACTCAACGCCGCAAACCCGCGCGTTGGCAACACCAACGGCCACATCATTCGCTGGCGCGAAGACGGTAGCCAGGGCGCCACCAAGTTCAACTGGGACGTGTTCCTCTTCGGTGCTCGCGAGGACGGCAAGCAGAGCGAGAATCTCTCCGGTCTCACGGCAGGGAACGATTTCTCAAGTCCTGACGGGTTGTATTTTGACCAGCGCAATGGCAACGCTGGCGGCCTGCTGTGGATTCAGACCGATGACGGCTCATACACCGACGTCACCAACTGCATGATGCTCGCAGCCATTCCTGGCAAGGTGGGCGATGGTGGCCCGGTGACTACGAAGGAGGGTCAGGCCACGTTCATGGGCGCCAAGCCCACGGAGGCCAACGTGCGCCGGTTCCTGGTGGGTCCATTCGACTGCGAAATCACCGGCGTCGACGTGACTCCGGACGGCAAGACGCTGTTTTTCAACGTCCAGCACCCGGGTGAAGGGCCGGCAGACTTCGCAGCCAAAACCTTTACGAGTTATTGGCCGGGCAATCAGGCGCCTGCCAGCGACACCGCACACTCAGGCCACAAACGCCCACGTTCAGCCACTGTGGTGGTGACGCGCATAGACGGCGGCACGATCGGCATTTGATCGGAATCTGTTTGGGACGGGGAGACTGAGCCTAGATCCGGCAGTTGACCGCTTGCAATCTTCAGGAAAGCCGCATGAACACTCGATTTCTATGCTCCGATAACGCTCACCCATTTGGTGAGAGCGCTACGCACCCGATCAGGCCGCCCTCGGGCACGCTGGCGGCGTTGCTCGTTCTTGCAGGCACGAGCCTGCCGCGTCCTCACGCCTTGCCAGCGCACCCGATGACGACCTGTTCGGGCGCGTTCAACTGCCGGATCTAGGCTGAGAGCGGCGCCTTAATTGGCGCCGCTTTTGTTTCTCAGAGTGAGGCAGACTGCATCCGGCTTCGATCTTCGCGGGGGTGTCAGGCGCGGCGCCTCACAGCAGCCTCGGCCACTACCACGGCTGTCATGTTGACCAGTCTGCGCACCGTGGCCGAAGGCGTCAGAACATGCGCTGGGGCCGCTGCGCCCAGGAGCATGGGCCCGATCGTCACGCCGTGGCCCACCGTGATCTTGAGCACGTTGAACAGGATATTGGCTGCGTCCAGGCTGGGGCATACCAGAAGGTTGGCCTCGCCAGTGAGGGTGCTGTCAGAGATGGCGCGGTCACGCAAGACAGACGATAGCGCCATGTCGCCATGCATTTCCCCGTCACACTCGATGTCTGGTGCCATCTCGCGGAAAAGGTCGCGTGCGCGCCGCATCTTGAGCGCTGAGGCACGCTTGGACGAGCCGAAGTTCGAGTGCG
Organism: Ottowia caeni; assembly: GCF_050821495.1. GTDB lineage: Bacteria > Pseudomonadota > Gammaproteobacteria > Burkholderiales > Burkholderiaceae_C > Ottowia > Ottowia caeni. The sequence continues at coordinate 3,736,003 of NZ_CP151080.1, read as the reverse complement.
AAAGAAAAGCCACCTTGGGCGGCAGGCCGAAATTTTTCACCTCGTGGGCAGCCATTTTTGCAATGGAGGCCAGCAACTCTGCACTGGGGTCTTCGTTGACGTAGGTATCCGTCATGAAGAGCGTGCGGTCTTCCAGCAGAATGGCGTTCAAGGTGGCGAGGCATGGCGCGCCGGGTTCCACGCCGATGATGGATTCAATATGCTCCAGGTGCTGGTCAAAGCGCCCCAGCATGCCGCACAGCATGGCGTCGGCATCGCCCAAGTGCACCATCAACGCTGCGATGATCGTGGTGGAACGGCGTACGGCAGCCTTGGCTGCTTCCACGCTCACACCATTGCGCGCCATCAGGCCGTGGTACGTTTCCCAGTACTGGCGGAAGCGCGGATCGTCCTCGGGGTCGACGTTTTGCACGTCTTGACCGAGGCGAATGCGCAGGCCTGCCTTCTTGATGCGCTGCTCAATGACTGCCGGACGGCCGATCAGAATCGGCATGGCCAGCTTGTCGTCTACGGCGATCTGCGCTGCGCGCAATACGCGCTCGTCTTCGCCTTCGGCATAGGCTACACGTTTTTGCGCCATCGGTACCGCCTTGGCGGCGGCATATACGGGTCGCATCACCATGCCGGTCTGGTAGACAAACCGGCTCAGGCTGGTGCGGTAGGCGTCCATGTCCTCGATCGGGCGGGTGGCCACTCCGGAAGCCACCGCTGCTTCGGCCACTGCGGGCGCGATACGAATGATCAAACGTGGGTCGAACGGCGTGGGGATGATGTAGTCGGGCCCGAACTGCAGGTCCTTGCCGGCGTACGCGGCGGCCACCTCGGCGCTGGTCTCGGCTTTGGCCAATGCGGCAATTTCGCGCACGCAGGCCAGCTTCATCTCCTCTGTGATCTTGGTTGCGCCGCAATCGAGCGCACCGCGGAATATGTAGGGGAAGCACAGAACGTTGTTGACCTGGTTCGGATAGTCAGAACGGCCCGTGGCAATGATGCAGTCTGGCCGTGCGGCCTTAGCCAGTTCGGGGCGGATCTCAGGCTCAGGGTTGGCCAGCGCCAGAATCACCGGTTTGTCGGCCATGCTCTTGACCATGTCCTCGGTGAGTACACCCGGTGCGGAGCAGCCCAGGAATACATCAGCCCCCTTGACGGCATCAGCCAGGGTCCGGAGTTCGGATTTTTGGGCGTACTTGGCCTTGGACTCATCGTAACCCCCGGGACGTCCTTCGTAGATCACCCCCTTGGAGTCGCAGGCGAAGACGTTTGAGGTTTTGACTCCCAAGGCCACCATCAGGTCGAGACAAGCCAGGGCGGCCGCGCCTGCGCCAGAAACGGCGACCTTAACTTCTGAAATGTCCTTGCCAACCAGCTCCAGACCATTCAGCAGCGCCGCCGAAGAGATGATGGCCGTGCCGTGCTGGTCATCGTGGAAAACCGGAATGTTCAGTCGTTCACGCAGCTTGGTTTCTATATAGAAGCACTCAGGGGCCTTAATATCTTCCAGGTTGATGCCGCCCAGAGTGGGCTCCAGCGACGCGATGATGTCAACCAGCTTGTCCGGGTCGCGTTCGGCCAGTTCAATATCGAACACGTCGATGCCGGCAAACTTCTTGAACAGGCATCCCTTACCCTCCATGACGGGCTTGCCTGCCAGCGGCCCAATGTCTCCCAGGCCCAGCACCGCGGTGCCGTTGGTGACTACGCCGACCAGGTTGCCACGTGCGGTGTACTCTGCCGCCTTGGACGGGTCGGCCTGAATGTCCAGGCAGGGGTAGGCTACGCCAGGTGAGTAAGCCAGCGAGAGATCAATCTGGTTGGATAGCGGCTTGGTGGGGGAGACGGCGATCTTGCCGCGTGTGGGCGCACGGTGATACTCGCGCGCGGCATCGCGCAGTGCTGTTTCCTTGGGTGAAAGTTCTTGCGGCATGGTGTCTTCCTCGTTGACTGGCGGCATGCGGTGTCGCCATTGTTCTGTGAAACGAGAGACACCATGAGCCCGTTGAGCCTGTTTGCGTAATCTGAACCCGAACGGGACGGCGTTCGGGCATCTAGCCTAACTCAAAAAAACCTCAAATTTCACCGGCTCGTGCACTTTTTCGAGTTTTGGCTTGACCTTCTGGAAAATTGAAGTCCCATTGGGCTCCCGCTGGGTATCTACACTGGCCAGACCACGCCGTTGTCGTTCAAGATGGCATCAAGCGGTTGATCATGGGGCTCTGGCTCAAAGTCATCTATGAATCCGTTGGTGTAGCCCAGCCCCACGGTGTAGGGGCGTGGCTCCAGGGCTGCCAGCGTGCGGTCGTAAAAGCCACCCCCGTAGCCTAGGCGGTAACCTCCAGGGCCGTAGCCCACGCAAGGTACGAACAGCAGCGTAGGTACGATCAATTCGGTATCCTTCGGTTTCGGAATGCCGTAGGCGTCTTCTTCCATAGGGCAACCCGGGTACCAGATGTGAAAGCTCAGTGTCTTGTGAACCTTGTCGATCACGGGCAGTCCAATGCGGCGACGTTGCGGTTCGTCCAGCAGTTCCCCGTCTTCTTTCCAGCGATGCAGCGCGGGCAGGGGATCAAACTCGCCCTTGATCGGCCAGTAAGCACCGATGACGGTCTCCGGACGGTCGACGAGCCAGATGCGCAACACGCGTTGCAGCATGTCGGCTCGTGCCATCCGGTCTTCGAGATGCAGGCGCTGCTCTATCAGACGCGCTCGTAGATCCTTTTTGCTGTGGGACTTGTCCATAATGACCTTGATGTACTTTCCGAAGATTCTGACACCGTTTTCCTGCTTGCTAGTGGCGGTGGCTTGCGCAATTCTGAGCCCAAGGTCTGCTGTGGCGCAGGCGGAGCCGGCTGTATCTGGTTCTCCGGCAGCCCTGCCTGCCAGCGACAGCGTCATCCTCGACATGCGAGAGGCATTCCGACGCAACGACAAAGCGCGCCTGGCTTCCCTGCTGCCCCTGGCGCGCGGCCACGCACTGGAGCCGTGGGCGGCCTACTGGGAGTTGAAGGCGCGTCTCGAAGAAGCGGCCTTGCCGGAGGTGCAGGATTTTCTGGTCCGCTACAAGGGCACCTATCAGGAGGATCGGCTGCGCAACGACTGGCTGCTGGTGGCGGGCAAGCGGCGTGATTGGGCAGGCTTTGCCGCGGAGTGGCCGCGTTTTCGCATGCGCGATGATCGCGAGGCGCGCTGCTATGCCGTGGCCATGGATGTGGCGCAGGGCAAGGCAGTCGGCGCCGAGGCCATTGCACAGGTCCGGCGCGACTGGCTCGACCAGCGAGAACTTGACGACGGATGCCTGCTGGCGGTGGATCTGCTCCATCAGGCTGGCAAGCTCCCGTATACCGACCTCTGGTTGAAGGCTCGCCTGGCCATCGAGGCCAACCGTGCCAGTATGGCGCGCGCCGCCGTGGAGCTCGATGCCCGTGACGCTGCAGCGACGGTCGCGCAGATCCAGAACAGCGCCGTGCGGTACCTGGCAAGCCGCGCCGCAGTAGGTACTCGCAAGGGCCAGGAGCTGATCGTGCTGGCGCTTATCAAGCTTGCCGCCCAAGACCCCGAACAAGCCGCGGCTCAAATGGAGGCGAAGTGGAGCGTGCAACTTACGCATGAAGAGCGTAACTGGGTCTGGGGAGTGATCGGTCGCCAGGCTGCGCTCAAACTGCAAGACAGCGCCGTGCAGCACTTTGCCAAGGTCACGCGCGACGGGGATTTGAACGACGACATGCTGGCCTGGAAGGCTCGCGCGGCCATGCGCCAAGGGCAGTGGCGAACTGTGCGTTCCGCGATCGAGGCCATGAGCGACTCTTCGCAGAAAGATCCTGCATGGGTGTATTGGCGCGCGAGGGCATTGACGGCGCTAGCCCGCAGCGATGCTGACCGCGTGCAGCCGCGCCAACTGTTGGAAAGCGTGGCTGGCGTGCATGGCTTCTATGAAAAACTGGCACAAGAAGAGCTGGGGCGCCCTATAACGGCACCAGCTTTGCCGCCTCCTCTCAGCGATGCAGAGAAGGCGGCGGCTCAGAGTCATCCCGGCTTGAATCGCGCATTGCTCGCGATCTCCATCGGATTGCGCAGCGAAGGCGTGCGCGAGTGGAACTACACCACCAATTTGCACACACCGGGTGGCATGGGCGACCGTGAACTGTATGCGGCTGCCGATCTGGCCTGCCAGCGCCAAGTGTGGGACCGGTGTATCAACACAAGCGAGCGCACCCGCAGCTTCATGGACTACGGGCAGCGTTTTCCCATGCCCTTTCGCAATGAGGTGGTGGGACAGTCTCGCGCCATCGGGCTTGATCCGGCTTACGTCTATGGGTTGATCCGCCAGGAAAGCCGATTCATTGTTGCCGCGCGTTCCGGTGTGGGCGCCTCGGGATTGATGCAGGTGATGCCGGCCACCGCCCGCTGGACTGCCCGCAAGATCGGTTTGACCGATTTCAAGCCTTCACAGATCTACGAGCGAGACACCAATATTCTGCTCGGCACGAGTTATCTCAAACTGGCGCTGGACGACTTCCAGAATTCCCTGCCGTTGGCTGCTGCCGCCTATAACGCCGGCCCAGGCCGGCCGAGGGTGTGGCGTGCGCCGGGTGGCGCGGGGCCGACGCTGGACGGGGCTATCTGGGCGGAAAACATTCCGTTTTCCGAAACGCGTGATTATGTGAAAAAGGTTTTGTCGAACACCGTCGATTACGCAACCATCCTCACCGGCCAGCCTCAGTCAATCAAGGTCAGGTTGGGCACGGTGGGCCCGCTGCCGCCGGGAGCCGAAGACATGAGCCGGGAACTCACTGCGCGCTGAGACTGATTCGTGCAAGGCGCATTCGTGTTCTCTGCGAGCAAGCCGAAGAACTCATCCGGGTCAAGCCATACCCCCAGACCTCGGCCTGACCGGGTTGTTTTATCGGGGCAATGGGGCAGAATGTCCTCATGGAGAACATCTACGTCTTGAGGTTGTCGATGCCGCTCTCCTGCCCTGTTTCATGTGCTCGTGTGAAGGAGTCTCACTCATGACGCGACGTGCGCTTGTTCTTGGTGGTAGCGGGTTTGTGGGCAGCTATGTCTGTGAGCACCTGCAAAGGCAAGGCTGGCACATCACGGTGCCCACACGGCAGTACGCCACCGGCAAGCATTTGCTCAGTGTGCCGAGCCTGCAATTGACGGAAGCCAGCGTATTCGAACCCGGTGTGCTGGCGAGTCTGCTGCCTGGTCACCATGCGGTGATCAACTTGATTGCCATATTGCACGGCAACCAGAAATCCTTTGAGCGTGTGCATATCGAATGGCCTCGCCAACTGGCAGCGGCATGCGGGCAGGCGGGTGTTAGGCGACTGGTGCATGTCAGCGCCTTGGGGGCTGACGCCAGCGGTCCTTCCATGTACCAGCGGAGCAAGGCGGCTGGCGAGGCCGTGCTTCGCGAGGCGGCAGCGGCTGGTGCAATCGATCTCACGCTATTTCGCCCGAGCGTCATTTTTGGCCGTGAAGACAACTTCATGAACCTGTTCGCTCGCTTGCAGAAAATCTTTCCCGTGGTGCCCTTGGCGGGCGCTAGTGCGCGGCTACAGCCTGTATGGGTGCGTGACGTGGCGCGCGCCATCGTCCGTGCCCTGGACAACGATACCGCCATCGGTGAAACCTACGAAGCCTGCGGTCCCGAGGTTTACTCTCTTGGCGAACTTGTGCGGCTGGCTGGTTGCTGGGCAGGTGTGCGGGGCGGGACTGGTCGGCCGGTGATTGAATTGCCCATGGGAGTAGGCAGGCTGCAGGCGCTCATGATGGAACTGGTGTCATCGCAGCCGCTGATGAGCCGCGACAACCTCGACTCGCTCAAGGTGGCCAACGTGGCCAGCGGACATTTGCCGGGCCTGGATGCCCTGGGCGTCACGACTGCCCCGTTGGCGGGTGTGGCTCCCCTGTACCTGGGCCATACCGGTGTCGCAGGACGACTCAACGAAATGCGCCGCCGCGCGGGACGATGATCCTGGCGGATCTGGAAAACTGGCTTGCAAAAAGGAGACGGCCATGCTCAAGCTTTACATCGGCAACAAGAACTACTCGTCCTGGTCGATGCGCCCGTGGGTGCTGCTCAAGCAGGCCGGCATTCCCTTCGAGGAAGTCATGGTGCGCTTCGACTCCTTCGGGCCAGACTCGCAGTTCAAGCGGACGCTGGCTGAGCTGAGCCCGACAGGCCAGGTGCCACTGCTGCTTGATGAAGGCTTTGCCGTATGGGACACATTGGCCATTGCAGAGTATGTGGCCGAGAAGTTTCCTGACAAAAAACTGTGGCCGGAAGACCAGAGAGCGCGCGCCCGAGCCCGCAGTGTTTGCGCTGAAATGCATTCGGGCTTTTCTGCGCTGCGCAGTGCGTTCCCCTTGAACATCGAGGCGAGTCTGCCGCATATTGGCACGCTGGCCTTGCGCGATAAGCCAGCAGTTCGAGCCGATTTGCTCCGCCTGACGAGCATGTGGAGCGAGCTGCTGTCGGTTTATGGCAAGCCCTTCCTTTTTGGCGATTTCAGCATTGCCGACGCCTACTTCGCTCCGGTGGTCACGCGCATCCGCACCTATTCGCTGCCCATTCCCACCATGGTGGAAGCGTACATCGAGCGCCTTTGCGAACTGCCGGGCGTCAAGGCGTGGATCGACGGAGCCTTGGCCGAGAAGGACTTTCTGGATTTTGAAGAGCCCTATCGGATTGCAAGAACCGCCTAAGAGCCCCCTCACAGGCAGCCGCCATTCACTCAAGCTTGATACCGCGCGACTTGATGATGCCGTTCAATAGGGTGGTTTCCTGGCGCACGCGTTGCGCAAGACCTTCCGATGAAGTTCCCACGGCCTGCCAGCCTTGCTGGAACATGCGTTGGCGAACTTCTGGGGTCTTCATGATGGTACCAAGGGCGGAGGCAATTCGCTGCCGGGCAGTTGCACTCAGGCTGGCCGGGCCAATCAGGGCGGTCCAGACTTCCAGGTTGAAGTCTTTCACGCCCTCTTGCGCCAGGGAAGGCAGCTCAGGCACCAGTGCGCTACGCCCGCTGGTGGTGAGTCCGATAGCCTGCAGCTTGCCTGCCTTGATCTGAGGCATGGCCACGCCCGGCGGAATCAGCGCCATCTGGACTTGGCCGCTGATCAGCGCGGTGACCACGGCAGGGTTGCCGTTGTACGGGACATGGATGGCTTTGAGGCCAGGCACGCGCGCCTTAAGGAGTTCCATGCCCAAATGCCCGACGGAGCCTGCACCAACCGAACCGTAGTTCCATTTGTCGCCCTGCCGCCGAGCCTCGTCGAAGAAAGCGGCGCCGGCGGGTAAGTTGGCTGGAGCCACCAGGATCAGCGGTGCGGTCGTCAGCAGGCTGAGGTAGCTGAAGTCGCGGGCCGGGTCGTAGGACAGCTTGGGGTAGAGGGTCTTGGAAGACGTGAGGTTGCCATTGATCACCACGCCCAGGGTATGGTCGTCGGTGGCTTTGGCGACCGCATCTGCGGCGATGTTCCCGCTCGCACCGGGTTTGTTGTCCACAATCACGGGCTGGCCCAGGGCCTGGGCGAGGGGCTCCGCGATGGCGCGCGCCGACATGTCCGGAGTGGAGCCTCCCGGAAAGCCGACCATGATCCGGACCGGCTTGCTGGGCCAGGAGGAAGTTTGCGCACGAACGGGAAGGTGAGCCGCCGCGAGGGCTGCGGCGGTGAGGGTCATGAGTTGCCTGCGTTGCATGTTCCGGTCTCTCGTCAAATTGCGTTGGGGGTATTTTCGCCTTCCAGTCCGAGGAAGGCGCCGTTGGACTGCAATTGGCTTTGCAGCGCTGCAAATTCAATGCGGCGTGGCACGCTATTTTGCGCGAGCGCCAACGCTGCGCCTGTTCCGGCAGCCTGACCCATTACGAAGCAGCTCCCGGAGACGCGCGCGGCCGATTGGCCTCCGTGCGTCATGGAAGCACAGCGCCCCGCGGTGAGTAGGTTGTCCAGCCCGCGCGGCAGCAGCATGCGCCAAGGAAGTTGGTTGTAGCCCCGGCTGGCAGCCCGACCCTCGGCAGTCTCGGTGCCGTGAGGCCAGCGGAAGCTAACGTTGCCGGCCACGTGCTCTTCCACCATCCAGCCGTTGACGCCAATGGAGTCGTCAAAGCTGGCGCAGGAAAGCACGTCTTGCTCACTGAGTTGGTAGTCACCGAGCACGCGCCGCGTTTCCCTCACGCCGATCTGAGGCGGAAGGTCTACGAGGTAGGCTTGCTCGAAGCCTGGAACATCGCGCCGCAGAAAGCGCATGAAGTGGGCTGCTTGCCGGCGACCCTCGGCTTCCGCTGCGGACAACTGAAGCGCGTCGGTGCCATCCACCGGCCCGCCATCCGGGCGCGCCAGCTGGGACACGTTGGCGCGCCATTCCGTGGAGTTTTTCTGCGGCCGCAGGATCGGGCCCTTGCGGGCGAAACGCTCGCCGCGCGCGCTAGCCTGCTCCATCAGAGCGGCCACGCTGGCCCACGCTTCTCCGGCGTGTTCGGGGTTGACGCCGCCTATGCGCATCATGGTTGAGGGGTACATCATCTCGTGCCCGTCGGCGCCTTTTTCATAGGGCGCGCCAGCCCATGCGGCCACGTCGCCGTCTCCCGTGCAGTCGATGAAGCAGCGTGCGCGAATCGCAAAACGCCCCGATTTGGTCTCCACGAAGACGGCTTCGAGGTTCGCTTCATCGCGCATGGATACACCGGCGATCCAGGCATGCAGCAGGACGCGGGCACCGCTGGCGGCAAGTAGTTCGTCGGCCGCGATTTTGAAGGCGGCCGTATCGTAGGCTTGCGCGGCGATGCGGCCACCAAACAGCAGGTGGGGTGTGTTGAGACCCCCCAGTGCGTCGATGCGTGAGAGCAAATCGCCTGCCACGCCGTGCACCACTTGCCTCAAGGTGCCATGTACATTGGCATGCAGGCCGCAGAAATTGGTGACGCCGGCTGCGGTGCCCATGCCGCCGAGAAATCCATAGCGCTCCACAAGCAAGGTTCGTGCGCCTGATTGAGCGGCCGATGCCGCAGCCGCCAACCCGGCCGGGCCACCGCCCAGAACCAGTACGTCGACTTCATCCAGAACAGGAGTCTGGCGCGGGCTTTCTGTGAGTGTTCCAAACATGAGCCAAAGATAACAGGTTCGTCCGCGTCTGGAATTCGACTTCTCAGAGCCACATAATTCACCTATGCAAATCTACATGGTTGGCGGCGCAGTGCGCGACCGCTTGCTGGGGTTGCCTGTCCAGGACCACGATTGGGTGGTGGTGGGGGCTACTCCGGAACAAATGACTGCTCAGGGCTTCGTACCGGTGGGCAAGGACTTTCCTGTCTTTCTGCACCCTGGCACGCACGAGGAATACGCCTTGGCGCGCACCGAGCGCAAGAGTGGGCGCGGCTACAAAGGATTCACAGTGTTCGCTGACGCGGACGTGACCCTCGAACAAGATCTGGCCCGGCGCGATCTGACGATCAACGCCATCGCGGCGCATTCAGACCTGGTCGGGCAAGATGGGAGCGAGCTGATCGATCCGTTCGGAGGTCAGCAGGATCTGAAGTCCAAGGTGCTGCGCCACGTGACGGATGCGTTCCGGGAAGATCCGGTGCGCATTCTGCGTGTGGCGCGTTTTTCTGCGCGGTTTCATGATTTCACGGTGGCGCCTGAGACCATGGCACTGATGCGCCACATGGTGCAAGACGGCGAAGCTGATCACCTGGTGGCCGAACGTGTGTGGCAGGAGATCTCGCGCGGACTCATGGAGAGTCACCCTGCGCGCATGTTCGAGGTGCTTCGTGAATGCGGCGTTTTGCGAGTGATCCTGCCGGAGGTAGACCGGCTGTGGGGCGTGCCGCAGCGTGCTGAGTACCACCCTGAGGTAGATACTGGCGTGCACTTGATGATGGTGCTCCAGATGGCGGCCCGGCTGAAGGCGCCTCTGGAGGTGCGTTACGCCTGCCTCACACACGATCTCGGTAAGGGTACTACTGCGCCGGAACTCCTGCCCCGCCACATTGGCCATGAGCAGCGCAGCGCGAAGCTATTGCGAGGACTTTCCCAACGTCTGCGTGTGCCCACCGATTGCCACACGCTGGCCGACGTGGTGGCGAGAGAGCACGGCAACATCCACCGCAGTGGAGATCTGGGCGCGGCTGCGCTGGTGCGGCTGCTGGAGCGCTGCGACGCTTTTCGCAAGCCAGCGCGACTGCAAGACATCCTCCTGGCCTGCGAGTGCGATGCTCGGGGGCGCCAGGGCATGCAGGAGCAGCCGTATCCGCAGGCGGAGCGGCTCTTGCGTGCACTGGCTGCCGCGCAAACGGTGGCCACAGATGAGGTGGCTAGTGCAGCCCAAGCCTATGGTGCGGCAGGTCCGCAGATCGGGGACGCGGTTCGGCGTGCCCGGGTTGCGGCGGTGGGTGCCGAGATGGGCTTATCGGCAAGCGCGCAGGCTGAACCTGATCCTGAGTCTTAGTCCCGATAATCAAGCCTATGGCACGCCCTATTTCCGCCTCGCATGATCAGCGCCGTGACGAAATCCTAGACGTCGCGGCGGCCTGCTTCGCTCGTCAGAGCTACCCGGCCACCAGCATGAACGATATTGCCGCTGCGTGCGGCACGTCGAAGGCGCGGCTCTATCACTACTACGAGAGCAAAGACGCGATCCTCTTTGATCTGCTGGATCGCTACACGCAGAAGCTGCTGCTCATCATCGGCCAGGCGGAAGCCAGTGCCGAGCGTCGGGCGCTGGACGAGCGGGCCGCGCTGCATGAGCTGGTTCGAGCCTTCCTGCGCGAGTACGAGACTTCAGCCACACGGCATGCAGCATTGCTGGGCAGCACTCAGTTTCTGTCGCCAGAGCAGCGAGATATCATTCTCAATCGACAGCGTGACGTGGTGGCTGCCGTCGGCCGATTTCTGCGGCGAGCCTACCCTGCGCGCCTGAATGCCCGCAACCAGACCGCCATCACCATGACACTGTTCGGCATGATCAACTGGACCTTCACCTGGTTGCGCCCGGGCGGCCCGATCAGTTATGCCGCGTTTGCAGAAGAGGTGGTTGGCATGCTGGAGCATGGCCTGGGGTCACCGTCTTTAAAGAGCCCCTGAGCATTGGCGTTTCATTGGGGGTGCGCCCTCAATCAGCCAGCCAGATGCCCTGACGTGCAATCTGCCCCACGATGTCCGTCAACCTCGCGGCCACGGCGGTCACCGCCCGTGTAGGACCTTTAGACTTTGAGTAAGCCAACGAGACGATCCGTGTAAACGAGGGGTCAATGATCCGGGACGCCTGCAGCTTCCCCTCCTGAACCTCGTTCCAGACCGCGTGAATGGGCAGAACGGTATAAAGCCCTTCATCGGCGCTCAACTGCTTTTGCAACGGTAGAGAGTCTGCCTCAATCACGGGCGCTATGCTGATGCGGCTTCTCCTCGCTCCCGCGTCCAGGGCGGTGCGCAGTCCGTTGGGTGCAGCGGGAAGAATGAAAGGCAAGCCATCCAGGCTGGAAAACGGTATCGTCGGCTGGGTCGTCATGCGGTCGCCCTTGCCGCCGATGAGGTAACTGTCTACCGTGGCCAAAGCTTCTTCCTGCTCAGGCAGGGTAGGGCCATAACGGTAGAGAATCGCGAGGTCGGTGCGTGCGTCGCTCAGCCATTCTTCGACTTGCCCGCTTGATCCTTCGAGCACCTTCAGGCTCACGCCTGGGTGTCTGGCGCGTACCTCCGCAAAAAGCCGTCCAATCAAAATGGTGCCTATAGAGGGCAGCGAGGCCACGGTCACGCTCCCTACTGGCTCGTGCAAGTCGGCGCGAATATCATGCTCCAATGATTGGGCACGCTCCAGCAATTCCTTGACCTGCGGGAACAACCGCTCTCCCGCCTCCGACAGTTCCACACCCCGGCCGGTACGATTGAACAGCCGAGCGCCACATTCGCGCTCCAGCGCATTGACTTGGCGGCTCAGGAACGATTGACTGCTGTCCAGAAAGAGCGCAGCCCGCGTGAGGCTGCCCAACTCTCCAATCGCGACGAACGAGCGCCACTTCTGAAGATCTGAGGTGATGTCGAGTTGGAACTCTGAAGCTTTGGGCCTGTGCATCTGGCCGATTATCCAGTTGGTAGTGAACTGTGCGGAATTGTGCAGGTGTTATTGCTGCGCAGTCTGGCTCAAGTTGCCTGCCCATGCAGCGATCGCTGCCGCCACGGCAAGCGGTTGCTCGGGCACCAGGGCATGGCTGGCGTTGGCAATTTCCTGGACGGTGACTTTCGTGCCCAACGCGTCGGCCAACTCACGTCTGGTGGACGCAGGTCTCCACGGATCGCAGGAACCCTGTAAATCGAGCAGGGGTGCGTGGCCTTTGCGATACCACTGCTCCCTGGGCGGATGCTGTGAGGCCTGGCGGTAGGCCGTGCGCCACTGCGGGTGCCAGCCTTCTAGCCATGTTCTTGGGTCATTGCCGGGCGCAAACATGCACGTTCGTAGAGCGCTCAGACGTTCTTGCTCGTCGCGCGAGGGATCTGAGGCGATGGCGAGCGCCTCCGCCATTCCCGGAGGAAACTCTCGAGCCGCCGCACCCAGCACCACCACGCCTCTCACCAGCTGTGGATGGCGCTGATCGGTCAGGCGCGCCACCCAGTGACCGTAGGCATGACCCACCACGATGGAGGGTGCGGCACTCAACTCGGTAATGACGCTGGCAACATCGTCCGCCAGTGTCTCCAGCGTCATTCCGTCGGGAGGCGGGCTGCTCCGCCCCATGCCACGCGGTTGCGGACGCAGCACCCGGAAGCCTGCCGCCGCGAGGAGCTCAGCGAGCTCATCAAAATCTTCAGAATCGCGTAGCGAGGACGGGAGCAGGACCAGCGGCGCTCCCGCGCCTTCGACAATGACGTCGATATGCGCAGGCCCGTTGGCGTCGCGTATGGGCAGAAGTTGGCGCTGACGGCCGGGTAGGGCGCTCACTCCAGACGCGCGCCAGAACTTTTCACGATGCGTTCCCACTTCGGGATCTCGCTGCGGATCAGGTTCCCCAACTCCTCGGGCGATGAAGCGGTGGCCTCAATCCCCAAGCCGGTGAGCTGCTTCTTCAGACCTGGGTCGGCCATGGCACGCACGATGGCTTCGTTCAGCTGGGTGACCACCTCTTTAGGCGTGCCTGCAGGCGCGAGCACGCCCAACCAGTTGGAGACTTCATACCCTTTGAGACCTGCTTCGTCGAGCGTGGGTACCTGTGGCAGTGCCCCCATGCGCTTGCTGGAGGTCACCGCCAGGGCATGCACTCGTCCCGCCTTGATGAACTCTTCATACACGGTAAATGAATCAAAGGTGGCGTCCACTCGGCCTGCCAGCAGGTCAGTCACCAGCGGGGCGCTTCCCTTATAGGGTACGTGCGTCATCTCGACGCCAGCCATACTACTGAACAGTGCGCCTGAAAGATGGCTTGAGCTTCCGTTGCCGGCGGAACCATAGGTGATCGTGCCCGGTTTGGCCTTAGCGAGCGCAATCAATTCGCTGACGCTGCGGACCTTGAGCGAAGGCCCCACCACCAGCACCCTGGGCGTGATGTGGGTGAGCGCAATCGGCGCGAAATCCTTGATCGGGTCGTATCGCAGCTTTGGGTAGAGCGCTGAATTGATCGCATGAGTGCCCATGGTGGCGAAGAACAGCGTATAGCCGTCGGCCGGAGCGCGTGCGACCAGTTCCGCGCCGATCGTTCCACCGGCGCCGCCACGGTTCTCGATGACGATCTGCTGCCCCAATTGCAGGCTCATTTGCTGTGCCATGCCACGTGCCATCACGTCGGCTGCACCTCCCGCAGGAAAGGGAACCACCAAGCGCAAAGGCTTGTCGGGAAAAGCGGCCCATGCGGAAAGTGGCATTGCCACAGCCGCGGCCGCCACAGTGGCGACAAACGCGCGCCGGTTGATTGGCGAAGGTTTTAGACGGGACTTGAGCAAGCTTGTCTCCTTTTGTTTGATATTCCAAGACTTTATCAACCAGGATGGCTGGAGCCATGCCAAAGTGCGCAAGGCTGCTATCCAGCTTCACTTCTTGTCCAGAAATGGCGTGCGTGTCCAGAATGAATCACCCTTGCGACAGGGAGCGCGCCGGATACGCGCAAGGCGGCGCGGGATGGCCTGCAAAGCAGGTATGCCGTCAGATGAGTGGTCTGACTTGCCTGTGTTCCCATAGATTCAGCACATACCAACAGGAGAGACTTTTCGATGGGTAGCTTGAACGGCGTTCGCGTGCTCGACCTGAGCCGTGTGTTTTCCGGACCCTGGGCGGCGCAGATGCTGGCCGATTTTGGGGCCGATGTGATCAAGGTGGAACGTCCTGGGCGTGGCGACGATGTCCGGCATCAGGGGCTGCGCGTGCGCGACTCCAAGGGTGGCGAGACGCGGGAGACCTCTTCCTTCATCTCGATGAATCGTGGAAAGCGTTCAGTGACGGTCGATATTTCGCGGCCTGAAGGCCAGGCGCTTGTGCGAGAGCTGGCCAAGGACAGCGACATCGTGATCGAGAACTTCAAGGCCGGAGACCTGGCGCGCTATGGCCTGGATTACGCTTCGCTCCGGGAAGTGAATCCGCGGCTGGTTTATTGTTCCATCAGCGGCTTCGGCCAGTCCGGCCCCTACAGCCACTTGCCTGGCTACGATCCGCTGTTTCAATCCATGAGCGGCCTCATGAGCATCACCGGACATGCCGACGAAGAGCCCGGTGGTGGACCTTTGCGCGTAGGGTATTCCGTGGGTGACATCACGGCAGGCTTCTACGCAGTGAGCGCTATCCTCGCGGCCCTCAGGCATCGCGACATGGTTTCGGGCGAAGGCCAGTACATTGATCTGGCTTTGCTTGATGCGCAGGTGGCTTCCATTTCCCATGTGGGCATGATGTATCTTGTCTCTGGTCAGCAGCCGCCACGCTTGGGTAACGCGTCGCCCATCACCTGCCCATGGCAATCTTTCGTATGTGCCGATGGGGAGATCGTCATCGCTGTGGGCAACGACACCCAGTTTGCTGCCTTGGCGCGAGAGTTGGGGCACCCCGAATGGGCCTCGGATGAGCGTTTTGCCACCAACCCCATGCGGGCCAAGAACCGCAAGGTGCTGATTCCGCTGATATCGACAGTGTTGCTCACGCGAGGCGTGCGCGACTGGTACGACATCTTCGAAACCGCGGGCGTCCCCGCTGGTCCCATCAATGGTTTCGCCGAGGTCTTCGCCGATCCTCAGATCGTGCATCGGCAAATGCGCTTTGACTTGCCGCACTCCACAGCGGGTAGTGTCCCGCAGGTAGCCAACCCTGTGAAGTTCTCAGCAACGCCGGTTCAATACCACCGCGCCCCTCCGGTGCTCGGGGAACACACTGATGAGGTGTTGCGTGAGCGGCTCGGGTTTGACGACGAGCGCTTGAACAAACTGCGTGCTGAGAAGGTGATCTGACATGGCGGAATCCGACTCCATCACAATGTTCAAAGACAGCGCCGCAGGATTTCTGAGTGGTGCCGATCAGCGCCAGCGCGTTCGTGAGCTTGAGGCTGCCGGCGGCGGGTTCGACCGTGCAGTCTGGCGCGAAATCGCTGAGCTGGGTTGGCTCTCCGTTATCGTTCCCGAAGACGATGGCGGGATTGGTCTGGGAGTTGCCGAGCTAGTGGCCATCACTGAAGAAGCGGGGCGTCATCTGCTTCCCGAGCCTCTGGTTGACGCGGGTGTCCATCCGCTGGCATTGCTGGCTCGCGCACCGGCCGGAGGATTGCGCGACCAACTCCTGGCGGACTTGCAATCGGGTGCGTTGGTCGCAGGGGTGGCCTGGCAGGAAGGCGCGGGCCCACTGGAGCCGTCGCAGTGTCGGACGACCGCGCGTCTTGAAGGGGATCGCGTAGTCCTTTCGGGCACAAAGTCATTTGTGAGTCCCGGCTTGGGAGCCGACGGATGGATAATTGCCGCGCAATCGGAGAGCGGATTCGCTCTCTGCTGGCTGGCGGCAGATGCCGCCGGTCTGCGGGTCGAACGCCTTATCGGTGTAGACGGTAGCGCCATTGCCATGCTGCACCTGGATGACGCGCAGGGCCAGTTGGTAGCCCAGGGCGAGACTGCACACACCGCGCTATGCCATGCCAATGACGTCGCCCGCATAGCGCAGAGTGCTGAGTTGCTGGGCATTGCGCGCCGCTCGCTGGAGCTGACGCGCGACTACCTCACCACACGCGTCCAGTTCGACAAGCCCATAGGCAGCTTTCAGATCCTGCAACATCGCCTGGTTGACGGCCTGATACAGGTGGAGTTGGCGACCGCCTCTCTGCGTGAGGGTGTGGCAGCGCTGACAGATGCAAATCTGGCAGCCACCGCCAGCCGAATCAAGGCCCGATGCGCCTATGCGGCCACCGAAATGACGCGCATGGCGGTGCAGTTGCATGGTGCCATCGGCACTACCAATGAGTACGATGTGGGCTTGTACTTCAAGCGGGCCATGGCCCTCGCGAGTCGCTGGGGCAACGCGGCGGCCCACCGCCGCCGCTGGCAGCAACTGACCACCCGTGGCGCCGCCAAAGCATCGACGCCTGTGCTGGCCGAATCGCCTGATTTTTCGCCTCATCAGGATTGGCAAGCCATGCCTGAGGTGCAGTTTCGGGCGCTGGTGCGCGCCTTGTTCGCCACATACTACCCTGAGCATCGCAGGTACATGCCTTACCGCCAAACCTGGGCCGAATCACGGGATTGGTACATGACCCTGTCGCGCCTGGGCTGGTTGGCTCCTGCATGGCCGAAGGAGTACGGCGGCATGGGACTCCCACCCGACAAGCTGATCGCCTACATCGAAGAGACCGAGGCCTGGGGCGTGGCCCGCTCACCCGATCAGGGTCTCATCATGGTCGGACCCATCCTTATGCGTTTCGGCACTGAGGAGCAGCGTCAGCGCTTCCTGCCGAAAGTGCTGGCGGGCGAGCATGTCTGGACGCAAGGCTACTCTGAGCCCAACGCTGGGTCAGATCTTGCCGCGTTGCGTACGGAAGCTGTGCTCGACGGGGATCATTTCATCGTCAACGGTCAAAAGACATGGACCACCTGGGGCAGTGACGGCACCCACATGTTCATGCTGGTGCGAACCGAGAAAACGGTCAAGAAGCAGGCAGGCATCAGCTTCCTGCTGGTTGACTTGAAAACGCCAGGCATCACCGTGCGCCCTATCCGCAACCTCGCTGGAGAGCAGGAATTCTGCGAAGTCTTTTTTGATGACGTGCGCGTGCCGCGAGAAAACCTGGTCGGCGAACTCAACCAAGGTTGGACAGTGGCAAAGGCCTTGCTCGGTTTCGAACGCCTGTTCACCGGAAGTCCCAAACACTCCCAGCATACGCTGCATCAGTTGGAGACACTGGCACGCCAACGCGGCTTGTTCGACGACCCGGCATTTGCGTCACGCTTGGCCGAGCTGCAACTCGACACCGCAGATCTTGGTGCCGCCTACGCCGGCTTTGCTGAATTGGCGAAACGGGGCGACCCTATCCCGCCGACCATCTCCATGCTGAAGATATGGTCGACCGAGACATACGAACGGCTTGCACTGCTGCTGATCGAATCGGCCCAGGACTGCGGTGCGTTCCGAGACCATTGCCATACCGAGGAGATAGACCTGCACGTGGTGGCACCGCTGTTCAACGCCATGAATGCCAAGATTTTTGCCGGGAGCAACGAAATTCAGCGAAACATCCTTGCCAAGACGGTTTTGGAGTTGCCCAGCTAACCCGATATCCCGCTAACCAAGAACGGGGGCGCCAAGTTTGCCTGGCTTCATCAAGCGAGCGTACCTCGATATTTGTCAATCTGCCATTCGCAGGAGAGGGCAGTTTTCCGTGTTCGTTTTCATTCCAAATCTCAGGAGAAACCCATGAAAAAGCGTTCTTTGCTTATCCTTGCTTCCGCACTCATGGCCGGCGCGATTGTTCCGGCGCAGGCCCAAAGCAACTGGCCCAACCGACCGATCAAGCTCGTCGTGCCTTACCCACCGGGCGGCCCGGTTGACCAGATCGCGCGCGCCATCCAGCAGCGCCTGGGTGAGGAGCTTGGTCAGAGCATCATCATCGACAACCGTGCTGGCGCCAGCGGCATCATCGGCATGGACGCGGCCATCAAGTCCGAGCCCGATGGCTACACCTTCGGCTTTGGCGTGCCCGGCGGCATCACGGTGCTGCCCCACTTGCAGAAAATGCCCTATGACGTCAACGAGATCAATTACATCTCTCTGGTGGCTCGAGTGCCCCAAGTCATCAACGTCGCACCCACGGTGCCCGTCAACAGCCTCAAGGAGTTGATCGCGCTGGCCAAGAAAGAGCCTGGCAAGCTGAACTACGGTTCCGCCGGCAACGCCACCACGCCTCATCTGGGTGCCGCGCTGCTGGCCCAGGAAGCGGGCATCGATATGGTCCACGTTGCTTACAAGGGCGCTGCTCCCGCCGTCGCAGGTTTGCTGGGCGGCGAGGTGCAGGTTCTGGCCGCTGATTTGCCCGCAGTGCGCGCCTTCACTTCGCGCGGGGTCAAGATGCTCGCGGTCTCTGGCCCACGTCGTTCGGAACTCCTGCCCGACGTACCGAGCACGGCAGAACTTGGCTTGCCGAATGTCGTCGCAGAATCCAATTACGGCATCATCGCGCCCAGTGGTCTGCCCGCGCCTATTTTTGAAAAGATGCACAAAGCGCTGGTCGCCACACTCGCCACGGCTGATGTGAAAACACGCCTTGCCAATCTCGGCGCCGTAGCCATCAGCACCAGCCCCGACGAATACCGCAAGCTGATGCAATCGGAATCCACCCGTTGGGCCGGCGTCGTGAAGAAGGCGGGCATTCGCCTCCAGTGATGCTGGTGAAGTTCCTGTATTGATCGACCCGCGATGAGACCTTAAGCAGGCTCTGAGGGCTGCGCCCTAGCAGCCTTCAGAGCAGCAGCGCTCTTTGAATACGCTCGCGCGCCGCATACCAGCCTTGCAGGAACGGTAGATGCCGCACCTCACGAACCACTCTAGACTGCATACCAATCGCCGAGCCTTTCCTAAAGGCATTGTTTTGATAGTCCCCCTATTTGTAGGAGCGGTTTTAGCCGCGAAACGCCGATCGCGGCTGTATCAGCTCCTATAAAGAATACCGTTAACCAAGTGACCGGACCCTGCCATGAATGACCTGACCCAGCTCCAAGTCCAGATAGAGAGCTTCGTTGCCACCCTGACGCTGAATGCGCCACCTGTGAATGCCCTCACGCGCGTTCTAAACGACGAACTCACACTGGCGCTGGACCGCATCTCCGAAATGGACGACGTGCGTGCAGTGGTTCTCACGGGGGCAGGCAAGGTGTTCTGCGCTGGCGCGGATCTGAAAGGGCGCAAGGATGTGATCAAGGGGCCTGGCGATCTGCCCGCGCATTCGCGTCGCACACGTGAGTGCTTCCACGCCATTCGCGAATGCGCCAAGCCGGTGATCGTGGCCATCAACGGCGCAGCGCTCGGGTCGGGTTTGGCCATGGCGGCCTCTAGTGACATATTGATCGCATCGGAAAAAGCCACCTTGGGCATGCCCGAAGTCGATGTCGGCCTTCTTGGCGGCGGCCGTCATGCCATGCGTCTGTTCAGCCACTCGCGCTTGCGTTTCATGGCGCTGACCGGCACGCGTGTAGACGGCGCGGAACTGTATCGCCTCGGGATTGTCGAGGCATGCGTGCCGCCAGAGGAACTGATGGAAAAGGCCTATTCAATCGCCCGCAATATCGCATCCAAGAGCCCCGTCGCCACGCGCATGTTCAAGCATACGCTCAATGTCATTGAAGACATGAGCCTGCGCGATGGCTACCGCTATGAGCAGGACATGACGGCGCAGATTGCCAAGACCGACGATGCGCGGGAAGCGCAACTCGCCTTTGCCGAAAAGCGTCCACCGGTTTTCACCGGGCGCTAATCTGCCACCTGACTATCAAGACTACAGCGAAGTCCATCACTTCCCACATCGCATATGCCACGCATTCCACTGTTTCCTTCCGAAGACATGAACCCCGCACAGCGTGCTGTGCTCGATAAGATCGTTTCTGGGCCGCGCGGAAGGATTCAGGGCCCGTTGCGAGCTGCCTTGCACAACGCGGAGCTTGCGGAAAAATGGCAAGGCCTGGGCGCCATGCTTCGTTACGAAACCTCTCTGCCGCCGCGGCTGTCCGAGATGGCCATTCTCATCACTGGCCGTGCCTGCAATTCACCGTTTGAGTGGTATGCCCACCGCATCGAGGGGGAAAAAGCTGGAATCGAAGCGCCCATTCTGGAAGCCTTGCTCGCACAGGTAGAACCTGTCGGAATGTCCGAAGACGATGCTGTCATCTGGCGCTATGCCACCGAACTGAATAAGTACAAATCGGTGTCCGACGACACACATGCGGCGGTTGTCAACCGCTTTGGCGTCCGCACCGTGGTGGAGCTCACCGCCCTGGTGGGCTACTACACCATGGTGGCAATGACCCTCAATTGCCATGAAATTCCCTTGCCTGAAGGCGTCGAGCCCGCCTTCGCACTGCCTCAGGAAGGAGCGCTGCCGTGACTGCTACCGAAAACAACCTCGGTGGCTGGGACTGCCATGCTCACCTGTTTGGACCCTACGAGAGGTTTCCGCTATCGCCAGAGCGCAGCTACACGCCGCCGGAAGCGGTAGAGCAGCAGTACACGGCGCTGCTGCGCCGCCTGGGACTGAGACATGGCGTGCTGGTTCATCCAAGCGCTTACGGCGATGATCATTCCCTGCTCCTGCATGCTCTGGCGGCACAACCCACACTGCGAGGCGTTGTCGTGGTCAGGCCAGACAGCCCCTTGCCGCTGACAGGGTTGCGTGAGCGGGGAGTCAGAGGTGCGAGGTTCAGCCATCGCAGCGGGGCCGGTACGAACTTTGCCGGCAGCGCCTCCATGGCGGATCTTCGAGCGCTTGTCCCCACCCTGGCGGATGCCGGCCTTCACGCCGAGGTATGGACAGATTGCAAGGCCCTCCCTGAAATTGCCCACGAACTTCGCGAA
The DNA here is from genome assembly GCF_050821495.1 of Ottowia caeni. Lineage (GTDB taxonomy): Bacteria > Pseudomonadota > Gammaproteobacteria > Burkholderiales > Burkholderiaceae_C > Ottowia > Ottowia caeni. The sequence continues at coordinate 3,714,990 of NZ_CP151080.1, read as the reverse complement.
CTGCCTATTCCCGTTGTCATCGACCATATGGGTGGCTTCGATCCTCGGGCAGGCATCAATGAGCCCGGTTTCCGTACGTTGTTGAATCTCCTTGAAAGCGGCAACGTGTGGGTGAAACTGTGTGCCTATCGCAATCTGCTGCAGGAGCCTGACTGGGAGGTTGGTCGCGCCTTCCAGCAACAGATGATCGCCGCCAACCCAGAGCGACTGGTTTGGGGCAGTGACTGGCCGCACTTGCGAGTGACTCCCACCCCTGACACTGTTCGCCTCCTCGACATGTTCATGGACTGGGCGGGTGGCGATGCCGCGGTGCAGCAGATCCTGACCAACAACCCTGATCGGCTTTACAGATAACGTCATGAAGCAAGAACATTTTCATCTGGTTGACGGTGAGGCTCTCGACACTGAAACCGCCTACCGCCTTCTTGTGGGATGCGTAGTGCCACGCCCGATCGCCTGGATCACCACAGTCGACGAACAAGGGCGTGTGAATGCGGCACCGTTCAGCTCTTTCAACTACGTCGCCACCAGCCCACCCATGCTGGCGGTCAATGTGGCGTTGCGGCCAGGCAGTGGAAGCATCAAGGACACCGCGCGCAACATCGCCGCCACTGGCGAGTTTGTTGTGAACATTGCCACTGAAGCCGATATGGAACTCATGCATCGCAGCGCTCAGGAGTTTGGCCCCGACGTGAGTGAGACAGAAGTGCTCGGCATTGATTTGCTTCCCAGCAAGCATGTGCGGGTACCCCGCATCGCGAGTGCGCCTGTCCAGATGGAGTGCCGGCTGGATCAGGCAGTGAAGCTCGGGCGCGGTATCAATACGCTCTACATCGGCGAGGTAGTTGCCTTCCACTTGGCCAACACCGTGTATGACGGCCATCGCGTGGATTCCGTCGCCCTGCGCCCCTTGGCCCGTCTCGGCGGTCCATTCTATGCAGGCCTGGGGGAGATTTTCCACCGTCCGATGCTGCAAAAGCCACCAGGTGGCGAAGGGTGGGAGCTCGGCGAGCCTGCCAGCCCTCAAATCACCACTTAGCCTCGCATCCCGTCAAAGCCGTAATCACCTTCGTTACTGGAGCATGACCATGACCTCTTCCGTTACATCGCCTGTCAAATCGTCCGTCACCTCGTTTGTGCGCCGAGGCATGCTGTTGTCGGCTGCTGTAGCCATTCTTCCCCTGGCTCATGCGCAGTCAGCTTGGCCCACGAAGCCGGTTACCTTGGTCCATCCCTATGCTGCAGGGGGCCTGCCGACGCCATGGCCCGCGCCTTGGGGCAGCAGCTTTCAAAGCGCTTGAATCAGCCCTTTGTGGTCGAATCCAAGGCGGGAGGAGCCGCCACCATCGGCACGGGATACGTGGCACGCGCCAAGCCCGACGGTTACACGCTGCTCATCAGCACCTCAGCTGGGCACGTCGTCACTCCGCTAATGCAGAAAATTCCCTATGACGGGATCGCCGACTTCTCGTTCATTGCCGTGGTGGCAAACCAGCCCAATGTGCTGGTCGCTCATCCTTCCCTGGGTGTGAGCAACCTGAAGGAGCTCATGACCTACGCCCAAAAGAACCCGGGAGCTCTGAACTACGCTTCTGCCGGCACGGGCGGCGCGACCCACCTGGGCGCGGAGGCTTTCGCTCAGGCCGCGAAGATCAGCATGACCCACGTGCCCTACGGCGGCGCGGCACCTGCTCTGAAGGATCTGCTGGGTGGGCAGGTACAGCTCGGCATGCTCAACCTGTCTGCCACCAGGCCCTTCATCGAAGAAGGTCGCCTGAAGGCAGTCGCCTACGGCGGCACCCAGCGCACGCCGCTGTTGCCCCAGGTGCCCACCATGGCAGAGCTGGGATATGGGGGCACGGCCACGGCCACCTGGTACTCGCTGGCTGCCCCCAAGGGAACCCCTCCGGAGATCATCGAAACCCTTCACAAGGCTTTTGAGGGTGTGAGCGCGGACCCGGAGTGGCAGAAGGTTCTGGCCAACCAAGGCGCCGAGCAGCTGAAGCTCACTCCCGCCGAGACCACTGCCTTCGTGCAGAAGGACAAGGCCGCCATGCAGCAGTTGCTTGGCACCTTGGGACTCCTGGCTGAAAAGTAATCCTTCAGCCGCATCTGATTTTTTCACCGCATTCAATCTCTCTCACATGAGCACGCAAGCCGGTCCGTTATCTCACGTCAAGGTTCTCGATCTGAGCCGCATCCTGGCAGCCCCTTGGGCCAGTCAGATCCTCGCCGATCTGGGCGCCGAAGTGATCAAGGTCGAGCGGCCGGGTGTTGGCGACGACACCCGTAGCTGGGGACCTCCCTTCCTTAAGGACGCGCAGGGCCAGCCCACCAAGGAGGCGGGCTATTACCTGGCCGTCAACCGCGGCAAGCGCTCCATCACGGTCAGCCTTGACAAGCCCGAAGGCCAGCAGATCGTCAAGGAGCTTGCCAAGCGCGCTGACATCGTGCTGGAAAACTACAAGGCGGGCACGCTGGCTCGCTACGGACTCGACGAAGCTTCGTTGCGCAAAATCAACCCGCGCCTCATCTATTGTTCTGTCACCGGGTTTGGCCAGACCGGTCCGCGGCGCGACCAGCCCGCCTACGATTTCCTCATTCAAGCGATGGGCGGTCTCATGAGCGTCACCGGTGAGAAAGACGGCAAGCCCGGCGGTGGTCCGCAAAAAGTGGGCGTTCCCATCGTCGATCTGATGACCGGGATGTACACCGCTGTCTCGGTATTGGCTGCCCTTGCACGGAGAAACGAAACGGGTGTCGGCGGCTACGTCGACATAGCCATGCTAGACGTTCAAGTGGCCACCCTCGCCAATCAGGCCATGAACTACCTGGTGAGCGGGAAAGTTCCGCAACGCAACGGAAATGCGCACCCCAACATCCAGCCGCAGGACGTCTATTCCTGCGCAGACGGCGACGTCATTCTGGTCGTGGGCAATGATGGCCAGTTTGCCAAGCTGTGTCAGGTGTTTGGAAGGAACGAGTGGGCGAGCGACGAGCGCTTTGCAACGAACGCGCAACGGGTGCGCCACATCGGTGAACTGTCTGCTCTGCTTCGCAGCGAGTTCGCGCAGCGGTCCCGCGAGGATCTGATCGCGGCGCTGGACACCGTCGGCGTGCCATGCGGGCCAATCAACAGCGTCGCCGAGGTGTTTGAAGAACCGCAAGTGCGTGAAAGGCAGATGCTGCGTCAAGTGCCGCACCCTGCGGGCGTGGATGTGCCCCTGGTAGCCAGCCCCATGCGCTTCGAAGGTGAATCGCTGCCCATTCGATCAGCGCCACCGCTCCTGGGCGAGCACAGTCAATCTATTCTGGAAGAACTGGGTTACACATCTACCCACATTGAGGCGCTGCGCGCCGCGGAGGTCATCTGATGAGCGAAAAACTGCAACTCCACTGGTCGCCCAAGTCGCCCTACGTGCGCAAGGTCATGATCTGTGCGCATGAACTCAACGTAGTGCCTCGTCTGGAGCTGGTCCGTTCGGTAGCAGCCATGCTCAAGCCGAACCCCTCGATCATGGAGTACAACCCACTCTCCAAGATCCCCACACTCGTGCGTCCTGACGGATCGACCTTGTTTGATTCGGTGGTTATCTGCGAATACCTCAACGATCTAGCGGGCGGCAGCCTGTTTCCGAGCGAGGGAGAAGCGCGCTGGCAGTCCCTGCGTTGGCACGCATTTGGCGATGGCTTGCTCGACGCCTTGATTCTGTGGCGTAACGAACGTGAACGTGAGCAGCCCCTCAAGCCTTTGATAGATGCATTCGAGCTGAAGGCACGTACCTCTTTGAAGCTGCTGGATTCTGAGGCAGAAGCGTTGACGTCCGCCCCCTTGTCGATAGGCAGCATCACAGTAGGCTGTGCACTCGGCTATTTTGACTACCGCTTCGACAACTTCGGCTGGCGCGAACAGGCGCCACGCTTGGCCAAATGGCACACCAAGCTGAGTGAGCGACCCTCATATCAAGCGACGGAGCCGCTCGAAGGTTGAGCTTCATCTGGCCCTGCCGTGGGGTGAGCAGCTCAAAAATGCAGGCGGGGCCCGTAGTACAACCACGAGGAGCATCGAAGCTTCATCTGCAGGCCCGATAATCTGGCCTATGCCTGCATCCATCACTTCTTGTAAAACACTCCCCGTCGACGTCGTTATCATGGCGGCCGGCAAAGGCACGCGAATGAAAAGCCGCTTGCCAAAGGTCTTGCACCGGCTGGCGGGGCGCCCTCTACTCGCGCACGTCCTCAAAGCATCCGCGCAGTTGGGTGCGCGGGGCGCCACGTTGGTTGTCGGGCATGGGGCAGGTGAAGTGGAAGCGTTCTGTAAGGCCGACTCGCGCAATCATCCCCCTCTGCAGTTCGTTCACCAGGAACCACAGTTAGGCACAGGTCACGCGGTGCAACAGGCTGCGCCGCTGTTGCCGGATGACGGTATCACCCTCATTCTCAATGGCGATGTCCCTCTGGTCGAACCTGCCACTTTGAAGCACTTGGTGGAGCAGTGCGGTGGCAAGCAGATCGCCTTGCTCACTGTCGACACTGGCGAAGATGCCGGAGCCTACGGTCGCATCATTCGCGCTGAGCCCGGTCGTGAGGATTCTCCCGTGCATGCCATCGTGGAGGCTAAAGACGCCACACTCGCCCAGCGCGCTATTACAGAGTGGTACAGCGGCGTCATGGCGGCGCCCACCAAACTGCTGAAACAGTATTTGTCCCTTCTGCGCGACGACAACGCACAGAAGGAGTTCTACCTGACGGATGTCGTCAAACATGCTGTGGCCGATGGCACTCCGGTGGTGGCATGGGCCATCGAAGACGAAATGGAAGTGGCGGGTGTCAACAGCCCCATCCAGTTGGCTGAGTTGGAGCGCGGCGTACAGCGTCGCGCCGCAGAGCGGCTCATGGAAGCGGGGGTGCGCCTCCTTGATCCCGCGCGCTTTGATCTGCGCGGCACTCTGGAGTGTGGGCAAGACGTTGAGATTGATGTCGGCTGCATCTTCGAGGGAGCGGTCACACTCGGGGCGGGTGTAAAAATTGGCGCGCATTGCGTCATAGCGAATGCGCGCATTGAAGAGGGGGCCGTCATCCATCCGTTTACTCATATTGACGGTGGGCGTGACGGAGTCACCGTAGGTGCCGGAGCGCTGGTGGGGCCTTACGCTCGCTTGCGTCCTGGTGCTGAACTGGGGCCCGAAGTGCATATTGGCAACTTCGTTGAAGTGAAAAACTCCAAGTTGGCAGCAGGTGCCAAGGCTAACCACTTGGCCTATCTGGGTGACGCCACAGTGGGGGAGCGCGTCAACTATGGTGCGGGCAGCATCACGGCCAATTACGACGGCGCCCACAAGCACCGCACGGTGATCGAGGCAGATGTTCACGTAGGCAGCAATTGCGTGCTGGTAGCGCCCGTCACCCTCGGCGCTGGCGCCACCATAGGGGGCGGCTCCACCATCACGAAGAACGTGCCTTCCGGCGCCTTGAGCGTCGCTCGCGGTCGGCAGATGAACCTTGAAAACTGGCAGCGCCCCAAGAAATGAAGCCTTCATATGGATTGATGCATTCAGTCTCCGTGGCGAATGCATCTACCTGACTTGGCGAGACGTGCAACTCGTCACTCAACTCGTGGCTCAAGTGCTCCCGGTGGTGGCGTGGAGAATAGTTCAGCGATCACGTTGCGTAGCCACCGATTGCCTGAATCATGATGCGTGCGTTCGTGCCAGAGCATTTCGATATCCATGATTTCCACCTTTAGGGGCAGAGGCAGCATCTGCACGCCTGTGAGTTCTTCGTGTAGAAAATGCGTATGCGCTGGGACCGTCATCACGTGGTTCGTCTGACGAACAATGAGCGGCCCGGCAAAAATGTTGGGTAGGCGTACCGCTACCTTGCGCTGCAATCTCGCCTTGGTCAGCGCTTTTTCCACCACGCCGGGCCCGCGTCCGAAGGGCTCGACCACAATGTGTGTCGCCGCCAGGTATTGATCCAGCGAGATTGATCCATGAATGTCCGGATGGCCCGCCCGCAACATGCACACTTGCGGAACTGCGAATAACTTACTGCGGTGGAAACCGCTGTAAAGCGTGGGAAGGTAGCCAATGGCCAGGTCAGCTTCTCCCTTCACGAAAGCAGCTTGGTAGGCATCCATCGGCAAGTGGAGTACCTGGATATTCACCTGAGGCGCATGTGCGCTCAAGTATTCCAGCAAGGGCGGCAGATAGGTTGACTGCCCCACATCCGTCATCAGCAGGCGAAACTGGCGATCATCTGTGGCGGGATCGAATGGCGTGGCACCGTGCAGTGTATGGCGCACCGATCTAAGCGCCTGCTCCAGAGGCTCCACCATGGCCAGTGCTACTGCTGTGGGCACCATCCCTCCACGTGAGCGAACGAAAAGTGGATCCTTGCAGACCGCGCGCAACCGGGCAAGGGCATGGCTCACGCTCGACTGGGTGAGATGCAGGCGCCTGCTTGCTTCAGTGACGTTGCGATGCTGAGCCACCGCCAGGAAGACGCGAATGAGATTGAGGTCGAAATTTTCTGGGTTCATGGGCCATGGGCTAGCGTGTCAATCTGATTATGAATGTATTTCATTTTAAGCATGACTAATATCAATTTGACCTATATCGACCCGCCTCCTACCATCCTGATGACCTACGTTCGCCGGCTTATCCGGCAGGGTGTCCGCCTGCCGTGCCACCCACTCAACAGGAGAATCCCATGACTGGAAAAGTGCATAGTCCATTGGCGCGCATGACGCGACGCGCAGCCCTCTTGATGGCCACGCTTGTGGCCCCCGCCGTAGCGTTTGCTCAGCCTGCGGCTCAACCATCTGATTGGCCCAAGGATCCCATCACTTTCGTCGCTCCCTTCTCGCCAGGCGGCGGCGGTGACACGCTGACCCGGCTCTTCGGGAATGAGCTGGGCAAGGCGCTTGGATCCACGATCATTGTCGAGAACCGTCCTGGTGCAGGTGGCAACATCGGTACGGCATATGTCGCCAAGGCAGCTCCAGATGGCAATACGGTGATCTTCGGCACCATGGGCACCATGGGCACGAACCATGCTCTTTACAAGAAGACGGGTTATTCCATTGACGACTTCGAACCCGTCGCCATGTTCGGAACCACCGCCCTGGCCCTCGTCGTGGGCCCGAATTCGCCCTTCCGTTCGGTGGCTGACATCATTGCGTACGGCAAGAAGAACCCGGGTGGTCTGAGCTGCGCCTTCGGTGGCAACGGCACAGTGTCGCACCTGGCCTGCGCCATGCTGGAGCAGATGGCAGGCATCGAAGTCAATGCAATTCCCTACAAGGCATCTTCTGCTGCGTATGTCGACCTGATGAGCGACCGCGTCTCTTTCATGATTGATGTTGTGCCGCCGCTGGCAGCCCAAGTCAAGGGCGGAAAGCTGCGCGCTTTGGCAGTGTCCCTGAAGCAGCGCATCCCCATGTTGCCCGACACCCCCACCATTGCGGACACGGTGCCCGGCTACGAAATCTTTTCCTGGGACGGCCTGTTCGCACCCAAGGGAACCCCTGCGGCCCGCCTCGACAAGCTTCACGACGCTGTCGCCCGTTCACTGGCCAACCCGGAATTCCGCGAAACCATGACCAACCGCGGCTACACGCTGACGAACATGCCGCGCAAGGGGTTTGCCGACTTTGTGAAGAAGGAATACGTGCGCATGGGCGACGTGGTCCGCAAGATTGGCGTCACTCTCGACTGATCCGGTTATTCATGAGCAAGAACGAAACATTGAACATAGGCGGCAAGACCATTGCCGTCCGCAAGGATATTCGCGTCCCGATGCGCGACTCCGTAGAGCTCGCCGTCGATGCCTATCATGGTCCCGACGACAAGCCACGGCCCGCGTTGATCGCGATGAGTGCCTACGGCAAGGAGTTGCAGGCGCTCGCCCTCTCCATGCCGCCGCAGCGCCGCCCCAGCCCCATGTGGGACGGCTGTATTGAAGCTGGCGACATCGCGCGCGTCGTCAACGAGGGCTACGTTCACGTCATCGGCGACATGCGTGGCACCGGAGATTCCGGCGGCGTGATGATCGGCAACTACAACTTCGGCGGCGTCTCACAGGGTCAGGACCTATACGACCTCATCGAATGGGTGGCTGCGCAGCCATGGTGCGACGGCAATGTCGGCATGATCGGCATCTCCTATTTTGGCTCCATGCAGGTGCTGGCAGCTGCCGAGCGTCCCCCGCACCTCAAGGCGATTTTCGTCAGCGGTGGCCACTTCGATTTCTACGAGACCACTTACCATGGCGGCATCATGTGGTTCATGCCTCGCGCAGCCCGCGAAGGCCGTGGCGGCGATTCGGGCATTGCGCATACCAACGTGCGTTCGCGCATGCAGGATGTCTACTCACCCGAAGAGCTGAAGAAGCTGGTCGATGCGCGATTGGCAGACCCGGATGTTGCAGCTTGGCCGAACCTGGTTCACGTTCTCAAATATCCCAAAAATCGTGAGTTCTGGTTTGACATCGTCATGAACGAACTCGACGGCCCCTGGTACAAGGAACGCAACCCGATCACGCTCGCCGCCAACATCGACATCCCTGTGTATCTGCAGATCGACCAGGGCCGCGGCTGGACCCTCGACGGTCACATTGAGCTATTCAATGTCCTCAAGGGACCCAAAAAGCTGGACATTGGTCCCTATCCACCGATGCAGTCGCGCCCTTGGCTGGAAGAGCACGACAAGATGTTCCGCTGGTATGAATACTGGCTCAAGGGCGTCGACAACGGCATCATGGACGAACCTGCCGTCAAGGTCTTTGTCGAAGGAACGCGGAGCGTTGCTACCGGCACGCAGTGGCCGCCCAAGGAAGTGGCGTACAAGCCGCTTTACCTGCGCCCGCGTCACAAGCTGTCACCGGAGCCGGAACTCATGGGCCCCGAACATGCGGCCCCAGATGGCTTCTACCAGGCGCCACTAACGGTCACCGACAAGACCGAATGCGTGCGCTGGAGCACTGCGGTATTTGAAGAACCCGTGGAAATGATCGGCACGGGCGCAGCGCATCTTTTCGTGGAAATCGACCAGGACGACACAAACCTGATCCTGCGCATGTGGGACGAGGCGCCCAATGGCAAGCGCCAGCTTCTTACCACTGGTTTCCTCAAGGCTTCACATCGTGAGCTGGACGAGCGCACCACGGAAGGTAACCCCTACCATCCCCACCACCGTGCGGTTCCCGTGGAGCCAGGCAAGATCGAGGAGTACGTGCTTCGCCTCTACCCCTTCGCGGCCACTCTGCTGCCTGGCCACAAGCTGACGGTAGAGTTGATGAATGACGAACCGATGGCTGACGAGCACAACTCGCTCCTGCCACCGGATGCGTATCACTTGCCGGTGGGCCGCCCCGTTACGCACAAGATCTACCGGGATGCATTGCATCCCTCCAGACTGGTGCTGCCGTTCACCCGGCGCTCATAGGCGCCTGGGCGCTGCCAGAGTGTGAGCACGCTCTGGCAGCGGTTTTATGGGGCAGCGAGTTTATGCCGAGAGGCTCTCCCACTTCTCCAGTGCCTCTGTCAATTCTTCATCAATCTTCGCGTCTCGCGCTTGCATCGCCACGGCTTTTTCCAGGTCGGTCTGGTATAGCAAGCCATCAGCCAGCGCCGCTCGCAAAGCATTCTGCTCAGCCTCCAGTGCTTCGATGCGTGCGGGCAGAGCGTCAAGCTCGCGCTGATCCTTGTAAGAAAGTTTCTTCTTCGCGATGGCTGCCGGGGCCGCTGGAGCGGGGGCTTCCTGTGCCACGGGCGATGGCGTAGTTTCCGTCTCTTGCGATGCGCGCCAGCGCGCGCTTTGGGTCAACCAGTCTTCCACACCGCCTTCGTAGTCACGCCACAGGCCAGGGCCTTCCCAGGCCAGTGTGCTGGTGGCCACGTTATCCAGAAAGGCGCGGTCGTGGCTGACCAGAAATACCGTCCCCTCATAGGTCTGCAACAAATCTTCAAGCAGCTCCAGGGTGTCAATA